>JAVVGK010000010.1:0-26008 GCA_032249175.1 Candidatus Hydrothermia bacterium | reverse complement strand
TGAAATTAATCCTTCGGCTTTAAAATATTCAGTGTAAATAATTCTTAATCTTTTAAAACTTTAATGTCATTACTTAACTTTAAAGCTCTAAATAAGTGTCTTTTTATTTTCCTTGTCGTAGTTTTTGGAAATTCTTCATATCTTATAGCAAAATGTCTAATTCTTTTATATGCTTCAAGAGTTTCATTAACTTTTTCAACTTCATATTTTATTAAATTCCAAACATTATTATCGTTGAATTCTTGTCCCATTTTTTCAAGTTTTATTCTGACTTCTTCAAGATTTGGATAAATTATTGCTTGAATATTTTCGTCATCGGGACTAAAAACAAGTGCCTCTTCTATGTATATGCTTTTTGTTAATTTCTCTTCAATCTCTTCAGGAAAAACATTTTTTCCACCTTTTGTTACAATTACAAATTTCTTTCTTCCTGTTATGTATAAATAACCTTCTTCGTCAAAATAACCAATATCACCTGTCATTAGCCATCCATCAATTGTTAAAACCTCTTTTGTAGCACTTTCATTCTTATAGTATCCTTTCATAACATTTGGACCTTTTACAAAAATTTCACCATTTCCTTCACTATCAATATCTACAATTCTAACATCAACTGATGGAATAACCATTCCAACACTTTCATTTTTAGGTTTTGATGGAGGATTAACACTAACAAGAGGAGATGCTTCTGAAAGACCATATCCTTGAATAATAGGCAAACCATAAACACTCAAACCTTCACTTACCCATTTTGGCAATGCTGCCCCTCCTGATATAATATATTTTATTTTTTCAAGACCAAGCTGTTTTTTTATTTGATTACCAAGAAATTTTTTAGGCAGGAAGTTTATAATAATTTTTTTTACACCTTTTTGCTCAGAAATTTGCTTGTTTATTCTGATGAGTAATTTTTCTAATATGAGTGGAACATTCAGCCAATATGTAGGTTTAGCAATTCTTAAATCCTCTAACATTTCAGATGGTTTTAAACTCCTTGCATAAAATACACTTACTCCATTATAAAATGGTGTAATTGTTCCAACTGTACATTCATAAGAATGGTGAATTGGCAAAATTGAAAATAATCTATCTTCTGGTGTAAAATCAATAATTTGATAAATATCACAAACATTTGATATAATGTTTTTATGACTTAGCATAACACCTTTTGGATCTCCTGTTGTCCCCGATGTAAATAAAATTTCAAGTAAATCATCCAAGTTAATGTTTTCATAATTAACACCACTTGAAAATTTTTTAGAAATTTCATCAAAATCTTCCATAAGAATGATATTTCTTAATTTAGGAAGCTCATCTTTAATATCCTTTATATCAGAATAAAAGTTTTTAGAGACAATAATACCGCTTGTATCGGAAAATGAAAGAATGAATTTAATTGCATTTATGTCAAGCCTTGCATCTAGGGGAATAACAACACCCCCAATCCAACTTATAGCAAAATAAGAAATAGGCCATTCAGGTCTATTTTCAGATAGAATTGCAATATGATCCCCTTTTCCATATCCAAGTTCCTTTAAGAATCTTGCTAACTTTTTTATCAGATTATGAACTTGTCCAAAAGTTAAACTATAAATTTTATCATCTCTTACGATACTATAAGCTATATAATCTGAGAATTTATTACAGGCTCTCTCAACCATTTGAGGAATTGTTATGTAATCAAATCCGGGTCTTATCGTTGGAGCTTTCTTGATGGGTCTATCTAACTTTTTCATCTGAAAATTTTAAAGTCGTTTAATTTAGACAAAACATTTTTTATCAAAGCTTCTAAATCTTCTTCTAAATAATAAACGTTTTCATTTTTTCTTAACTTTTCAATTATTTCCATTACCAATAATTTTAACTTTTCCTTTACACTATCAGGAAATATAGGAATTTCAACTTCTTCTAATAATTTCTGAGTAAAGGCAATTCTTCCTCCTCTTCTGCCACCATTAGAAAGATAATAATTTCTAAAAAATGAGCTATTTAAAAAACCTAAAAGAAAATAAATATCATCTTCATTATATGTCTGAATAAATAACACATCTGATGAAGGTAAAAATCCACTTTCACCTAAACTAAAACGATTGTATGGTTTTCTATCAAGAACTGGAACATAAATTCTTTTCTTTTCTAAATTTCTCACTAAGAAATTATAATTTCTTAATGCTTGCCAATTGAACCATTTTTTATTTTTTGGCAAATATCTCTTTTCTAATTCACTTTTAAATTCTAATAGTTTTTTGTATATGTTTGGATAATTTTTTAAATCTTCCTCACTTGTTTTGTCGTCAATTAAAATATAATAATAATAGTTTTTTGTTATGAAGCGGGAGCAGTTTTTAGCTTTTATAAACTTTTTTACTAATAGTTTTTCTTTTTCACTTAATTCTAAAAAATTTTCATCATTTATTAAAAATGCTTTATCAAATCCTGAAACAAGACCTACTCCAACCTTGGCAATCTCTTTAAGTTTAATAAATGAAAATTTTGGTATTTGAATGTTGAAGGATGACCAAACAAATGAATTATGAAAATGCCTTATTTCTCTATAATCCCATATTTCATTAGAATTTTTATTTTTTAAAGTTTCAAGAGCTGATTTCATTATTTCTAATGAGGTTAAATTTTTGGTTTTTATATTTAAAACTTCAATTTTTTCATTATTTAAATCAAAACTACCCTTTTTAAATTTAAAGATAATTGTTTCAGGATTTTCGCCTTTAAAAATGCGAATTTCATCAAGGTCAATAATTAACTCTAACTTTCCATTTTTTAAAATATATTCCCTTACTATTTTGGCATAAGTATTGTAAAAGAAGTGATAAGGTGTAATGTAAATTAACTCTCCATTTTCATTTAGAATTTCTATTGATTTCAATATAAAAGCATAATAAATATCACCTTCTGATGTTTTAATAATTTTTTTAACATTTTCCGCTATTTGTTTCGGCAATTTATTAAAGTGAGCATAAGGTGGATTTCCAATAATTAAATCAAATTTTTTATCAAAATTATAGCTTAAAAAATCCCCTAATATAACATCAAAATTTTTCAAAAGACAAACTTTATATAATTTTTCATCAATTTCAATTCCAAGAATATTTTTATACCCTTCTTCTTTTAGAACTTCAAGGAAAATACCATCACCACACCCTGTGTCTAAAACTAAACCATCTTTTTTTATTTTAGATAGTTTAACCATCAATTTAGCAATCTCTCTTGGTGTTTGAATAAAACTAATTTTATTGGTCATTTTGTATTAATGATGAAATTTCCTTTTTTATCATTTTTAGAACAAGTATTTCTCTTTCTATTGAAGCTTTACTCTTGATTAACGAACCAATAATAGCATCTACCAACTTAATTACGAAGGAATAATAGTCCGAAGGCATTTTAGATATTTGAGGATTAATATAAAACTCTTCCTCTATTTCCTCCAAAAGAAAGAAATTAAAGCCTCTTTTTTGTCTATCAAAAACGAAAACTCCGTAAGATATAATTTCTTTTCCAAGAATTCTTTTATAAATTTTATTTTTGTCAATAGTTATTTTACTTTTTAATCTTTGCTGTCTAATATCTAAATATAGCCTAATAAGATTGTTATATGTCGTAATATCGTTGCGAGCAATACTATATAAATCACCAAACTTATTGTTAATAAAAATTTTAAAATTTTTGTTATTTATCTTACCATAACAAAGTATGTCATAGGGTGTCCTTCCTTCTTCCGCTTTGTAAATTTCATCCTTCGGTTCTGAAAACTTTAAAGTTGTTTTAATTGTTTTTTTCTTATCTTCAGCTTCAAAAGTTCTGCCTTTTAAAAGTTTCAGAGTCCTTTCATCTAATGATTTTTCGCTAATATCTTTATCCAACAATTTAGAGAATACTTCTTTCTCAAAAATCTCTCTCAAAATTTCAGCTAAAATTTTAAAGTGTAAATTTTTTTTATTTTTTTCGCTTACCTCATTTATACACAACAAGGTAATTTTTTAATATCCATAAAAAACGATAAGGCACATAGTTTTATACTTTCAGAAAAACTTGGAAAAATTGGTAATGTTTCAATTATATCTTGAACTTTCATTTTATTTTTCAAAATATAAATTCCTTGATTTATAACTTCACTTGCATTTTCGGAAAGAATATGAATTCCAAGAATTTCATAATTTTCATTTACAACCATCTTAATAGCACCCGTGCTTTTTGTAATATATGATTTTGCTAGATTTTCAAAATCAATCATCCTACAATAACATTTACCATATTTTTCAATTACCTCCTTTTCAGTCAGTCCTATTGATGAAAATTCAGGATTTGTAAAAATTGTCCAAGGAACTAATTTATAATCAATTGTTTTAAAAGAATTTAATAGAGCATTTTCAACCGCTATTGTGCCTTCATAACCAGCAGTTGTTTCAAGCCTTAATGGCTTATCTATAACATCTCCAACAGCAAAAATATGCTCTTTATTTGTTCTGAAATAATCATCCACAACAATAGCCATCTTTTCATTTAGTTTAATACCTATTTTCTCTAAATTTAAATTTTCTGTATTTGGAATTTTCCCTGTTGCTATCATGATTTCATCAACTTCAATTGACTGCTCATTATTATTTAAAATAAATGTTAAAACTTTTTTATTTTTCTTTTCAACTTTTAAAACTTTAACACTTGTTAAAATCTCAATTCCATCATTCTTTAAAAATTCAATTAGTTTTTTTACAATTGATTGCTCAGCAAATGGTAAAATTTTATCCATAGCTTCAAGAATATAAACCTTTGAACCCATTTTATTAAAAAATTGACCATATTCCAAACCAATATAACCACCACCAATTATTGCTATTGTTTTTGGAATTTCCTTGATTTTCAAGACATTTATATGGTCTAAATAATGAACATCTTTAATGCCATCTATATTTGGAATGGCGACTTTTGAGCCTGTTGAAATAATGAATTTTTTGCCATAAAAAATTTCTCCATTAACTTCAATTTCATTTTCATTTAAAAATTTAGCAAATCCCTTAACATAATCAACATTTTCCAAAAGCTTAATAACATTAACATATTTTTTATTTCTTAAATTTTCAACAATCTCTTGCTGATAATTCATAATTTCCTTAAAATTATAATTTATTTGAAAATTAAATGTTTTTGCCTTTTTAATGATATTTGAAATATAAATTAGTGTTTTTGATGGAACACAACCAACATTAACACATGTTCCACCTATTTCAAGTCCATCATTTATAAGTAATGTTTTCGCTCCGATGGAATTTGATTTAATAGCAGCAGCAAATCCGCCTGCTCCTCCCCCAATTATAATTAAATCATAGCTTTTCATGTATCCACCTCCTTATCGTTGAAAAAGGAATTTTTAAAATCCTTGAAATTTCCCTCATCTTAAAGCCTTTTAAATAAAGTTCAATAACGTTTTCCTTTAATTCATTTGGATATTTATGCCAAGAGCCTTCATAAACAAATCTTCTTTTTAGTTTTTTACAATAATATGTTTGCTTTCCAAAAAATTTTTTCGTTTTTCCATACTTTATACAACATTTTTCATTTGGAGAGCAACAAGGTTCAAGTATCATTTCACCAAACCTTTATATTTATAACCTATATTTTCAATAGCTAACTTTATTTTATTTTCATCAAATTTATAACCCTCCTTTATTGAAATATAAAAAACATCTTTAACTTCTTCAAGTTTCATTAAAGCATTCTTTATATGCTCAATACAATCAGCACAAGATATGCCTCCAACACTTATAGGATAACCATTTTCTTGCTGAACTTTTACAGACTTCGTTTGTGCATTTAGAGGTTTATAATCAATTATTGTAATATAAACAACAAAAATTGTTGCTAAAATAAGAAAAATTCTATTAAACATTAACTTTAATTTATCCTTTTCACAGCAAATTTTGGATTTCACAAATAATTTAAAATACCCATATCCTAAAAATCCAAAGGCTAATAGTAAAAATAAAGGTCTTAAAAATTCTAATTTCATTAAATAGGCACTAAAAATTGAAAGTGAAGGAATCCCTATACAACAGATGCTTCCTAAAATTCCACTAACAACAGCTAGGATTGTAGTTCTCATAGTAAATCCTCCTTATTTCATTTAATTTATTCTCATCAGGCAAGCCTTCACATATAATTTTGCCATCTATAACAAGTGTAGGAACACATTTTACATGATATTTTTCAGCTATTTTACAGCAACTTCCATCCTTACATTCACTCGCCCTATGAATCTCAAGATTTACAAGAGGAAACTCAGATTTTATTATATTTTCCATCCTATCACATAATCTACAATCTGCTCTAAATAGCTCCCATCTCATCTTATCACCTCCTTATATATTCTATCTAAATAATGAATAAAATATACACCTCTGCTCAATTTCACAGATTTAGAGCCTTTATAAATGAGCCTTCCTTGAACATCATAAACCTTGAAAACTTTGTCAGATTTAAATATAATAGTATTTCCATTTACTTCATAAAGCTTCTCATTAGTCTCCTTATTGCTTACAACAGCCCTACAACTAGCACAAGCATTTTTAGAAGCTAATAGCTCATCAAGGCTTGAACCTATAATATAACCATAATCTAAAATTACTTGACTGTTAGCATATAAAAAAAGAGCATAACTTAATGAGCATGTATTACTATTTATATTCATTCCTCCTATGGGATATAACTCCGTCAGTCCTATACGATAGTTATTGCTTGAATAACATATTTGGAAGCTACTATTTATTACAAAATTATAATAAGTTTTTAGATATTTCTTAAAATTCAAAGAAATGGGACTTTCTGTTAGATTTCTTATGGAAACTCTAACACTCATAACACCATACGGTTTATAATATAAGCTATTAAAATGAATTTGGATTTTACCATCTGATGTTTGATAAATAGCATCATAAGGATATATATCATTATAAGGAGAAGAAGGATTAGATGAGATTTTTATAATGCCATAATCTTCTTGACAATTTGAATAGAAAGTGTTATTATCATAAAAGATTTCAAAACCATCTTCTAAAATTTGATTATTCGTTATAGGATATTCAAAGCGCACCATATTCGCTCCACTTATAGACACATAGCTCTTATATGGGGGAAAGCTATACTCCCCACTCCCACAGGTCAAACTTATCAAGGTTAAACTGAGCATATTCAAATTTTAAACCATATAATTTTGAGCCGATTTATTGGTAAATTACTTTGACTTTAAAATTTTGACTATGGAAGAAAAAAACCCCAGAGAAGAAGCTCTAAAACAATTCAATAAAGCTGCTGAAATTATGCATTTGGAAGAGTGGATAAAGGAAATTTTAAGTTATCCTGAAAGGGTTGTTGAAGTTTATATACCTGTTAAAATGGATAATGGTGAAATTAGAATTTTTGAAGGTTATAGATGTCAGTATAATAATGCACTTGGACCATATAAGGGAGGAATTAGATATTCGCCAGATGTTGATAAGGATGAGATTATAGCATTAGCTCAATGGATGACTTTCAAATGCTCATTAGTTGATTTACCATTTGGTGGAGCAAAAGGTGGTGTTAAGGTTGATCCTACAAAATTGTCAAGGGGTGAGCTTGAAAGATTAACGAGAAGATATACATATGAAATTATAAACTTAATTGGTCCTTCTATGGATATTCCTGCACCTGATGTTTTAACTGATGAGCAAATTATGGCTTGGATTATGGATACTTATAGTATTATTAAAGGTTATAATGAGCCTGCTGTTGTAACAGGAAAACCTGTTTATCTTGGCGGTTCTAAGGGTAGAAAGGAGGCGACAGGTAGAGGTGTGGCAATAGTGACAAGAGAGTTTTTAAAATTGTTTGGAGATGATGTAAAAAATAAGAAAGTAGCTATTCAAGGATTTGGAAATGTTGGAAGTCATACAGCTCTCTTTTTAAGTGAAATGGGAGCTATTGTTGTTGGAATTACCGATTCGCAGGGGGGTGTTTATAATCCAAAAGGTTTAGATATTAAGGATTTAATTAAATATGCCTATTATGAAAAGGATATAGAAGGTAAAATTAGAAGAACAGTTTCTGGATATCCAAATGCGGAAAGCATTACAAATGAGGATTTATTCAAACTTGATGTTGATATAATCATTCCAGCTGCCAAAGAAGAACAAATTACAAAAGAAATAGCAAAGGATATAAAAGCAAAGTACATTATTGAAGGAGCAAATGGTCCTACAACATTTGAAGCGGAAGAAATTCTACTAAATAGAGGAATTATTATTGTTCCTGATATATTGGCTAATTCTGGTGGAGTAATAGTTTCTTATCTTGAATGGACACAAGATAAAATGGGTTATTATTGGGATGAAATAGAAGTAAATAATGCTCTTGAAAAAAGACTTATTAGAGTTATAAATGAAGTTTATAACACTTCCAAAAAGTACCTTGTAGATTTAAGAACTGCCTCTTATATTTTAGCTATTGAAAGAATAGCAAGTGTTTATAGAAAAAGAGGAATTTTCCCCTAAATTCTTTTTAAAATATCATTATATATCTTTTCAGTAGCACCAATATGATTTTTAAAAAATTCTTCGCAAACCAAACTTATATTATCTTTTAAACTTTTGTTATTTTTAATAATTTTGATTGTTTCAATCATTTCATTCTCATCTCTGACAATAAAAATGGCATTTCTACTTTTAAAGTAATCAACATAACTTTTAATGTTTTTATAATAAGGTCCTATAATCGTTGGTTTCTTAAAATATAAACTTTCAAGAGCATTATGCCCTCCATAATCTGCTAATGTTCCACCAATAAAGCATATATCTGAAATCCTATAAATACTCTTTAATTCTCCAAAACTATTTAAAATTATAACCCTTGAAGGCTTAAATGGAACTCTTAATGACCAATTTATGTTTCTTTTATTCAGTTCATAAGCTATTCTTTCAATATTTTCAAAATGCCTTGGTGCTATAACAAACTTAAAATTTTTAAAATAATCAATAACTTTAATAATTTTTTCAATTTCCTTACTTCTAATACTTCCAAATGTTATTATAAAATCATCCTCACTAAAACCCAATTCTTCTCTCGTTATATTTATAATGTTATGACTAACCGCATCAATTTTTAAGTCTCCAAAAAACACAACATCTCTTGCTTTTAATAACTTAAATTTTTCTTCATCACTTTCACTTCTCGCATAAATCCTATTAAATTTTTTAAAAATTTCTCCAAAGAAAAATAAAAATGTTTTATAAAACTTAAACGACCTATCTGAAACTCTACCATTAACTAAAAAAATTTTTATATTTCTTTTGTATGAATTTATAATTAAGTTTGGCCAAATTTCAGTTTCGGCAATTATTAAGATATTAGGGTTTTCTTTTAAAATTTTTTTAAGTGTAAAGGGATTATCAAGGAAATATCTATAAATTGGTATATATGAGAAATTCTTTTTAGCATATTCATAAGCTGATTTTGTAAAAACAGATATAATTTTATCATTAAACTTTTTTATCAAAGGCATTATTGCATTTAATTCACCAATTGATGAGCAATGAAACCAAACTTTCACTTGAAATGTTTATAAACCATTTTAGCAAGTTGTAATATCATCATTTCAGTAGTTCCAGCACCAATATCATTTAGCTTTGCATCTCTCATTAATCTTTCAACAGGATAATCTTTCGTATATCCATAACCTCCAAGAACTTGAATTGCTTCAAGTCCTGCTTCAACACCAAGCTTACCACATAAATACTTTAATGTACTTGCTTGAACTCTATTATCTTTCTTAGGGTCATAAAATTTGGCTGATAAATATAAATATGTTCTTAGAACTTCTAATTTTGCTGAAATTCTTGCTACTTTTTCTTGAATTAATTGAAATTCACTAATAGGTTTTGAAAATGCTACTCTTTCTCTGCTATATTTCACAATCCATTCAAGACATTTTAATGCTATTCCTGTTGAAATAGCAGAAATTGTAATTCTTTCAATTTCAAAACCTTTTACTACCATATAATATCCTTTATTTAAATCACCAAGTAATTTGCTTTTATGAACTTTGGCATTATCAAAATATAATAAAGCTGTAGGTGAGCCTCTCATTCCAAGTTTATCAAGTTTTTTTGAAATATAAAATCCTTCTGTTTTTGTATCAAAAATAAAAGCACTTATACCTTCTTTTCCTTGTCCGCCTGTTCTCGCATAAACAATTAAAACATCAGCAACAGAGCCATTCGTTATAAAATTCTTTGAGCCTGAAATATAAAAATAATCATCTTCTAAAATTGCTTTTGTTATTATATTTTCAGCATCGCTTCCAGCGTTAGGCTCTGTATAAGCAAGACCACCAATTATTTCAGCACTTGCCAACTTTGGAAGATAGTAATCCTTCTGCTCTTCATTTCCGTACTTTACAATTGGATAAGCACACAATACACTATGTGCTAATAATGATAATGCTAAGGATGGACTTTCTTTTGATATTTCTTCTAATATAATAACTGCATTTAAAACATCTTCACCAATTCCTCCATATTTTTCAGGAATAAGCATTCCTGTAAGTCCAATTTTCCCCATCTCTTTAAATACATCAATAGGAAAATAATCCTCTTTATCAATTTTTGATGAAATAGGAGCTATTTTACTATTTACAAACTTTTTAACATTTTCCCTTAATAATTTATGCTCCTCTTCCTCTATTTTATCAATAAGTTCAAAGAGCATTTTAAATAAATCTATCTAAACTTCTATAAAATAATTCTTGACCCTTTTCAAACCCGTAATAAAACTCATTTTTCATATGCTCATCAAAGTAAATTAAATCATTTTCTTTAAAATTGTAGAATTTTATTAGACATTCTTTCTTAAATAAGGAATGAATAGCACCAAGTAATTGAGAAGAATTCATATTATTCAGTTGTAAAATTAAATCATTTAAAGTTGGATATTTTTCAGGCTTTTCAAGGTTTTTTATCCAATTATCTGAAATTGAAAACTCGTTTAGAATTCGCTGCCAATAATAAGCATATTCAGAAAGCTTTTGAATAGTAATTTCACCCTTTTCCCAAGCTTTATAAAACGGATGCTCTCTTAATCTAAATTTTATTTCAAACATAATGAAAATTTTAAAGCTAATCTTTAAAATTTTAAATCTTAATGAGAAATTTTCTATTGGAAATTGGAACGGAAGAAATGCCTCCTTTTGAAATTGAAGAAATAACAAATCAATTTTCAGAAAAACTTTTAAAATTATTAAAAGATGAAGGCTTTGAATTTGAAAATTATAAATTATTTTCAACACCAAGAAGATTTGCAATTATTATTTATCATTTGTCAGAAAAGGGACAAGATAAGTTTGTAGAAAGAATTGGACCACCTTATGATTTAGCTTTTAAGGAAGGGAAACCAACATCAAGTTTAATTGGATTTGCTAAATCTATAAATGTTTCAGTTGATGAATTATATAAAGTTGAAAAAAATGGTAAATTTTATATAGCAGGAAAACAATTAGTAAAAGGCAAAACATTAAAAGAATTAATCTCTGAAAAATTTGAAGATATAATAAGAAGTATTAATGTTAAAAAAAGTATGTTTTGGCTTGAAGGAGCAAATTTTAAGTTTATAAGACCAATTAGGTGGATTTTATGTATTTATGGAAATGAAGTAATTGAATTTAATTTTTTAAATATAAAAAGCTCAAATTGGACTTATGGCCATAGAATTTTATCAAATAAAAGAATTGAAATAAATAATGTTGATGAATATGAATCAGTTTTAGAAAAGCACTTCGTTATTGCTGATGCTCAAAAAAGATTTAATAAAATCATTGAAGAAATAAAGAAAATTAATTATTCTCCATATTTTGATGAAAATTTATATAAAGAAATAAATGGACTTGTAGAATATCCTTTTATAGCATTATGTGAATTTGATGAAAGTTATTTAAAACTTCCTGATAAAATTATAATTACCGCTATGAAATCTCATCAAAGATATATAGCCCTCTTTGAAGATGGAAAAATTACAAATAAATTTATTGCTATTGTTAATAATTTTGTAAATGATGAGATGAAAAAAAATTTATCAAAAGTTCTAAAAGCAAGACTTGAAGACGCTAAATTTTACTTTGAAAATGATTTAAAAAAGCCTCTTATATCATATCTTGAAGATTTAAAAGAAATTCAATTTTTAGAAGGATTGGGAAGCATTTATGAAAAAATTCAAAGAGTTCTAAAATTAAGTGATTATTTTATTAGCAAAATGAAGTTAAATGAAAGTAAACTCAAAAGGGCAATTATGTTATATAAAAATGATTTGGCAACGAGTATTTTAAGAGAGGGTAAGGAATTTGTAGAACTTGAAGGATATATATCAAGTATATATGCGAAATTAAGTGGAGAGGATCAAGAAGTAGTTCAAATTATATATGATAGCACATTATTAGAATCTCCGAAAACAAAAGAAGGTATAATTCTTTCAATTATTGATAGAATTGACACAATAGCATCAATTTTATCTACGGGATATAAAATAAAGGGAAATTATGACCCACTTGGACTTAAAAAGACAACTTATGAGCTATTTGAAATTATTTTAAATTTTCAAATTGACTTTGATTTCATTGAAGCTTTTGAGATTTTATTAAATGAATTAAAATTCAATCTACAAGATATTAAAGATTTTATCTATTCAAGGCTTGAAAATTATTTTATTGAAAAATTGAATTACGATTACGATGTTGTTCTTTCTGTTATTTCCACAAAACCTACTAATATATATGAAATTTTCAAAAGAATAGAATTTTTAAAGCATTATAAAGAAAAAAGACCGAAGGAACTTTCAGAAATAGTTACAGCATACAAAAGACTTTACAACATTATTAAGGACAAAAAATTATTAATAGACATTAAAACTGAGTTATTTGAAAGTGAGTATGAAACTAAATTGTATCGCATTTTAAAAGAAAGCGATTTTATTGAGAATTCATTGAAAAACAGAAATTATGAAGAAATTTTTGAATTTTTCCTAAAAGCTAAAATTCATATTGACAACTTCTTTGATAATGTTTTTGTAATGGTTGATAATGAAGAAATAAGAAATAATAGATTAGCTTTAATTAGCTCAATTAAAAACCTTTTTGATTATTTCGCAGATTTTTCAAAAATTGTTTAGTGAATTTTTTATTGTTTTTGTTATTTGTCTGATTGTTTATGTAGTGAATTTTTTATTTCGTTTTATATTATTTGAATTTGCTATTGTTTATAATGATTCACTTGGTGGCTCAAATATGGATGCTTTATTTTGGACATATAAAGATATAAGTTTTTTAAAAGAACATCTTATTGGTTTTTCACCGACAGAATTAACTCCAATTTGGAATTTAGTGGTAATGATTTTTGATATGAATTTTAGGGCTTATTGGATAATGAATTTTTTAATAGGAATTTTAGATATAATTTTTATGTTCTTAATTTTAAAAGTTTTTAATTTTTCAAATTGGACAAAAAGTATTATTCTTCTTTCAAGTGTTATTTCACCATATATGTTATTTTCAAGTCTTAAAATTCGTCCTGATAATTTAGCATTTTTATTTGCTTTAATTTCCCTTTATTTATCTTTAAGAAATAAGCCTATTTTAAGTGCTATATCTTTCTCATTTTCAATTTTTGGATTTAAAATTCAGTTTTTGTCTTGGCTTTTTATTATATTGTTTTTCAATAGGAAACACTTAATAAAATTTTTAATTACATTTCTTGTATTTTCTTTTATTTATTACATTTTCTTTTTTGATTATCAAAAATTTTTATTTTTTGGAAAATTTGGAACGAATGCTTCAAGTCTTTTTGAATTTTATAAAAATATAACTTATCAAACGTCATTTTCATTTCTTGGGTTTTTTTCTCATATTGGACTATTATATATACTTGGCATTTTAATTCCAATTTTTTACAATTTTTCAATTCTCCCACCATTTCCTTTAAGAAGCTTATATTCAAATTTTATTTTAAATTTAAGTGCTGGTTTTTTGCTTGAAAAGAATAAATTTTTTAGAAAAATAGGAGTTTTACTTTTTAGCTTACAGCTTATTATTTTGATTTATAAATTTATATTGGATATTTGGGGATTAACTATTGAAGATAAAACTTACAAAATGGTTTATAGTTTAAAGAATGTTTGCTCTCGTGAATTTCCAATTGAAGAATATGTTTATAGGAAAAGAATTGAAAGTTGTGAATTCTTCTTTATATCAAAAGGTGCTTTACATAATAGTGATATTTTGGATTTAAAGAGTTATAAAATTATTTATCAAGTTCCAGAAGGTTTTTCAATAAAAACGTTTTTGAAGGAGTTTAAATTTTAGGAGAAATTTAAGAATTGTTTAAGACCTGATGTAAAGGAGTTCCACAACTTTTAGGTAAAATTAAATAATTTTTATTTCTAAATTTTATTCTTTCATCAGTTAGTCTTTTACTTTCAATAGTTATCCACCTTTTAGCCAAAACAATAGGAAAAAAATCTACTTTATAGTTTCCACTATTACATGAATTTAAAATTTGTGAAGCCACTTGTAAGGCATTCTGGAGTTTTTGTATAACTTTATTAACATGAACAGTTCTGCTCTTTAACTCTACAATAACAACAATAATTTTCCCATTTCTTTCTATAAAAATAATACAATCACATATCTTGCGATTTCTACAAATTTTTTCTCCCTTCAATATAATATGATTTCTTATGTTTTCAAGATTTAAATTGCAACCTTTTTCTTTACAATGTTTTATTGCACTATTTCCAAATTTTTCTCTTATACACTCTATAAAAGACATAAATTAGTTAAAATCCTGATTCTAAATCTTTGTGAATTTTAAATGTTTCTTCATACAAAGCTTCATGAACTTTAATAAATTCTTCTTCACTAATTCCATCCTCCTCAGTTATTTCAAGCTCTTTTATTATATAACCTTTACTTTTTTCATCATATTCAAATACATAAGCTGAAACTTCATCTATATTCAAATAATCTTCGCTACGATATTTTTCTTTCCTTAAATTTTCAGGAATTTTACTTAAAGAAATGAAATTATTTATTTGCCCTAATAAATACTCACTATGAGTAGTGATTATTAAATAAAGACCACTTCTTACTAGTTTTACTAATAATTTTGCTAATTTACTTTGATTTAGAGGATGTAAATGTGCTTCAGGCTCTTCTATTATCAAAACACCAGGTAGTCTAACTATATATTTTAAGTAAATAAACAGTGGTGCTAATTCTGAGATAGTGGAGGAAGCCCTATGTAATGGAATTTGTGTATTTTCAAAGTTATAAACAATTTCTGGGAGAGCGAATTTCTCTAAGCTAACTACTTTAATTTCTCCACTGATTATTTCCTTTTCAAATTCAACAGCAATGTTGTAAGTAGGACTTTTTATTTCTTTGTATGTGTTAATATAAATTAAAGGTAATAAAAAGTCATAAATGGTTTTTGGAATAAATTCTTCTCTTGAAGTTATTTCTTTTAAAATTGAGGCTAACAGTATCTTATATATCTGTATAATACCTGACCTAGAAGCGGGAAGGTAATAACTATTTACTATTATTAAGCTTTTTAATAACCTTTGAAGAAGGCTATAAACTATCTCACCTATTAAAGATATAAGAGCTTCTTGAATTTCTGATTTTTTGCTTAATCTAACTAATACTTTACCTCTGTCAATAATTTCTATAATAGGAGAAAAAGGAAAATTAGCTATTTCAAACTTAACAGTCAATTTTAAATTTTCATCAATTTTAGGAGATTTTTGAATTTTTAATTCATTATCTTTTAGTTTTAAAAATATATCATCACTTTCATAATTAATTTCCAAATCAAATGAATTTTCACCAATTTTTGCTAAATCCTTTAATGAGCAAGCATAATAATTTTGAATTTCTTTGCCTAAATTTTCCTCATATACTTTCTTATAAACTTCTTTTGCTAACTTTCTGATGAAGGTTTGGGGAATTTCCACTACCTTACCATTTTCTATATTTCCAACTATGTTTTGTAGTTCTGAAAGATATTTGTCAATTATATTTATATTTCTATGAAGACGAAATTCAAACCTTGACTCTTCAAAATTTTTAATTATAGAATGGATAAGTGTAGAAATATAAGACTTACCCGAATTATTAGGTCCTATAAATATAGTAAGAGGTTTAATAATGACTTCTCCTTTACTTACAGGACCAAAATTTTTTACTTTAACTTTTAGATTTAATTTATTATTCACTTTGAAAATTTTAATGCCTCTTCAAACTTTAAAATTTTAAAACCTTATGAATGAAAATTACGATATTAGTAAAATTAGAAATATAGGTTTTGCTGCGCATATTGACGCAGGAAAAACAACCACTACTGAAAGAGTTTTATTTTACACAGGAAGAATTCATAAAATTGGAGAGGTTGATGAAGGAACAGCAACAACGGACTGGATGATTCAAGAAAAGGAAAGAGGTATAACGATAACATCAGCAGCAGTTACTACATATTACAAAGGTTATAGAATAAACATCATAGATACACCTGGACATGTTGATTTTACAATAGAAGTTGAAAGAAGTTTAAGAGTTCTTGATGGATTAATTGTTATATTTTCAGCAGTTGAGGGTGTTGAGCCACAAAGTGAGACAGTTTGGCATCAAGCTGATAAATATAAAGTCCCAAGAATAGCATTTATAAATAAACTTGATAGAATAGGAGCAAATCCATTTAGAGTAATTGAGCAAATGAAGAATAGATTAACAATAAAACCAATTCTAATTCAATATCCAATTGGAATTGAAAATGAATTTATTGGTGTTATTGATTTGATAGAAAAAAAGGCATATATTTGGGATATTGACGAAATTGGACAAAATTATAGAATTGAAGATATAGAATTTAATCAAGAGCAAATGAAATTTTATGAAGATATTATATTCAATTTATCTGAAATTGATGAAAGAATTATTGAAGAGTATGAGAAAAATTTATTTGTAAATCCTCAAATTATTAAAAATGCTTTAAGAAAAGCTGTTTTAGAACTAAAATTCGTTCCTGTGCTTATTGGTGCAGCATTTAGAAATAAAGGAATTCAACCTTTGCTTGATGCTATAATTGATTATTTACCTTCTCCAATTGACCTTCCTCCAATTGAGGGAATAGACCCCATAACAAACGAAAAAATTATTAGATATCCATCTGAAAATGAGCCTTTTTGTGGTCTTGTGTTTAAGGTTCAAGTAGATCCTGAAAGTCTTCAAGAATTATTTTATACAAGAATTTATTCAGGATCTATAAAAGTTAATCAAAAAATTTTAAATGTAAATACAAATCAAGAGCAAAGAGCAACAAGAATTTATTTAATGCATTCAAATAGAAAAAATGCGATAAATTTGGCAAGAGCAGGTGAAATAATAGCAATTGTAGGTCTTAAAAACACATTAACAGGTCACACATTATCTGATATTCAAAAGCCTATTAAACTTGAAGGTCTTGAATATCCAGATCCCGTTGTTTCTATTGCTATTGAGCCAAAATCAAGTAAGGATTTAGAAAGACTTGAAGAAGTTTTAAAATTTTTATTAGATGAAGACCCAAGTTTAAGACTAAAAAAGGATAATGAAACAGGACAAATGATATTATCAGGAATGGGAGAATTACATCTTGAAATTATTATTGACAGAATAAATAGAAATTTTGGAATTCCTGTTAGGGCAGGAAAACCACAAGTCACTTATAGAGAAACAGTCTTAAATGAAGTTGAAATTATTTCTGAGGAGGAAAAAGAAATTGGTGGGAGTAAGCATTTTGGAAAAGTAAAAATAAGGATTATTCCAAAGGAAAGAGGAAGTGGAAATAGTTATAAAATTTTAGTTAATTTAAATGATGAATTTATCAAAGCTATTGAAAGTGGTATAAATGAAGCATTTGGATATGGTCCAATAGCAGGTTATCCTGTCGTAGATGTTGAAATTATTATAGAAGATGTTTTTTTAAATCAATGGACAACATCACTTGGATTAAGATTAGCTGTTTTAAAAGGTATTAAAGAAGGATTTAAGAAAGCTAATGGTATATTATTAGAGCCTGTTGTTGAAGTTGAAATTATAACACCTCCTGAATTTGTTGGAAATATAACATCTGATTTATCAAGTAGAGGTGCTCATTTAAAATCCATAGAGCAGTATAGTGAATTTTTACAAAAAGTTATAGCAATTATTCCACTTAGAAAAATTTTCGGTTATGCTACTCAATTAAGGTCAATAACACAAGGAAGAGCAAGTTTTTGGATGAAAATTTCTCACTTTGAGCCCGTTGAAGAAGGAGTTATTGTTTTATGAAAGTTGATCATATTGCTATTGCAGTTGAAAATTTTAATAAAGCTATTGAATTTTATAAAGAATTATTACGAGTTGAGCCTGAAATTGAAAAAGATGAAAATAGAGGAATAATTGTTGGGATTTTTAAACTTGAAAATATTAAAATTGAAATTATTTCACCAATAAGTGAAAATTCTGAAATTAGTAATTTTATAAAAAAAAGAGGAGGTGGAATTCACCATTTTGCTTTAAGAGTTAATAATATTGAAAAATATAAGGAAAAATTCAAATGTATAACTGATATTCAGCAAGGAATAACTGCTAAAAAAGTTCTATTTTTAGACCCCAAAGAATACTTTAAAACATTAATTGAGCTTACAGAAGAATGAACTTTTCATATCCTTTTTTCTTATTTCTTTTGCCTTTGGTAATTGCTCCAATTATTATTCATTTGATTTTTAACATTATAAGAAGACAAAAGCCTTTTCCAAATATATTTATTTTAAAAGTTATAAAAGAGGAAGAGAGAGGATTTAAAAAAATTTCTGATCTAATTTTGATAATTTTAAGAGTTTTAATAATTCTTTTAATCATTCTTTTGCTTTCAAGACCATATATTAGCTTTGAAAAAATGCCTTCTTTAATAATTGTAGATGTATCAGCAAGTGTAAAGCCATTTAGAGAAAAAATTGAAAAAATTTTAAACAATTATCCAAATATCAAGAAGTTATATATTTCTGATAAAATTTATGAGAAAATGCCAAATCAAATGCTTTCTACATTAGATTATGAAGTTTTCAAAAAATTAGATTTAGATAATTCAATTGTTATTAGTGATTTTCAAAAAAGCAACTTTTTATCCCTTGAAAATTATAGAAAATATAAAATTGGTGAAGTTTCAAAAAATAGAGCAATTATTGATGTTAAACAAATTTCAGACACATTAATAGTAAAAACAAAACTAAATGGAAATCTTGAAATTTATGAAGATGAGAAACTTATTTATTTAAAGCCAATTTTTGATACCATCACAAAAATTACAAATTTAAATGTAAAAAAAGGATTTTTAAAATTAAAATTATTACCATTAGATAGTTTAGATTATGATAATTATTATTATGCTTTCTTTGAGCCATCAAAAGCAATAAAAGCAAGGATTTTCGCAGATAAAACAGATTATAAAATGCTTTTTTTATTCCTAAATTCTATTTTTAGATTTTATGAGGGTGATGAATTTATATTTATTGCTCAAAGAAATTTTCCAATTAAAAGTATTTTAAATCCAAATTCAAAAGTTATTGTTTTCTTTGATAATTTTGATGTTCCATTTGAAATAAAAAGAAATTTTATTTTTAATGGTGTTGTTCTTGATAGTGTAATGCTTTATTTTTCAAAGGACATTATTTATAAAAAGGATAATTTAATTTTAATTGGTATAGATGTTAAAGAGTTGTTATTAAATCCAAAACTTACGCTTTGGTTTGAGAATTTTTTGAGCAATTTAATTGGAAACTATAAAATTTATTATTCAAGTCCTTCTGAAAGAATTAATTTTGATAAACCTATAAGAATTAGAACACCTGATGGAGCAATTTTTCAAACTAATAGTATTTTAATAAATGATGTTGGATTTTATGTTTCAGATGAGGATAAAATTGTTATTTGCTCAAATGTTGATAGAAAAGAAAGCTTAAATTATTATTATGAAATTCAAAATGATAAACTTCCAAAAGTAAAAGATATTAGTAATTTACTGGCAGTTTTACTAATTATCGTTATTTTATTTGAAATTATTTATTCAAATAGGGGGCTTTTGCCCCCTTAATAATAAACTATTGCTTAATAAGTTTTACTTCCTTAACTTCCTCCCCAACTCTCACTTTAAGAATATAAACACCCTTCTTCAAATCATTTAACTTAATTTCATAATTTCCAATTCCTACAAATCCATAAGAAATTCTCTTAATTAACATTCCACTTGGATTATATATATTTATTCCAATATAAGATGGTGTTTTTATATTGAAAATAATGGAGTTTTGAAAGATTTTGAATGTGTTTGTTAAGTTATTTTCAAAAGTTGAGATAGATGAGTTATTAAATTTTGATACGAAAACATCCCAACTGCCTCCATTAAAGCTAGGGTTATAAGCGGATGGTGTTGTTGGAAAATCTGTTGAGCGAGTATAACCACATACGAAAACTTCATCATCTTGTTCAACAAAAAGAGACCGCACATAGTCATCGTTAGTTCCACCAAGATATGTTGAGGCAATTAAGGAGCTTAATGAGCTATCAAGTTTTGATACAAAGACATCACCACCTCCGTTGATGCTATCGTCATAAGCGGAGGGTGTTGTTGGAAAGTCTGACGAAATAGTTGTGCCAGAAACATAAACATTTTTGTTTGAATCTAAAAATATAGAAATAGCTTCTTCAAAACCGCTTCCACCAAGAAATGTTGAAGCAATTAATGTGCTTAATGAATTATCAAACTTTGAAATGAAAGCATCAGCGCTTCCATTATGGCTATTGTCATAAGCGGAAGGTGTTGTGGGAAAGTCTGATGAAGTAGTTCTACCAGCTACATATACATTTCCACTCTGATCTACAAAAACTGAAAATGCACTTTCGCCACCACTTCCGCCAAGAAATGTTGAAGCATCTAATGTGCTTAATGAGCTGTTAAACTTTGATATAAAGGCATCACCCGGCCCATTATATGTGTTATCATAGGCAGAAGGTGTTGTTGGGAAATCGGAAGAGGAAGTTTCACCAACTACATATACATTTCCACTTCCATCAATATAAAGCGAATGAACAGCATCAAATGCACTTCCTCCAAGATATGTTGAAGCAAGTAAAGAAGTTAGTGTATTATTTAGTTTTGATACAAATACATCCCATACTCCATTATGACTATTGTCATAAGCGGAGGGTGTTGTTGGGAAATCTGCTGAAGCTGTTCTTCCTGCTACATAAACATTTCCACTTGCATCTACTGAAATACACCAAGCTTCATCATCAGAACTACCACCAAGAAATGTTGAAGCAATTAAAGCACTTAATGAATTATTTAGCTTTGATACAAATACATCCGTTGCATCTAAGGTATTGTCATAAGCAGAAGGTGATATAGGAAAGTCTAAAGAGCGAGTAAAACCGGTTACATAAACATATCCGCCTACTACATAAATTGAAGAGGCAGATTCATCATTACTTCCACCGAGAAATGTTGAAGCAATTAAAGTGCTTAATGAATTATCAAACTTTGATATAAAGACATCACGAAAACCACCATTAAAACTATTATCATAACCACTACTTGTAGGAAAATCTGATGAGCCTGTTCCACCAGCAACATAAACATATCCACTATTATCTACATAAATTGAAAGACCATAATCAACATAATTTCCTCCAAGATATGTAGAAGCCAATAGTGAGCTTAAATCAGGGTCTATTATCAAAATTTCATTTTTATTATACTTCCCAACTTCATAAGTTATTATATTTCCCTTATTCTTAAAAGATATTTCAATTTCATCAGCACCTTGATATGCTTTTAGATTTTCAATTGATAAAATCTCCTTTCCTTCTTTCTTTATTAAAATCTCATTTCCTTTATTTATTATCTCACATTCCTTACAATTTATTTCATAAGCAATATCATTAACATTCGCCTTTGGCTTTACTATAAATTGAAATTCTATTTTATTGCCTTTTAGCCCTGTAAATATCAAATCTATGTTTTTATAAAGATTTTCATATATAACTTTTGAATAAGAGACAACATTTGTTTTCCAATTATCTGGATTTTTGCCCTTGAAATAGTTAAATGTTGCTATTTCCATATCTCTTCCTTTTACTTTTACATTTTCATTTATGTTCTTAAAGACAACTTCAATATCATTTATGATAATTCTGTCTTTTAAAGCAAAGGCTTTTGTAGGAAATGATGAATAGAGAATTTCAGAGGGATATTGACCAACATTTTCTATAAAGAGACTTTTGACATTTGAGAATGAGAAGTTCTCATTAGCATACAACTTTCCAAATATGGCAAAGCTTACAACATAAACAAGGTATTTAAATAGCATCTTCATATTCTTACCTCCTTTTGTTTGGTTTGAAAATTTTAAAGCTTACATAACAATTCTTTTAACCCTATTGCCTAAGGAAGTTAAAATTACATATGGAATTTTATTTAGTTTCTTTGCTATTTCTAAAACATTTATATTTTCTCCAAAAATTTCAACGAAATCCCCCTCTTTTAAATCATCCCCTTCAATAACTGAGCTATCCATAGAAATCCTTCCAAGGACTTTTCTAAATTTGTTTTTAGCAAATACATATAAAACATTACTACCTTCAATAGGAAATCCATCCGCATAACCGAATGATATAACAGCAATTTTCATATCTTTTTCTGCTTTAAATGTCCTTGAATAGCCAATAGTCTCACCTTTTTTTACTAATTTTACTTGAATAACATCACATTTTAAACTCATTACAGGTTTTAAATCCAAGAATTGTTTTAAAAATTCAGAAGGATATATTCCATATAATCCTAATCCAATTCTTACAAAATCAAGATAGTAATTATATCTTAATGTTGCTGATGTATTTGAAATATGTTTTTTAACATTTAAGTTTTTTACAACACTAATGAATTTTTCATATTGAATTTGGCTAAAATTATCAATTTCATTATCAGCATTAGAGAAATGAGAATAAACACCTTCAATTCTAACAAAATTTTTAACATCATTATAAAATTTTTCAAATTCTTCATACCATATTCCTGTTCTATTCATTCCTGTATCTATTTCAATTTCAACTCTTGGTTTTATTTTCAGTCTCTTTATAATTTCAAGTTGTCTATAAGAGCATAAATTAAAAATAAAATTATTTTTATATGCTAAGTAAATTTCATCTTCATCGTAAATTGGTTTTAATATAAGCGTATTTTTAAAATTTAATGTTAATGCTTCATCCAAATCAAAAACCGCAATTTTTTTAACCCTATCTTTTAGAATTTTAAAAATTTCATTTATTCCATGACCATAAGCATTAGATTTAAGAACAGGAATAATATCAGTTTTTGTTTTTTGCTTAAATTTTTCAAAGTTATGGATTAAGTTCTTGGAATTTATTTGGGCAATTATCATTTATGAAATTTTAAGGTTGTTTAATTTCATATGCCTTATAGCTTTGTCCAATAAATAGTGTTAAGTTATTGATAACAAATAAGTTATGAAAGATCTTCTGAAACTATTGATTTAATTTGGGTGATTTAAGGGGAGCGGAGCGAAGCCCTCCGAGACATAAAAATGGGCATTTTTAATAGCTCCAGAATGATTAGACAACGCAATTAATTTCAGAACAACGCACTTTAAAATTTTCAATATGAATCTTTTAGATTATCTTTTTGAGCTTGAAAGTCTTCAACAAATTCATCCCATTATTATTGAAATGGAAAACTATGGAAAGAAAATGAATTTTCCTATATTAAATAGGCTATCAGCAAGGTTCTTATCTCTAATATCAATAGCTAATAAGTCAAAATATGTTTTTGAAATTGGTTCAGGTTTTGGTTATTCTGCTATGTGGATAGCATTATATAATCAATATCTTGAAAAAATATATCTTACTGATTATAGGTCTCAAAATCTTGAATTAGCAAGGGAATTTTTTAGGGTTGTTGGTCTTGAAAATAAAATAGAAACATATATTGGAGATGGATTAAATTTATTAAGCGAAATAAAAATGGAGTTTGATTTAATTTTCAACGATGCTGACAAAAAACAATATCCTAAAATAATAAGCATGGTAAAGAAAAAGTTAAAAGTTGGAGGTGTATTTATTTCAGATAATACACTATGGCATAATAAAGTTTTGGACAAAAATGATAATTCAGAAGAAACGAAAGCTATAAGAGAATTTAATAGGTTAATTTTTTCAGATAATGATTTTATAAGCTCATTTCTTCCAATTGGTGATGGTTTAATTATTAGTATAAAAACTTTATGAAAGTTTTAGCATTTGAAACATCTTGTGATGAAACATCTGTTGCTATTGTTAATGATTTTGATGTCATTATTCAATTAACAAGACAGCAATTATCTCATAGTGAATTTGGTGGTGTTGTTCCTGAAATTGCTGCAAGAGAACATATATTATATATTGACAAGCTTACCAAAAAAGCTCTAAATGAAGTTAGTTTGAATGAAATTGAAGGAATTGCTTTTACTTATGGACCAGGTTTAGCAAGCTCACTTTTAATTGGTATCGTATTTGGTAAGACATTAGCACAAGCTCTTAAAAAGCCATTTATTGGTATAAATCATCTTGAAGGTCATATATTTTCAATTTTTATAAATAATAGAGAATTAAAGCCTCCGTTTTTATGTTTAATTGTTTCAGGTGGTCATACTGAGCTTTTAATAGTTGAAGATTTCTTAAAATATAAACTTATAGGTCAAACCTTAGATGATGCTGTCGGAGAAGCATTTGATAAAGGGGCAAAAATGTTAAACTTACCTTATCCTGGTGGTCCGTATATTGATAAATTAGCAAAAGGAGGAAACAGAAATTTCATAAAATTTAAAATTCCAAAAATTAAATATGGTAAATATAACTTTTCATTTAGTGGTATTAAAACTGCCTTAAAATTATATTTAAGTGATAAAGATGAAAACTTTATAAATTCTCATTTGCCTGATATTTGCGCAAGTTATCAAGAAGCACTTATTGATATATTATTAAATACAACATTAAAAGCTATTGAAGATTTTAAAATTGAAAAGCTTGCTGTTGTGGCGGGTGTATCTTTAAATAGTAGATTAAGAGAAAAATTTAAAGAATATATAAATGAAGTTTATTTTCCTCTCCCCGAGTTTTGTACTGATAATGCGGGAATGATAGGAGTAGCTGGCGCTTATAGATTAAAAAAAGGATATAGAAGTGATTTTAGTATAACTGCTGAACCAAATTTATCAATATGAAATTTTCAAAAATCAATAAAATAAATGTTTCAATAATCCTTTAAAATTATCAAACTATGATAGAAAAATTAAATAGAGTTTTTGAAAAATTACCGCCTGAACATAGAGACATAATGAGAGAAGCATTTACTATTCTTATTGAAGAAGTTATAAATGCTGTTATTAAGGATAATGAAAGAATATGGCAATCTATTGAAAAAACTTGGCAAACTATGAATGAAAGATTTGAAAGACAAGAAAAAGAAAATGAAAGGATATGGCAAGCTATCAAGGAGGGATTTGAAAGACAAGAGAAAGAAAACCAAAGGATTTGGCAAGCTATTGAAGAATTAAGAAAAGATATGAAGGAAGGATTTGAAAAACAAGCACAAGAGAATGAAAAGATATGGCAGGCTATTAAGGAAGGGTTTGAAAGACAAGAAAAAGAAAATCAAAGAATTTGGCAAGCTATTGAAGAATTAAGAAAAGATATGAAGGAAGGATTTGAAAGGCAAGAGAAAGAAAACCAAAGGATTTGGCAAGCAATTGAAGAAATGAGAAAAGATATGAAAGAGGGCTTTGAAAAACAAGCACAAGAGAATGAAAAAATATGGCAAGCAATAAAAGAAGGGATTTGAAAGACAAGAAA
>JAVVGK010000009.1:0-28446 GCA_032249175.1 Candidatus Hydrothermia bacterium | reverse complement strand
TTTTGAAAGTAGGTTTCCGAACACTATCAAATGAAGCTCTGATATAGAAAAACTTTAATTCAAACAAATTAAAACTTGGTAAGTATTTATTAACTTTCATATAGGTTTCGGCATTAAAGGCTATAACTAATTTTCATTATTCAGACAAATTATGAAAGTATATTGAAAAAGTTTAACAAATAAACGGATTATGAAAATTTAGTTTTAAATATATTTTTCTTTAATTTTTAACAATTAAAAAATCTTCAAAAGAAGAAATTTTTAGGTTAAGCGAAAATTTTGTCAAAAATTCAAGTTATTGGAAATGAAGAGTTTATAAAAATTAAAATGACAGATTAAATTTTAAAAATTGGTAATTTTTGTTGAAAAAACGATAGAGGTAAGATAGTTTAAATTTCAAATTATTGGAAATGAATGAGTTATTAAATTTAAATTGACTAATTAAATTTGATGAATTGAAAATGTTGATTTAATGAGAGGTCTGATTGGGGACCTAATTATTGGACAAGGCACAAGGTTAAAATGCTTTATAATTATGAAACTTTTTAATGTTCTTAATTTTGAGGTTAATTTTGGTAATTATCATAATAATAAGTGGAATGTGGTTAATCTACAAGCTATTTTTAGAGGAAAATTGTTATTCTATTGAGAAGAATTACTTAGTAGTAAGAAAATATGAGCGAGTTTGTCAAAGGGGGGTTTTTGGACCAAAGTATTCCAAGAGAGTAGAATGGAAACCATTCTGGAAAAAAGATTGAAAGTTTTTTGGTGGGTTTTATTTTTTCTCTTTATGCTTTATAATTTTCGCACTTGCTGATGAGACCGTAGCTCAACATGGTAGAGCGGCGGATTCCAAATCCGCAGGTTGGGGGTTCAAGTCCCTCCGGTCTCGCTTATGCGTATTGTAGTAGCTTTGGAATGTAAAGTTTGCGGTAGAAGAAATTATAAGACGACAAAAAACAGAGATAAAAAGGAGAAATTAAGTTTAATGAAGTATTGTAAATGGTGTAAAAAACATACAGAACACAACGAGAAAAAGGTTTAAAACTATGGAAAAACTTCTACAAGCATTAAAAAGCTTTCCTAAATTTTTATCTGAATCTATTGAAGAGACGAAAAAACTAACATTTCCAACAAAAGAATCAATAATTGCTGGAACTTCTGCTGTTTTTATTGTTTCAATAATTCTTTCAATATACATATTTTCTATTGATTTTATTGTTTCTCAAATTATAGCATATATTATAAGAGTTTTTGGAGGATAGTTTTATGGAAAAGAGAGAGAAAGTTTGGATTGTTTTTTACACAAGAGCGGGTAGAGAAAAAAGGGCAGAGCAGATTATAAAAGGGCTTATTGAAAATATGGATTTAAAAGATAGAGTAAGTAGGGTTTTAGTTCCTTCTAAACTAATGGAAAAAGTTAGAAATATCAAAAATAGTATAAGAAGAATATCCTTAGAGAAGCCTATATATAAAGGTTATATTTTCGTTGAAATGGAAGAGGACCCAGACCTTGTTGATCTTATATCAAAAGCTGCTGGAATAAAAGCCTTACTTAAAAAAGAAGAGGAGAAAAGTGAAAAAGGTTCCTCAGTTAGATGGACATTTTTAAAACTTTCAAAAGATGAAATAGATTATATAGAGAAAATTGTTGAGTTAGAAAATAGGAAAAAAGAGGAAAAAACACCATTTCTTAAAGGTCAAAAGGTTAAAATTGTTGCTGGTCCTATGAAGAATATGGAAGGAGAAGTTATAGATGTTAATAAAGAGAAAGGGAAGTTAAAAGTTAAAGTTGAGATATTTGGCAGACCAAGTGAAGTTGAGGTTGATTTTATACAAGTTGAAAGTTTAACATAAAAAGGAGGTTTATATGGCTACTAAAAAAGAAGTTGTTGCTAAGGTTAAATTACAATTGCCCGCAGGTCAGGCAACACCTGCTCCTCCTGTTGGTCCTGCTCTTGGACAACATGGTGTTAATATAATGGATTTTGTTAAGAAATTTAACGATGCTACAAGAGATAAAATGGGTATGATTTTGCCTGTTGAAATAACGATATATAAAGATAGAACTTATGAGTTTGTTGTAAAAACACCACCTGCTTCATTTTTAATTAAAAAAGCTGCTGGAATTGAAGTTGGAGCACATAGACCTGGGCATGAAGTTGTTGGTAAAATAACAAGAAAACAATTAAGAGAAATAGCTCAAATGAAACTTCCTGACTTAAACACCAATGACATAGAAGCTGCTATGAGAATTATAGAAGGAACTGCTAAGAATATGGGTATTAAAATTGTGGAGGATTAAAACATGGCTAAACATGGAAAGCGATATTTAGAATTACTTAAAAAGTTTGATTTAACAAAAGAATATCCACTAAAAGAAGCTATTGAAATTGTTAAAAGCTTAAAAAGTGCTAAATTTGATGAAACTGTTGAATTGTCAATAAAAACAAATCTTGATCCTACGAAAGCTGATCAAATTTTAAGAGGTGCTGTTGTTCTTCCTTATGGTAGGGGTAAAACTGTTAGAGTTCTTGTTATTGTTAGGGATATAGAAAAAGAGAAAGAAGCAAAAGAAGCGGGAGCGGATTATGTTGGATATAGTGAGTATTTAGAAAAAATAAAAGAAGGTTGGCTTGATTTTGATGCTGTTGTAGCAACACCTGATGTAATGCCTGAGCTTGGAAAATTGGGTAAGATATTAGGACCAAGAGGTCTTATGCCCTCTCCAAAAACAGGAACAGTTACGAACGAAATAAAACAAGTAGTTAGTGAATTAAAGAAAGGAAGAATAGAATATAAGCTTGATAAGAGTGGAAATTTACATTTGCCTGTTGGCAAGTCATCTTTTCCATCTGAGTATATTTTTGAGAATGTTTTGGCAGTTTTTGATGAAATTATAAAAAATAAACCTTCTGGTGCTAAAGGCTCATTTATAAAGTCTGCATATTTATCTTTAACTATGAGTCCATCTGTCAAACTATCTTTAAATGATATTTATAAGTTAATAAGGGAGAGAGCGAGATGATAAGTCCTTCAAAGCAAAAAAAGATAATTATTGTTGATGAAGCTAAAAATTTAATCTCAAATTCAAAGGGTTTTTATGTTATAGACTATAAAGGCTGGAATGTAGCAGAAATAAATAATTTGAGGAGAAAGTTGAAAGAAAAACAGGCACAAATGAAAGTTATTAAAAATACTTTATTTACTATTGCTTTAAAAGATTTAAATATAAATGTTTTTGAAAAATTTGAAGGAACTAATGCTTTTGTTTTTGTAAAGGGTGATGAAGTTGAGCCTTTAAAAATCATTTCTGAATTTATAAAAGAAACCAATAAAGGCGCTTTAAAAGTTGGGTATATAAATGGTGTTAAGTACGATGCTAATCAACTTGAAGTTCTTTCAAAATTACCATCTATAAATGAACTTAGAGCAAAAGTTGTAGGAGCTATAAATGCTCCAATTTATAATTTAGTATATAGCTTGAAAGCTTTATTAATTAATTTAGTGCTTGTTTTAACTCAAATAAAAAACAAGAAGGAGGAATAGCGCATGGCTAAGTTAACTGTTGAGCAGATCGTTGAGGCTATTGAGAGCCTCAGTGTAATTGAACTTGCTGAGCTTGTTAAAGCTCTTGAGCAAAAATTTGGTGTGTCTGCTGCTGTTCCCGTAGCAACTGCTGTTGTTCAAGGAGTAGGTGCTACCACTTCTGCACCTGCTGAGGAAAAAACAACATTTGATGTAATACTTGCAGATGCAGGTGATAAGAAAATTCAGGTTTTAAAAGTTGTTAGGGAAATAACTGGTTTAGGTTTAGCAGAAGCAAAATCTCTACTTGAAAATTTACCCAAACCTATCAAGGAAGGTGTTTCAAAGCAAGAGGCAGAAGAAATAAAGAAGAAACTTGAAGAAGCAGGTGCTAAGGTGGAACTAAAATAAGAAAAGCCCCTCAATTCGGGGGGCTAAAAACACAAATGGAGGTTAATCTCTATGATTCAAAGAATTGGTTATAAAAAAGAAAGTTTTGAAATGCCTGATTTATTAAATGTTCAGCTTGAATCCTATAAAAGTTTTTTATATGAGGGCTTAGATACTTTATTTAAAGAGGTATTTCCTATTGTTGATTTACAAGAAAGGTATATTATTGAATATAAAAGTTATAGAGTTGGAGAACCAAGACATACACCACAAGAGTGCTTACAAAAAAATTTAACCTATTCTATACCTATATTTGTTCGTATGAATCTTAAAAAAGTTAGACCACAAACAAAGACTATTGAATATGAAAAAGAGCAAGAAATTTATTTTGCTGACATTCCTTATATGACAGAAAAGGGAACATTTATAATAAATGGTGTTGAAAGAGTTGTTTTAAATCAGATTCACAGGTCTCCTGGTGTTTATTTTATGATTCAAGAAAAAGAAACAGAAGTTTATACAGCACTTTTAGTTCCTTATAGAGGACCTTGGATTAGTTTTGCTATTGATGGCTCAAAAGTTATAACGATGACTGTTTCAAAAAGAAGAAAAATTCCTATTACAAGATTTCTTAGAGTTTTAGGTTATGAAGAGTACGGAGATATTGTAAAGGAATTTTTATATCCACAAGAGCTTGATATTGATGATGAAAAATTACTAATGGGAAAATATGTTTTAATTGATGATGCTATTAGTACTGAAACAGGTGAGGTAATTTTCAAGGTTTTGGCTGAGACAGGAGAGTTTAATAGAAGAGAAGTTACAGAAAAATTCCTTCAAGATATGAAAAAAGAGGGTGTTAGAGTATTAAGGGTTGTTAGCTTACAAGATCCAGCAGCAGAAGCTTTCATAACGACTTTTAGACAAGACAGAATAAAAGATGTTAATAAGTCTTTGGCTAATATATATAGAGTTTTAAGATATACACCTCCTAAAAGCACACAAGATGCAAGAGATTTTGTTGAAAAATTCTTCTTTTCGGGAGAAAAGCTTTATCTTGGTGAGGTAGGAAGATATAAGCTTAATTTAAGGCTAAAACATGAAGAATTTGGATTTAATAAACCACCTGAAAATGAATATAGATTAACAAAAGAGGATGTTGTTGTTATTATTAAAAGATTAATTAATTTGTATAGGGGTGAGGAGCCAGAAGATGATGTAGATGATATTTCAAATCGTAGAGTTAGAACTGTTGGAGAAAGACTATACGAGCATTTTAGAGCTTCTTTAATTAGAGCTTCAAGAGCTATAAAAGAAAAAATGCTTACAGAAATGGAAGACTTAACGCCTAAAAAATTATTTAATCCAAAGTTATTAACCGCTTCATTTTCCAATTTCTTTACAACTGACACACTTTCACAATTCTTAGATCAAACGAATCCTTTATCTGAATTAACTCATAAGAGAAGAATTTCTGCATTAGGAAAGGGAGGGCTTTCAAGGGAAAATGCTGGTATTGAGGTTAGAGATGTTCATCCTTCGCACTATGGAAGAATTTGTCCTATTGAAACACCAGAAGGTCAAAATATAGGATTGGTTATGTCATTAACAACATATGCGAAAGTTGATGACTTCGGTTTTATTAGAACACCTTTAAGAAAAGTTAAAAATGGAGTATTAACGAATGAAATTGTATATGTGCCACCATATGAAGAATTTGATTATAAAATAGCAGGTGGTGATATTAAAATAGATAAAAATGGAAGAATTTTAGAAAAGAGAGTTTTAGTAAGACATAGAAGGACATATAAAATTGTTTCAGCAAAAGAGGTTGATTTTGTTGATGTTTCTCCAAGACAACTCGTTTCTCCTTCTTCATCTCTAATTCCATTTTTAGAGCATGATGATGCTAATAGGGCTCTTATGGGTTCAAACATGCAAAGGCAAGCAGTTCCTTTACTCCTACCTGAGCCACCAATTGTTGGAACAGGTATGGAGCAAAAAATAGCAAGAGATTCTGGAACACTTATATTAGCAAAAAGAGATGGAACTGTTACATATGTTGATGCTTATAAAGTTATTGTTGTTCCTGATGAAAAGGAAAATGATTTCTTTGGAATTGATGAATATAAGCTTGCAAAATTTCAAAGGTCTAATCAAGGAACAATAATCCATCATATTCCTGTTGTTAAAGTCGGTCAAAAGGTTAAGAAAGGTGATATTATTGCTGAAATGGTCGCTGTTAAAGATGGGGAATTGTCACTCGGTAAGAATTTATTAGTTGCTTTTGTTCCTTGGTACGGTTATAATTTTGAGGATGCTATTGTTGTTTCTGAAAGGTTTTGGAAAGATGATATATTTACCTCAATTCATATAGATGATTATGAAGTTGAAGTTAGAGAAACAAAAGCAGGTCCAGAGGAAATAACAAGAGATTTACCTAATGAAAGTGAAGAAGCTTTAAGAAATCTTGATGAATTTGGGATTGTTAGAGTTGGGACAGAAGTTAAACCAGATGATATACTTGTTGGTAAAGTATCGCCTGAAGGTGAGAAGGAATTAACACCAGAAGAAAGGCTTCTTCAAGCGATATTTGGAGAGAAATTAAAAAGTGCAAGAAATGTATCAAGAAAAGTGCCACCAGGTGTTAGTGGAACAGTTATAAAAACAATTATTCTTACGAAATATTCTGAAAATCGCCTTACTAAGGAAATTTTACAAGAAAGACTAAATGAAGTTGAAAGAAATTATAAAGAAAGCTTACAAAGAGTTAAAAATAGACTTATAGAGCTTTTGGAAGAAACATTAAAAAAGGTTAAATTTAAAGAAGATGTTAAGAATAAATATGGTGAAGTTGTTTTTAAAGCGGGTGAAAAATTTTCAAAAGGGAAAATTAAAAACCCATTTGAAATTGAATGGGGCGAAAATTTTGTAGATGATATTAAAATTGTTGAAAAAGTAAATCAATTTTATAAGCAAGCAGAAAAAATTATAAACTCTATTGAAGAAAAATATAAAATTGATAGTGAGTTAGTTAAAAAGGGTGATGATTTACCAGCAGGTGTTATACAACTTGTCAAAGTTTATATTGCTCAAAGAAGAAGATTTGTTGTTGGTGATAAGATGGCAGGAAGGCATGGAAATAAAGGTGTTGTTTCAATAATAGCACCTGTTGAAGATATGCCATTTTTGGATGATGGAACACCTGTTGATGTTGTTCTTAATCCTCTTGGTGTTCCGTCAAGAATGAATGTTGGTCAAATTTTAGAAACATTATTAGGTTGGGCTGGTGTTGAGCTTACTAAAAAATTAAAGAATTTATTAAAAGAGAAGGACGTTTTCAAAATAAGACAATTTCTATTAGATATTTACAAACCACACAAAGATGAGGAATTTGTTGAATTTTTAAAGAATGCTAAGGATAGTGAAATTATGGCTTATGCAAGAGAACTTGCTGAAAAAGGAATAAGATATGCATGTCCTGTATTTGAAGGACTTACATTAGAAGAGGTTAAGGAACAATTAAAATTAGCAGGATTGCCTGAAGATGGTAAAGTTAGATTAAGAGACGGTAGAACAGGTGAGTATTTTGATTATCCTGTTACAGTTGGTTATATGTACTTAATGAAACTTATCCATATGGTTGAAGATAAAATTCATGCAAGAAGTATTGGTAAGTATTCGCTTATTACTCAGCAACCACTTGGTGGAAGGGCTCACTTTGGTGGTCAAAGGTTTGGAGAGATGGAGGTTTGGGCTGCTGAGGCTCATGGTGCCGCTTATGCTCTTCAAGAATTATTAACAGTTAAAAGTGATGATGTAATTGGTAGAAATCTCTTATATAGATCAATTATAAGAAATAATTTACCACCAGAACCTGCTATGCCTGAATCCTTTAATGTTTTAGTTAAAAAACTTAGAGGACTTTGCTTAGATGTTCAAGTTAAAACTGAAAAGGAGAGGAAATCATGAAAGAGAGATTTAAAGAAGATAGCTTAACAAGAATATCACCAAAAAAGATAAAATCTATTATTATAAGGTTAGCTGATCCAGAAACGATAATGAGTTGGTCTTATGCAGAGATGAAAGGTAGGGAAAGAGGCGAATATGGTCTTGGTGAAGTTATTAAAGGTGAAACAATAAATTATAGAACGTTAAAACCAGAGCCAGGAGGATTGTTTTGTGAAAGAATTTTTGGTCCTGTAAAAGATTATGAATGCTCTTGTGGAAAATATAAAGGTAAAAAGTATGCTGGTGTTATATGTGATAGATGTGGTGTAGAAGTAACTGATTCACGAGTAAGAAGAGAAAGAATGGGTTATGTTAAATTGGCTGTTCCCGTAGCTCATATTTGGTTTTATAAAATTCCACCTTCAATTATGGGAACGCTTCTTGATATATCTAAACCAAATCTTGAAGATGTTTTATATTACGGTTCTTATGTTGTTTTAGATCCTGGAAAAGTTCCAGGTATTAAAAAGGGTGAAGTTCTTTCAATAAATAGATATCAAGAATTGGTTAAAGAATTTGGTGAGAAAGCGTTTAGAGCAGGAATGGGTGCCCCTGCTATTAAGGAATTGTTAAAAGAATTTTCAGAGCCTGTTGAAGGTGGAAAAACGAAATTAGAGAAACTATATGATGAATTATCTTATAAATTAAAAATAGAAAGGTCAGTAATAGTAAGAAAGAAAATTTTACAAAAATTGAGAATTGTTAAAGCTTTCGTTGAGTCAGGGATTGAACCTCATTGGATGATATTAGAAGTACTTCCTATTATTCCACCTGATCTTAGACCAATTGTAGCATTAGAAGGCGGTAGATTTGGCTCAAGCGATATTAATGATTTATATAAAAGAGTAATTTATAGAAATAATAGATTAAAGCAATTCTTGTCAGATATTCCTACACCAGAACCAATACTTATAAATGATAAACGTATGCTACAAGAGGCAGTAGATGCAGTTTTAGATAATTCAAGAAGAAGAAAACCTGTCTTAGGTAGAGGAAATAGAAAATTAAAATCGCTTTCTGATGATATTAGGGGTAAGAAAGGACTTTTAAGAAGAAATCTGCTTGGTAAGAGGGTTGATTACTCCGCTAGAAGTGTTATTGTTGTTGGTCCAGAGTTAAGAATGCATCAAGTTGGTGTTCCAAAAGAAATAGCAGTTGAACTTTGGAGACCATTTATAGAAAAGAAATTGGAAGAGCTTGGTCTTGCTGAGAATATAAGAGGAACGAGAAAATTGCTTAGAAGGAGAACAAAGGAAGTTTGGGAGATACTTGAAGAAGTTTCAAGGAATCATCCTGTTTGGTTAAATAGGGCTCCAACATTACACAGACCATCCATTCAGGCATTTGAGCCTGTGATTGTTGAAGGTAAAGCTATCAGATTACACCCACTTGTTTGTGCAGCATATAATGCGGATTTTGATGGAGACCAAATGGCTATATTCTTACCCTTATCTCCTGAAGCTCAACTTGAAAGCTATATGTTATTATTGTCAGTTCATAATATTCTTTCACCTGCCCATGGAAAACCCCTTGCTAGTGCAAGCCAAGATATGGTAATTGGTATAAATTACATTACAAAAGTTAAACCTAATGCTAAGGGTGAAGGAAAAGTTTTTTATTCAATAGATGAAGCAATAAAAGCATACGAGAATAATATAATTGAATTACATGCCTTAATAAAAGTTCCTATATCAAAGGAAGAGCCACTTTCAGGTATTCCACCTGTGGAATTTGTTGAAACAACAGTAGGAAGAATTCTATTTAATAGTATTTTACCTTCTGAATATAGAAGAAAATATGGTTTTATAAATAGGGAGCTAAAAAAGGGAGATATATCTGATATTGTTTATAAGTGTCATAGACTGCTTGGTGAATGGGCAACTGCTGAATTCCTTGACAATATGAAGGATTTAGGATTTAAGTATGCTACTAAATCTGGAACAACATTTGGTATAGATGATATTATTATTCCTGAAAAGAAGTATGAAATTATTGAATCTACATTTAAGGAACTTGATAAAATAAATAAGAGACTTGAAAGAGGTGAAATATCCAGAGCTGAGCATTATCAACAAGTTGTTGATTTATGGCAAATAACAACAGAGAAAGTTAAATCTGAGTTAGAAAAAGCTCTTGAAAAAGATAAGAATGGATTTAATCCTATTTATATGATGGTTTATTCAGGAGCAAGAGGAAATATAACTCAAACAATGCAACTTTCTGCAATGAGAGGTTTAATGGCAAGACCAAGTAGGAAAGGTGAAATTGGTGATTTAATTGAAATTCCTGTTATTTCTTCACTAAAAGAAGGATTAAAAATGATGGAGTACTTTATATCTACACATGGAGCAAGAAAAGGTCAGTCTGATACTGCTCTTAGAACTGCTGATGCGGGTTATTTGACAAGAAGGCTTGTAGATGTTGCACAAGATGTTATTGTTACAATTGAAGATTGTGGAACAGTAAGAGGTAGAACGATAAGAGGTCCAAAAATTGCTTCTAAAATTTTAGGAAGAATTGCACTTGATGATATATATAACCCCAATAATAATGAGATTATTGTAAAAGCAGGCGAGGAAATAGATGAGGAAAAGGCTGAATTAATAGAGAAACTTGGAATAGATGAAGTTGTGGTTCGCTCTGTTCTATATTGTGAGGCAGAATATGGCGTTTGTGCTAAATGTTATGGTAGGAACTTGGCAACAGGTAAAATTGTTGATATTGGAGAAGCGGTTGGTATTATAGCAGCTCAGTCTATTGGAGAGCCAGGAACTCAATTAACATTAAGAACATTCCATACTGGTGGGGTTGCTGAGAAAATAGCAGAAAAGAATTACTATGAAGCTCCCTTTGATGGTACGGTTGAATATATTGGAATAAATGTCCTTCAAACGGAGGATAAGAAAATTGTAATTAGCAAAAAAGGAAGAATTAAAATAATATCAAAAGATGGTAGAGAAAAATTATTTGATGTTCCTTATGGAAGTGAGATTTTCGTAAATGATAAATCTTATGTAAAGCAAGGTGAAAAATTAGTTGAATGGGAGCCATATTCTCTTCCAATAATTGTTACGAAGAAAGGAGTTCTTGAATTCTATGATGTTGATGAAGGATTTACATTAAAGGAAGAGAAACAAGAAGGAAAAGTTGAATATGTAATTGAAGTAATAAGACAAAAGAGAGCATATCCAAGAATTAGTGTTAAAGATGAGAAAACAGGAAAAATTTTAGAAGAAATCTATTTAGTTGATCAAGCAAGACTTACTCAAAGAGCTTATGAACTATATAAACAATCAAAACAAATTAAGAATTTTAGAGAAAGAGATGTTGTTAAGCCTGGTGAAATAATAGCGAGATTGCCTAAGATAACTGCTAAAACAAGAGATATAACGGGTGGTTTGCCTAAGGTTGAAGAGTTATTTGAAGCAAGAGTTCCAAGAAATAAGGCTATACTATCTGAGTTTGCTGGAACAATTGAAACTATTGAAATGGATGTGAAAAGGGGTAATTTTAAAGTTAAAATTGTTGGTGATGATGGAAAATCAAAAGAATATGAAGTTCCATATGGTAAGTACTTACTTGTAAATGAAGGTGATCATGTTGAAGCTGGCGATCCTTTAACGGAAGGTGAATTAGACCCTCATGATTTACTAAAAATAAAGGGAAAAGATTATGTTCAAGAGTACCTATTTGAAAAGATACAGGAAATTTATGGAACATCTGGTGTAGAAATAAATGATAAGCATATTGAAATTATTGTAAGACAGATGTTAAGAAAAGTTAAAATAGAAAGTTCTGGAAGTACTAATTTGTTTGAAGATGATATTGTGGATTATGTTAAAGTAAAGAAAGAGAATGAGAGGGTTCTTAGAGAAGGTGGTAAGCAAGCAACTTACACACCAATTCTTCTTGGAATAACAAGAGCAGCATTATCAACTGATTCATTTATATCTGCTGCATCATTTCAAGAGACTACTAAAATTTTAGCATTTTCAGCTATTGAGGCAAAGGAGGATGAGCTTCGTGGATTAAAAGAAAATGTAATTATTGGTGGTTTAATCCCTGCTGGCACAGGTAGGAAAGATTTAAGAGATTTGAAATTAGCAGTTGAAGAGATAAAAGAAAAGGAAAAAGAAAGAGCTTAATGTTAATAACATTATTTTTATTGGGTGGGCGTATTGATAGCCCGCCTGTTTATTTGATTTTGCCTGATAGTGGAGATTTAAAAATTTTATCAGAAGAGTTTTTAAAAGGATTTAGTTTTGCTATTAAGGATGAATTTGATTTTCTTGTAATTGATGAGGATCCTGATACAAATATAGAGTTTTCAAAAATTTATGAAAATGTTATTAATAAAAATCCAAAAATTATAATTGGACCAATTTTAACAAAAAATCAAAGAATATCAGCCGAAATTTCCATGAGAAATAAAGTTATACAAATTTTACCTATAACTTATGATGTTTCACTTGGGACATATGGAAATTATGTTTATCCTTTCAATTTTAAAATTTATATGGAGCTTCAAAAATTTCTTGAATTTTTAAAAGAAAATGGTGATACGAATTTTGTCTTATTTTATGAAAATACAATAAATGGAATTTCAATAAAGAAGTTTTTAGATAGTTATTATCCTGTTCCTACAATACCTATAAAAAATGGAAAAATATCAAAACTTGAAGCTTCTGAGATTGTGAATGATATAAAAAGCTATAATTCAGTTTTATTTTCTGATAATGGCTTAAATTCAATTAATTTATACTTGGCGTTAAGATCCTTAGGTTATAAGAAAAATGTTTATGTTTTTGATAATTGGCTTAAAGAGGATGTTTTAAATAAAATTATTGGTATGACAGAAAAATTATATGCCATAACACTTCAAAATATAACTTATTCAAGCTATCTTTTGAAACTTGATAGGAAATTTAAATTTATTGAAGATTATAAAAAATTTTACAATTCTGAGCCATCAATGGCTTCTCTGATTGGTTATGACAGTGGTTTTCTTGTAAAACTTGCTTTAAAATCAAATGATATTAAAGAATTTTTATTGAAGTTTGGTATTTTAAATGGTATTAGTGATGATTATCTTATTTCAAAAAATTCTTCATACATTAAAATTTTAAAACTTACAGATAAGGGGTTTGAGGAGGTTAAATGATGAAATTTTGGATTGCCTTTTTCCTATCTTTCATATTACAAATAATAGCACTTATTCTAACTTTATATGGAGATATTATAATTACTCCTATATTGTTTTTCTTTGCTTTATTTATAATTGCGATTTGGGGAATTGTAAATTATAATGATTAAAGCTCAAATAAGTTTATATGTTTTTAATTATAATGGGGATAAAGGAGAAATTATAAGGGAGTTTTGGAAAATTTTAAAAGAAAATCATTTTAACTTTAAGGCAAATTCATTTTCTACAATTGTTTGGACCGATGACGATAAAAAGCTATTTGAAATGCTTTATTTTGCTTATGAAAAATTTAAAAATTATGGAATTATTTTTGACATTAAAATTTCAAATGTTGGACCTTATCCAAACTTTGAAATAAAGGATAGTGAATTATGAAAGGTGTTTGGACTGCATTAATTACACCTTTTGATGATAATTTAAAAATTGATTATGAAAGTCTTGAAAAATTAATTAATTATCAAATTGAAAATAACATTGATGGAATTGTTTTGTTTGGAACAACAGGGGAATCTCCTACAATTGAAGAGGATGAATTTTTTGATGTTTTAAAATTTATAAAGCATTTTAATATAGATGTTATTATAGGTACGGGGACAAATAATACCAAAAAAACAATTGAACGAACAAAAAAAGTTATGGATATGGGATTTTATAAGTTTTTAATTGTTTCACCATATTACAATAAACCTAATTTTAATGGACTTTATGAGCATTTTAAAAACATTCTATTAACTAATGCTAAAATTGTAATATATGAAATTCCTTCAAGAACAGGGATAAGTATTCCTATTGAGATTTTAAAAATGCTTAAAGATGAATTTAAAGATAATGTTTTAGCGCTAAAATTTTCAAATAGTGATTTAGATTTATTAAGCAGGATTGTTTTAGAAATTAAGAATTTAAATGTTTTGAGTGGTGATGATAATTTAACACTTCCTATGATGAGTCTTGGAGCAGTAGGTGTTATTTCTGTTTTGAGTAATGTATATCCAAAAGAAATAAACGAATTAGTTTATAGTGCATTAAATGGTGATTTTATTAAAGCAAGAGAAATTCATTATAAAATGTACAAACTTTTTAAATTGGCATTTCTTGAAACAAATCCAATTCCAATAAAGTACATCGCTTATAAGAAGAATTTAATAAAAACTCCTTATTTAAGACTTCCATTATCTGAACTTTCAGAAAAAAATAAGGAATTGATTGATAATTTTTTGAAAAATGAATAAAAATTTAAAAAGTTTGACATTAAAACAACTTTCAAAAATTGGAGAAAAACCTTATAATGGTATTCAAATTTATAGATGGATTTGGAAGAGAGGTGAAGAGAATATTAATAATTTCACAGATATTTCGAAAAATTTAAGAAATAAGCTTATTCAAGAGGGATATTTTGTTGGTAAGATAAAAGAAGTTAATAGAATTTATTCAAGCGATGGAAGTATTAAATTTGTATTTGAGGATGGATATGAAGCGGTTTATATGCCTGATAATGATAGAATAACTGTTTGTGTGTCAAGTCAGCTTGGATGTGCTTTAAAGTGTCAATTTTGTGCTACTGGTCTTTTGGGGTTTAAAAGAAATTTACATTTTTGGGAAATTGCTGATCAAGTTTTACAAATTAGTAAAATTACTAATAAAAGAATTACGAATGTTGTTTTTATGGGAATGGGTGAGCCTTTATTAAATTTTGAAAATGTTAAACAAGCAATAAGAATTATGACTTCTCATATAGGTTTAAATATAGGAGCAAGGCATATTACAATTTCTACAAGTGGCATTGTTCCAAAGATATATGAGCTTGCTGATTTTGATAGGAGAGTTAAACTTGCTATATCACTTCATTCTGCTATTGAAGAAAAAAGAATTAAAATTATGCCAATAGCAAAAGCTTACAACTTAAATGAACTTAAAGAAGCGCTTTTATATTACTATCAAAAGAAAAGAAGAAAAATTACAATAGAATATATTCAGCTTAAAGGTTTTAATGACCAATATGAAGATATAAAAGCTTTAAAGGAATTTATAAAAAATCTAAATTGTAAAATAAACATTATTCCATATAATAAAGTTGATTATTTTCCTTGGGAAGTTCCAAATGAAGAAGATGTCTATGATTTTTATGATAGATTGAAGAAAGAAATTAAAGATGTTGTAATTACAATAAGATGGTCAAGAGGAAGGGATGTTTATGGAGCATGTGGTCAACTTGGATTAAAAACAATGATAGAATTTTAGTTGCATTTTCAGGTGGTCCTGATTCTGTTTTTCTTGTTAAAAAATTATTAGAGCTTAAAAATAAAATAAATTTTGATTTTGCTATTTGCTATATAAATCATAAATTAAGAAAAGAGGCTTATTTTGAAGAACACTGGGTAAAGGAATTTGCTAAAAGATATAACTTAAAGTATTATATTATTAGAGTTGATGTTTTGGAGTTTTCAAAAAGAAAAAAAATTTCAATAGAAACAGCAGGAAGAATTTTAAGATATAGAATTTTAAAGAAAATTTCAAGAAGGGAAAATTATAATAAAATTGCAACAGCTCATCATTTAAATGATGCTTTTGAAACATTTTTATTAAATGCTATTAGAGGAAGTGGAATTATTGGACTTGTCTTAAAGCCAAAATATAAAAACATTATAAGACCTTTAATTTTATATTCAAAAGATGAAATTTTAAATTCTTTAAATAAGGATGAATATCTTGTTGATCAAACGAATTTTCAAAGTGATTTTTCAAGAAATTTCATAAGAAATGAAGTTGTTAGTAAAATTAAACAAAAATTCCCAAATTATATTAAAGCGTTTAAAAAAACTTATTTGAATTTACTTGAACTTGAAAATTATTATACTAAAAAATTTAAAAAGCTATTTAAAAATTCCTTAATTTATAGAGATAAAAGCATTAAAATTTTCAAAAGGAAAAATTTTCTAAATTTGAAAAAACAAGAAATTAAAATGTTTTTTTCAAAAATTATAAAAGAGCCTAATTACTATCATTTGAATAATCTATTAAAAATTTTAAAAAATGAGGGCAAAATAAACATTTCTAAAAATTATTTTTTTGAAGTTAGAGATGATTTTATCGGAATATACAAAAAACCATTAAAATTTAATTATTTCCTTTACATTTATCCAAAAAATGAAATATTTTACATAAATGAATATAAAATGAAAATTAAAATAACCATTTCAGACAAACCAAAATTTGGCAAATTCATAATTAACTTCAATTTAAATAATTTTTTTAGTCCAATCATAATTAGAAGAAGAAAAAAAGGTGATAGAATTGGTAGTAAGAAATTAAAGGAAATTTTTATAAATTATAAAATTCCAAATTTTTTAAAAGATTTCATACCAATTATTGAAAAAGATGATAAATTATACATTCCAATTGAAGGTTATTTTGAAAATGGTCAGAAATTTATTATAATTGAATTTGAATGTTCAATTTTTAAAGCCTTATAAAAGGCAATTTTTTATGCTTTAAAATTTTAAACTTAACGGAGGTGAGAATATGTTGCTTTTGATGGTCTATATAAGTGAAAAGAAATATATATCTGAGCAGTTGGGGGATTGGAATTATGTCTATTCTATTGAAATGGGAAGCTTTAAGAAAGCTCAAACACTAATCTCTAATCAAAATCCTATTGTTGAGAGAAAGGTAAATCCTTATAGGACACCTTATAGGAAACCCTTTAATAATTCTCAAATAATGGATAGTTTATCAAGTGAGGTTAGGATTACATATTCTGGAACTGTTAGGGATGTGAAAGCAGCATATTCAAGAAGAATAGGAAAAGTTGTATATGTTTGGAGTGAGCAAGATGCAAGTTGTGGCGGTCAGTATTGTCTTCATGTTTGGAGGGAAGGTTATCCACTTATATATGTTTTTGTTTGGCCTGGGACAAGTGATCCCGATATAGCTATTGGTGATACAAACAGGTGGGCTTTAATTAGTTTTAATGATGCTGCTGATGATAGTTTATATTGGATTTATTATGATTTAATAGCAGATACATTTTCATATTATTATTGGACTTATGAGCCTGCTGACTTTAAATTTGGTAATACATGTGAGCATTGGGAGAGTTTTAGTGTTTTTCAAGAGCCATTACCAAATGGTAATTATGCAACATTTTTTAGTGAGGTTGTAAGATGGTGGTATAGCACTTCTGTTTGTAATTATTCACCTGGTATGGCAATAGATTCATCAGGTGCTTATATTGGAAGTTTTGTATTTGGTGGAAATCCAAATGTTGGTTTAATATCTGGAAGTTATAAAAATGTTTTGGGATTTATGTATTTTTATGTTAATCCTTCATCCGACCTTTACAGAAGAATTTCTATAAATTTTGGAAGGGATTATTTATACCATCCAATTGCTAAAAATAATTCTAATCAATACTTCATAGCATATGAAGTTGAAATATGGAGACCTTCTAAGAATATAGTCAATAAATGGCAATGGATAGATTTTGTAGTTTTAAATTCAAACAGAGATACTATAAATACAGGAACAGTAGCAAACAGATTAACTCCTTATGGAACTTCAAATTATAATTCTGCTGCTTTTCCTGAGGATACATTTCCTGCCAAACATCCAGACTTAGCAAGTAATGGAAGTTCATTTACAGTAGCATTTACAAGGATTTATATAAATTCAAATAATTTTGATAATAGTACGGGTGATTATGATATTGGAAGAAGATATGTAGCTTATTCAACACCAACTTGTAATTTAAATAAATGGTGTGTCTATGGAGGTGACTATGCAGCAAGAAGTGGAAGAAGAGAATATCATCCAAGAATAGAATTTGACTTACAAAACTATATATTAGCTTATGGTGATTCAATGTTTTCATTACCTTCTTCTAAATTAAGATGGCGTGAAGTGTGTGGAGCTAATTGTTATTCTGACACAACAGGTAGAGTAGTAACTAATAATTTATACAGATATAGTTGGGGAACAATTACAAGCTCATTTGATTTAGTTCCAACTTATGATACTGTTAAATGCACTGATAATACTTGGAGAAGGGTTATGAGATTCGTTTATATAAAAACTCTAAGTGGAACAGATAGAGATATTTATTATAGAAAAATGGTTTATACAGGTTGTATAACACCTGTTAGTTTATCTGAAAATGATAAAGACTTTTACTATAATGCTTCAATAAAAACACTTTTCGTTAATAAGAATAAAGAAATAAAAATTTATGATGTCAGTGGTAAAGTTGTAAAGGTTATAAACAAAAAAGGAGTTTATAAATTTGATAATTTGAGGAGGGGTGTTTATCTGATAAATGGTAGGGAGAAAATTATTGTTTTTTAAACTATTGATTTTATAGGCAAATTACTATAAATGCTTTGTCTAATAAATAGTGATTGATTATCAATAACTTATAAAAATTTCGGGAAATTATTGATTTTATTGGGGGTTTTGTTAGGGGGCAAAGCCCCCTGCCGAAAAATGGGCATTTTTAAGCCGAAGGCTTAATTTAAGGGTGGGTGGGCAAAATGAAGAAATAATCTACATTTCAGAATTACTAGACAAAGCATACTATAAAAAATTTTATCCTTTAAAATTTTCATTATGAGGGATAAATTATATGATGAATTGTCAAAACTTCCAAAAAAGGACCTTGCCTTATTGGCAGTAGGTGAATTGGATTTAAATCATATAAAACTTTCAGATGAGCTTACGGACTATGTAAGTCAAAATCCTGATATATTATCAATTATTGCTACTGAAATTTTGGCAAGACAAAGGGGTTTTAAGGTTGAAGAAACTGATATAATAAAGCTAAAAAGAGATGGTGAATGGGTAGGCGATTATCCAGTTTTTAAATATGGTGATGATCTTTATTTGTTAATTGAAGAGACAATATACAAGCTTGTTAAAGTTGATAAACTTGAGCCACTAAAACAAGTTCAGAAAGTTCAGCAAAAGCAAGAGACAATTACTCGTCAAGCACCAAGACCAAGAGCAAACATTGAATAGTGTTTAAAAGAGTTTTAATAGCAAATAGAGGTGAGATTGCTTTAAGAATTATTAGAACGCTTAAAGTTCTTGGAATAGAAAGTGTTGTAATTTATTCTGATATTGATAAAAATTTACCTTTTGTTAAATGTGCTGATTATTCTGAAAACATAGGGGAGCCATTAAATTACTTAAATATAGAAAAAATTATAGATGTTGCTAAAAAATATAAAGTTGATGCTATTCATCCAGGATATGGTTTTCTTGCTGAAAATAGCAAATTTGCTAAAATTGTAGAAGAAAATGGAATTAAATTTATAGGTCCAAGCTATAAAGCAATAGAACTATTAGGAGACAAGGCAAATGCTAAAAAAATAGCAAAGAAATTAGAAATTCCAATTGCTGAAAGTTCTCCTGATTTAAGAGAATTAAACGAAATTAAGAATTACATTCAAAAAATTGGAATTCCTGTTTTACTAAAAGCATCTGCTGGTGGTGGTGGAAAAGGTATGAAAAAAGTAACAAGCTTTGAAAATTTAGATGAAATTATTCTATCTGCTCAAAGGGAAGCATTAAATAATTTTTCAGATGATAGAATAATTGTGGAAAAATATATTTATCCAGCAAGACATATTGAAGTTCAAATAATTGCTGATGATTATGGAAATGTTTTAGTTTTTGGAGAAAGAGAATGCTCAATTCAACGAAGACACCAAAAAATTATTGAAGAGGCATTAAGTCCAGCATTAAATGATAATGAAAGAAAAAAATTATATGAATATGCTAAGAAAATTATTAAGTATGCTAATTATACAAATGCAGGAACAGTTGAATTTTTATATTCAAATGGAGAATTTTATTTTCTTGAAGTAAATTCAAGAATACAAGTTGAGCATCCAGTAAGTGAAATGATTAGTGGTTATGATTTAATAGCACTTCAAATTTTTGTTTCAGAAGGTAAAAAACTAAATATAAGTGAAGATATTAAATTTAAAGGGCATTCAATTGAAGCAAGATTGTATGCAGAAGACCCATTAAATAATTTCTTTCCTCAAACAGGAAAAATTGAATATATTGAATATCCAATTATTCCAAATGTAAGAATAGATTATGGATATATTTCAGGAAATGAAATTAGCCCTTTTTATGACCCTATGATTGCGAAATTTATTTCCTATGGAGAAAATAGAGAAATAGCAAGAAAAAGGCTTATTCAAGCGCTAAAAGAAACAATATATTTAGGACCAATTAACAATTTGGAATTTTTGATTTTTATTTTGGAAAGCAAAGATTTCATAGAAGGTCAGACTTATACTCATACTGTTGAAAATTTAATAAAAAATTTCTCTTCAATAGACAGAAAATTACCAAATGAAGTTGTTGAGTTTTTAAGTAAGGAATTTTTATTAACTTCTAAAACCAAGAAAACTAATAATGTTAATATATTGGAAAATGTAAAGCCAAAAATTTATCCATAAAATAATGAATGTTGAAGAGATTTTAAATATATTGAAAAATGAATTTGATAAATGGCCAGAAAATAAAGCAACAGTTAAAAAAATGATTAAAGTTCATAACAATGAGCCATTTAAAAGTCTAATAATGGCTGTTTTATCAACCCAGACAAAGGATAGTATTACCTCTGAAATTTCAAAAAAATTATTTGAAATTGCTGATAGTCCTGAAAAAATTTTATCCTTAACAGATAATGAGCTTGAAAATCTTTTAAAACCAATATCATTTTACAAAAGGAAAGCAAAGTATATTAAAGAAATTTCCAAAATTATTATTGAAAAATACAACGGTAAAATTCCCAATAATTATGAAGAATTAATTAAACTTCCTGGTGTTGGCAGAAAAGTTGCTAATGTTTTCTTGTCAAATGTTTATAAAAAAAATGTTATTGCTGTTGATATTCATGTTCATAGAATTTCAAATAGATTAGGTTGGGTAAAAACGAAAAATCCATTACAAACGGAAAAAGCATTATATAAAGTTATTCCAAAACATTTATGGAGAGATATTAATTTATATCTTGTAGCATTTGGTCAAGCTATATGCTCATATAAACCAAAATGCTCAATTTGTCCAATATATCAGCTTTGTCCCTATCCTAATAAAAATTTAAGCTCTTAAATTTTTCAAATAAATTTTAGCTTTTTCAATATCTTCAATACTTCCAAGTAAAACTAAAACATCATTTTCTAAAATTTTTTCTTCAGGCTTTGGCATTACAATTGGTTTTTCATCTCTTATAATAGCAATAATGTAAGTTTGAGTAATTGTTCTAAATTTTAGCTCTTCAATAGTTTTATTGATGCTTTTAAAGTCTTCTTCAATTTTAATTGTTTCTATTGCTAAATTTTGAAATATAACATCTATTCTTTTTTCTAAAAATTCTTTTAAAACTCTTGAAAGTAAAATAGCAAGTTGATTTGCTTCATCACTATTTAATTTAATTGGTCCAATTGTCTGATTATCTTTTAGAATGTATATTTCTTTAAATCCTGAAAAATAGTCTATTAAAACAAATTTTGAATTGCTTTCAGTAGTAATATCATATCTTTTTCCAATTGATGGAATATCTATGGTTTTGATTTTCAATTTTTAAAAGTTTAAAGCATTTAAAATTTGAATTAAAGGGTATTACTTCACAACTTCTAATTTTATCTTACTTATATAATCACCATCTTTACTTAAAATTGTAATTTTCAAATTTTCAAATACAATTTCATCACCTTCTTGAATATCAGTAAAATTTTTTTCCATTAAAAATTCATTTAAATTCATATTAGGATCACCAAGATGAATACCTGTTAGTTCTTCTATTAATCCTAAATCTATTGGTTTATCAATAATGTAGGTGTTTTCGGAGATTTTCCTTATATTGGGGATATATATATTAAATATATTTCTTAAAATTTCCTTTCTCGTTATAATTCCAATAAAATTACCAAACTCATCATAAACAATAGCAAAATTATAATTTTTTCTTAAAAATTCAAGAGCAGGAAATTTGTCTATTAAAACAATTGGCTTTTTTATAAACTTCAAAATTTTATCATTTTTATTAACATTTATTAAATCATTAACATCAATAATCCCAATAATATCTTCCTTTGATTGCTTATAAACAGGGAAAAATCTATAACTTGTTATTTTAAATAGCTCAATAGCATCCAAAACTCTACTATTATAACTAATCATTTGAACCTCACTTTTTGGCTTTACAAACTTCCTAATATCAGATTTTACAAAGCTAATAATTTCCTGAATTATTAACGCCTTTTCCTGCCTCCAAAATTCTTTTTCAACTATATATCTTAAAGGTAGTAAAATATCTCTTGTTGCAATAATTCTTTCAGAAAAATAGGCACTATTTTTAAAAAACTTTTCAAATAACTTGAAAAATGGATAAAATATATAACTTAAATACCAGTAAATTGAGCTTAAAAATTTATTGTAAAAAAATGTTGGATAATAGAATGCTATACTTTTTGGAACTGTTTCACAGAAAATAAGAGCAATTAAAGTAAATAAAAGAATTTCAAGAAAACTTTTTAAATTTTCACTTATTTGAAATTTATCAATAAATAAAGAAAAGAAAATAGCACCAAAGTTAATAGCAAGACTATTCACAAAAAGTGTTGTGGTTAAAAAAACATTATCTTTTGAAAAATTTTGTAATTTTTCAGATTTCAGATATCCTGCTTCAATTCCTGAACTTAAAAATGCTATTAACAACATTAAAAATATAGCAATTAAAATTTCCATAATTTCATATATTCTTCTTGCTTATAAAACATTTCTTTTTCCTTACTTTTAATTTTATGCTCATAGCCCATTAAATGCAAAAGTCCGTGAAGTGAATAAAATGCAATATAATAGGAAAAATTCCCAAGTCTTTTGGCAAAATCAACATTAACATATATTTCTCCAATATCATTAATTTCAAATGAAAGCACATCTGTTTTTTCATCTTTATTTAAGAATTTCTTATTTAATTTTCTAATTTTATTATCATTTGTAAAAATTATAAAAATTTTTTTAAATTTAGAATTTTTTTCTTTTTTTAGAACAAAATTTAAGAAATTTTTTAAAGCTTTTTTATACCCTCTTAAATTACAAGAGCCATAAATTTCAATCATAAGAAATTCTTGGATGATATATACTTTCTAAAACTTTTATAAAAACTTCTTCAATTTTTTCCAAATCTTTCCTTTTTAAATCAGTCAATTCAAGATATCCATTTTCCCACCTCTCATTTATAATACCTCTAACTATTCTTCTAATACTTTCTTTATCTTTTTCTTTTAAACTTCTAACACTTGCTTCAACTGAATCTGCAAGCATTATAATTGCTTCTTCTTTTGTGCTTGGATTAGGTCCGGGATATTGAAAGAGCTTTTTATCAACATCAGGATTTTCAAGGATTGCTTTTTTATAAAATGGCTCTAAAATTGTTGTTCCATGATGAGTTTTAATTATATTTATAATGGCATTTGGAAGTCCATACTTTTTAGCAAGTTTAACACCATTCTCAACATGAGAAATTATTATTTTGGCACTTTCTATTGGATTTAATTCATCATGAGGATTATAACCTGTTTGATTTTCAATAAAATATTGTGGGTTTTCTATTTTACCAATATCATGGAAATATGCTCCAACTTTACATAATAACGCATTTGCTGATAATTCCTCAGCTGCTTCTTGTGCTAAAATTGAAACATTAATTGAGTGATTGTATGTTCCAGGTGCTTTTTCCCTTAACATTTTAATTAATGGATGCTCTAAACTTGCAATATCAAGAAGATTAAATGTAGTTGTTAATCTCGTTGTTTTTTCTATAATATAAATTACAATAGCACAAAAACTAAAAGATAATGTTGTTGAGATTAAAATTTCAAGAATCTCTTGAACATTTAAAATTTCTTGTTTTAATGAAAATAGTGTAAGAATAGCAATGGGCATTAGAATAGTTGAAAAAAGAACAATTTCAAATCTTCTTTTTATGAAATTTGAAATAAAAACTGAAAATATGGAAATTACTAAACTATAAACAAAAGCTGAAAAATTTAAATTATAATATATTCCAAGAACAATTGAAGATGTTGTAGCAAAGTTTATAACTATATTTTTAGGAATTATAAATGACAGCAAAAGACTAAAAAATGGAGAAAAATTAAGAGAAAAATTAAATCCATAATTTATTAAAAAACTATGGAGAACGGAAAAGAAAATTATTGACATATTTAAAATGATATTATTTGAAAATGAAGGTTTCTTTCTTGTTATATTTAATCCTGCCCAAATAAGAAATAGAGTAGATATTATAATAAAAACGAAAAGTTTATTTCTGCTTCCATAAATTGCTTTAATTTTCTCATATGTTTCCTTATCAATAACATCACCTTTTTTGACTATTAATTCCCCTTTGTTAATTTCAAACTTTTCTTTTTTTATTGTTTTTAATGCACTTCTTCTGTTTTCATTCGTAATTCTTAAATCAAGTTTTAAATTTGGTTTTAAATTTTCAAGTAAAAATAATTTCGCTTTTTGTAGTGAATCAGGATAAATTAAGTTAATTCTTGATATAATTTCATCATAAGCTTTTGAAAATGAATATATTGAATTTTTGCTTTTTTCATATATTTCACCATTTATATAAATTCCAACTTTTTCAGAAGGGTCATTTTGTAAAAATTTAAAATCTTCATCTGAAATTATTCCAAGCTTTTGGATTTTTTCAATTTCATCAGCCAAAATACTCTCAAAATGATTTTTATCTTTATATATCTTAACTTCATCATAAATAAGGATAGGAAATGTTCTTGAAATAACATTTATGCTTTCTGCTTTTAATTCTTCCTTGTTTTTTAGAATTTTTAAGTTATAAGGAGCATATATATCAAATTTTGACTTTTCATTTATTTTTATATTATTATAAGGCTCTGGGACAAAAATTGAGCAAATGACTGCTGATGTGAAAAATAATAAAAAATTAGCGATATTTTTCATAAGCTTCAATAATAAGTCTAACGAGCGGATGTCTTACAACATCTTCTTTATCAAATTCTACAAATTCAATCCCTGGAATACCCTTTAAAATTTTTCTTGCTATTACAAGTCCAGATTCTTTATTTTTTGGTAAATCAATTTGTGTAATATCGCCTGTTATTACAACTTTTGAGCGCATACCTATCCTTGTTAAAAACATTTTCATTTGTCCATTAGTAGTATTTTGTGCTTCATCAAGTATAATAAAAGCTTCTGATAGTGTTCTGCCTCTCATATAAGCAAGGGGAGCTATTTCTACGATTCTTGATTCTATTAATTTTTGAACTTTATCAGCAGGTAATAGATTAAATAAGGCATCGTAAAGTGGTGTTAAATATGGTGATATTTTTTCTTCAAAAGTGCCAGGCAAATATCCTAAGCTTTCTCCTGCTTCAACAGCAGGTCTTGTTAAAATAATTCTTTCCACTCTTTCCTCTTTTAAGTATTTAACAGCCATTGCAACTGCTAAAAATGTTTTACCTGTTCCCGCTGGTCCTATACCAAAAACAATATCATTTTCCTCTATGGCTTTTATATATTTTAATTGATTTGGTGTGTGTGGAATGACTTTCTTCTTCGGTGTTATAATTTCATAAGTTTCAGATTTACCGATTTTTTTTCTTGCTTTTTGAACACTTTCTATAACATCAATTTCCTCAATTTTATTTAATTTGTGATAACTATTTATTAGCATCTTCATAACCATTTCAAATTCATATATATCTTCTTCACTGCCTTCTGCAACAATATTTAAATCATCCGTCCATATTTTTAAATTTGGAAAGAACTTTCTTAACGACCTTAAATTTGTATCATTATAACCAACAAATTTTTGAATATCAATATCTTTAAGACTTATCTCTATCTTCACTCTGAAACTTTCTTAATATATTCAATAATTGCTTTTGCCTCTTCTATGCTAACATTTTGGTTTGGCATAGGTGTCCCATACTCTTTTAATAATTTTTTTGCTTCTTCATCGTACTTTAACATTGAATCAGGTTTTGTAATCATAGCAATTAACCATTCTTCACTTCTTTCTTTGTGAATATTTTTTAGCCCAGGTCCAACAAGTTTTACATTTCTTTCTTTATCAGCATAATGACAAGCTGAGCATCCTTTTGTTGTGAAAAGTTCTTTACCTTTACTTGCTAAATCAACTTGCTCTGTTTTTGTTTCAGAAGTTTGTTTTTTCTCTTCTTTACTGCCACCACAAGCTAAAATCATGAGCATCATCAAAATGGTTATGTTTCTCATAATGAAAATTTTAAAGCGGGCGACGGGATTTGAACCCGCGACACCCAGCTTGGGAAGCTGGCGCTCTACCCCTGAGCTACGCCCGCTCAAGACCATATATAAAGAACTTTGCTCCTCCAACTGTTTCAGTTTCTACAAGAACAGCATAAATTTTATTTTCTCTTTTTTGAATATATAATGTTAAATCTTTTAATTTTAAGTGAAAACTATCAAAACCATTTAAATCTAATCCCAAAATTGACCATAAATTTGATATTGTTTCAATAAGCTTACTAATGTTAGGTTTATAGTCAGTTTCTTTTGAAATCATAAATTTTTCAACTTTCCCATTTGATAGAATAATAGCCATTCTAACACTTTTTATATCTGAAATTTTTGCTTTTGGCTCTTCTTCTGCTAAACTAAAAGCAAGCTCTCTTAATTCCTTTTCAAGATTTTCATCTACAGGTTTAATTTTTTCAACTTCTTCAACTTCTTCTGGACTAGACAATATATTCATTAACATTTCAAGTTCTTTCTCTAAATCTTCACTAACATCTTCACTTTTAAACTCCTCAATTGAGAATTCAGGAATCTCAATAATTTCCTCTTTAAACTCAGAGATTTTGGACATAACATTAGGAAATGTTGAAAGTAGTTTATTTACAATATCAATGTCAAAAGGAGTATTTTCATTTATAGATTTTATATCAATACCAGAGATTTCTGACCAATAAGTTATAGCCTTTTGAATGGCAGAATCATCTAAACCTTTACTTTTCATTTCCTCAATAGCATTATCCACTATAAGTTTAACTTCCATGATTTGAAAATTTTAAAGCATAATTTTTAGAAGTTGGTTGCCTTTACTTTGCTTTAAAATTTTCAGAATGGCAATTCTTGTAGATAAAAATACAAGAGTTCTTGTTCAAGGAATAACGGGAAGGGATGGCTCTTTTCATACAAAATTAATGCTTGAATATGGGACAAATATCGTTGCTGGTGTAACACCTGGGAAAGGAGGAAGTGATTATCTTGGAATTCCTATATTTGATACTGTTAAGGAGGCTGTAAAGAAAACTTCACCAAATACTTCAATTATATTTGTCCCACCACAATTTGCTGTAGATGCTATATATGAGTCTGTTGATAATGGTATCAGTTTAATTGTTGTCATAACGGAAGGTATTCCTATTCATGATATGGTTAAGGTTAAAAATTATCTTGATAGAAAAGGCGTTAGGCTAATTGGTCCCAATTGTCCTGGTATTATTACGCCAAATGAATGTAAGGTTGGTATTATGCCTTCCCATATTTTTAGAAGAGGTAAAATAGGTGTTGTTTCAAGAAGTGGAACATTAACTTATGAAATTGTTAATCAATTAACAATAAATGGATTTGGTCAATCAACAGCTATTGGTATTGGAGGAGATCCTATAATTGGCTCAAAATTTGTTGATATTTTAAAGTTGTTTAATGAAGATAATGAAACAGAAGCTGTTGTTTTAATAGGTGAAATAGGTGGAACGGATGAGCAAGACGCTGCTGAGTATATTAAGAAGGAATTTAGAAAGCCCGTTGTAGCATTCATAGCAGGTAGAACAGCACCACCTGAAAGGAGAATGGGGCATGCAGGTGCTATTATTGCAGGAAGTGAAGGAACAGCAGAAGAAAAAATAAGAGCATTTGAGAGTGCTGGTGTTAAAGTCGCAAGTTTGCCAGAGGAAGTTCCAAAATTGCTAAAAAGTTTATAATTTGAACCTAATAAATAGTGTTTAAGAAAATCATTTATTTTATGGGGAAATGGGGCAAAAGGCTTGAGTATTGGACGAGTTTGCTTTGTTCAATAAATAGTGCTAAGTGATTGATAATCAATAACTTGTGAGAATTTTAAGAAATTATTGATTTTGTCAGGGGTTTATTTAAGGGGGCGAAAACCCCCTGCCGAAAAATGGGTATTCTTAAGCCGAGGGCTTATTTTTAGGGTGGGTGGGAAAATAAGAAAAATAAATGGTTCCAAAATTACTAGACAA
>JAVVGK010000008.1:0-30834 GCA_032249175.1 Candidatus Hydrothermia bacterium | reverse complement strand
AGGGTGGGCGGGAAAATGAAGAAAAATAAATAGTTTCAGAATTATTGGACAATGCAATTTAAATGTGCTTTAAAATTTAAAGACTTTATTTTGCCGGGGTGGCGGAATTGGCAGACGCGGCGGATTCAAAATCCGCTTCCCTTCGTGGGAGTGAGGGTTCAAGTCCCTCCCTCGGCATATTATGTGTGGAATTTTCGGATATGTTGGAAAAGGTCAAAAAGATGTAGAATCTACAATTATTGTAGGTCTTGAAAGATTAGAATATAGAGGATATGATTCAGCAGGAATTGCCATTATTGATGATAAGAATAACTTTTTTATCTTAAAGAAAAAAGGTAGAATTTCTGATTTAAAAAAAGAGCTTGAAAAAATTAATTTGCCACCTTCAAGAATAGGTATTGGTCATACAAGATGGGCAACGCATGGAAAAGTTTCTGATGAAAATGCTCATCCTCATTTAGATTCAAATGGTAAAATAGCTGTTGTTCATAATGGTATAATTGAAAATTACTTAGAGTTAAAAGAAGAATTAATAAATAAAGGACACATTTTCTTATCTGAAACAGATACAGAAGTAATATCACACCTAATTGAAGAATATCAAAAATATGAGAAGGATTATATAAAAGCAGTTTTAAAATCAGTAAGTCGTCTTGTTGGAACATTTGCTCTTGCTATATTGAATATAGATTATCCTGATATTCTTATTGGTGTTAGAAAAGATTCTCCTTTAATTGTTGGTATTGGAAAGGATGAAATGTTTCTTTCATCTGATATTCCTGCCATATTACCTCATACGAAAAAAATTATTGTTCTTGATAATGAAGAAATAGCAATTTTAAGAGCAGATAGTTATAAAATTATAGATTTTAATGGAAATGTTAAGGAAAAACAAATCAGAGAAATTGAATGGGATGCTCAAATGGCTGAAAAAGGCGCTTATCCACATTTCATGTTAAAGGAAATCTATGAGCAACCTGATGTAATTGAAAGAAATATAAATAAATACATTAGGGAAGGTGAATTTTTACTTCTTAAAGATCACAATTTAAGAAAAATTCTTTTAAATAAAAATAGAATCATTATTCAAGCAGCAGGGACATCATTACATGCTGGGCTTGTTGGAAGATATTTAATTGAAAATTTTGCTAAAATACCTGTTGATGCTGATTATTCTTCTGAATTTTCTCATAGAATTGTAGATGATAAAACACTTGTAATGGCTATCAGCCAATCAGGTGAAACGATGGATACCTTAGAAGGTTTAAGACTTGCCAAGAAATTAGGACTTGAAGTTTTATCAATTGTAAATGTTGTAGATAGTTCAATTGCAAGGGAAAGTGATTATGTAATTTATATTAATGCTGGTCCTGAAATTGGCGTTGCTTCAACAAAAGCTTATACTGCTCAAATTACAATTCTATTATTTTTAGCATTGGAGCTTGGATATTTAAAAGGTTATGTTGATAAAAAGACGATTGACTATTATATTAATGAAATTAGAAAATTACCTTACATTTTAAGTGCTATTTTATATAAAGATGCTCAAATTCAATATATTGCTCAAAAATTTCATAAATCAAATCACTTTATGTTTTTAGGAAGGGGGATTAATTATCCTACCGCTCTTGAAGGTGCATTAAAATTAAAAGAAATTTCATATATTCATGCAACAGGTTATGCAGCAGGTGAAATGAAGCACGGACCACTTGCCTTAATTGATGAAAATTGGCCTGTTGTAATAATAAATCCTAAAACAAGTGTATATGAAAAAACATTTTCAAATGCAAATGAAGTATTTACAAGAGGGGGGAAAATTATATCAGTTATAAATGAAAATGATGAAAAAATGAGAGAAATTTCAGAAGAAATTATAGAAATTCCTATTATTGATGAGTTTTTAACACCTATTATATCTATTGTTCCACTTCAATTACTTGCTTATCATATTGCTAATTTAAGGGGTTGTGATGTTGATAAACCAAGAAATATAGCAAAAGTAATAACAGTTCTTTAATTGATAGGATTTTATATTCACATTCCATTTTGTAAAGTAAAATGTCCTTATTGCTCATTTTATAAAATCATTCCTAAAAATAAAAAAATTGTTGAAGTTTTTTTAAATGTTTTGGAATATGAAATTGAAGAAAATAGTGGATTTTATAATACAATTTTCATAGGGGGTGGAACACCTAATTTTTTAGAAAATAATGAGCTTATTAAACTCTTTGAAATTATTCATAAAAATATAAAACTTGATAATAATTACGAATGGACAATAGAGCTAAATCCTGAACTTGTAAATTTAGATAAACTTTTAATTTTTAAGGATTATGGAATAAATAGATTAAGTCTTGGCATTCAAAGTTTAAATGATAATGAGCTTAAATTTTACGCAAGATTGCATAGGAAAAAGGATATTTATAAAAAAATTGATTTAATAGAAAAAATTGGGTTTGATAATGTAAATGTTGATATAATTTTTGGGCTATATTCTCAAACTATTGAAGAGTTTAAAGAAACACTTGAAGAAATTGCTAAATTTCCAATAAGTCATATCTCAACATATTTATTAACAATTGAAGAGGGAACACCATTTGAAAAATTGAATGTTAAAATTTTAGATGATGAAAAACTTGAAAAGATGTTTTTAATAAGGGATGAAATTTTGGAAAAGTTTGGATTTTATAGATATGAAATTTCAAATTATGCTAAAAAAGGATTTGAATGTAAGCATAATTTAATTTATTGGAAAAGGGAAAATTATATTGGTGTTGGACCTTCTGCAAGCTCATTTATAAAGCCTAATATAAGATATAAAAATGTTGAAAATTTAAACTTATATATTGAGGATTATAAAAAGTATAGGGAATTTGAAATTTTAAATGAGGAGCAAATAAAACTTGAAGAAATTTATTTATCTTTAAGACTTAGTGAAGGTTATTATGTGGAAAATTTTGAGCTAAATGAATTATTGGAGCCATATTTAGAATATAAAAACAATAGAATTAAACTAAAACCAAAAGGAATAATGTTAGTAGATAAATTAGCTATTGAGTTAGCTTTCAAAATATTCTCTAAGCGCTAAAATAATTTTCCTTATTCTCTCCTCATCTAAATAATTTATTTCAAATAAAATTCTTGCTCCAAATGGCTGAATTAAAATTTGATAACTTGAATAACTATAAAATATATTCAAATGTTTTGAAAGAATTTTAGCAAGTTTTTCTCCATATCTATCCATTTCATAAAATTTAATAATTTCACTTTCAGAAAATTTAAAAAATAATAAAACATCACTATTAAATTCAACAGCTTTTTTAATAGCATTTAATTCATTTTCATATCTTAAAATTTCAACCTCTGCTCCAAAGAACCAAAGTCTTGAAGAAATTTCATAACAATTTTCAATCTCATCATATAAAATAAGAATTCTCTTATCATGAAATACGCCATCATATAATTTCAAAGGTTTGTAAAAATTTTGCTTTGATAAATCAACTTCAAAGGGCTGAAAACCTCTTGCTATAATTTTTAATTTTGGAACATTAGAAAATATATAACCATTGAAAATTTTGTAAATTTTATAATTGCTTATTCCATATCCATCTTTAACATCTTCAAATTTTCCCCAATACATAAATCCATCTTTCAATTCAATAAATTCCTTAAATACATTATTTAAAACTTTTATTTCAATTTCATAAACTTCCGCTTCTTTGAAAACAAAAGAAATTTTCCCATTTTTTGTTTTAGCATTAAATGAAAACCCATTTATTTTTATTTCAACTTCAAATCCATCAGAAATTTTCTCAAAGAAAATATCATAAAAGTTTATATTTATTAAATTGGGCATATTTTTAAACCCTGGAAAAACATCAACTGAATAACTACTGAATATATTATTAATTTTCATTTCTAACATTTTTGAAGGAAATCCATTATAATTTCTTAATATAACTTTTAAATTTCCACTTTTTGTAATATAAATATAAGCTTTATTTTCTCGTTTTTCAATTAAAACTCTCTCATCATTTATTTTTGCTAAACTTTTTTCAGCATCCCATCTTCCCTCAACATCCAAAATTAAAAAATTATTGTTTATTTCTAAATTTTTAATTTTTGGATAGTCCCATTTAAAGAATTCTTTTATTGCTTCATAAATAGCAATAGCAGTCAATTCAGGTAAATCTTCATTATAAAATTTTAAATAATAAGGCTCTAAAAGAACACTAATATCTACATTGTTTCTCAAAACTGTATAAAAAGCAGGCATAGGCTTTTTTGAAGGAATTTTTAAAAATTTTTTCAAAGAATTATTAACAATTTGAGCAAATTTATATGATGGTCCATCTTCTTCCCATCTATAATAGACTTCAATTCTATTTTCAAAATCCTCATAACTACTATTGTGATGAATTGATATAAACATATCAGGCATAATTTTATTTGCTAAATCAACTCTATCCTTTAATGTTAATTCTCTATCTTCATACCTTGTTAAGAAAACTTCAAAATTTTCATCTTTTTCAAGAAACAATTTTAATTTTTGTGCTGTTTTTAAATTAACATCCTTTTCAAAAATATCTTTATAAACTGCTCCAAATTCACTTCCACCATGTCCTGGATCTATTAAAATTTTCTTTATTCTATCCATTTTCTTGCTATATTCACAAGCCAAGGCTCATTTAAATTTTTATATATTTCATAAGCTTTTTGCTTATCATTTAAAACTTTTGAATATATGTAAATTGAAAATAACATTGCCTTATTCTTTAATTTCTCATCGTTGCTTTCATTTATAATTTTTTCTAAAACATTTAGTGCCAAATCAGGTTTATTTAGATCTAAATAAAATGTTTCTGCAAGTCTATAAAGTTTTTTGTAATTTTTTTCATCTTTCATTGACTTTAACTTAATAATAATTTCCTTTCTATTTTGAGCCAATTTAACACCTCCACTAATTGCCTTTTCATAAAAATCCAAAGCTTTATCAAAATCTTCCTTATTCTCATATATAATTCCAAGATAATAATAACTTAAAAATTTTGTGCTATCATAGGCTAAATTAGATAAGTATTCAAGAATTCCTAAGGCTTTATTGGTGTCTCCTTTCATAAGTAAAATTTTAGAAATTTTTAATTTTACAAAGAATTCGGAGCTTGTGCTATCTTTATAATTAATTTTGTTTATTGTTTTTAGGGCATTTTCAAAATTTTGATTTTCCAAGTAAGCATCAGACAAATCTACTAACAAATTATTTTTTATTGTGTCATTTATGTTTGATATTTTCGTTATTTCTTCAATTAAGTTTTCAGCAAAATTTAAATTATTCGTTTTTAGATAGATATTAGCAAGTGAAATTTTAAAGTCCAAATTATTTTCAAAAAATTTATCATTTTTAATTTCATTAGCAATTTCTAATGCTTTTTGATAATTTCCTAATTTATAATAAGCTTTCATAAGATAAAATTTTGCTCTTTTATCGTTGATTTCTGAAAGAAAAATAACTGATTCATCTAATCTATTACTATTAAAGAGCATAATTCCATATTCAATCTTTGCTTTATTTATAAGCTTGCTATTTGGAAATAATGTCCATAATTCTTTAAATTTTTGCTCTGCTTTTGTAAATTCACCTAATCTTGAATAACTAACTGCAAGCATATATAAAGCATCATCTACAAATTTTGAATTGTTATGTAATTTTATAATTTTTGATGCCTTTTCCTCAATTTTTCTATAATTTTCCATAGCGGAATTAATGTTTCCTTGATTATATAATTTTTCTGCTAAATTGAAAGTTCTTTTGAGATTATAATAGTTATTAAAATATGCTTTTAGGTTAATTATTGTTTCTGAAATTGAAAAATTTATTAAAAAAATCATAATTTATCTTCAATTTCAAGAACTAAAAGTGTTGTTTTAAGGACAACATCAGGATTTAAAGATATACTATCTATACCATTTCTTACGAGAAATTCAACAATTTCAGGATAATCACTTGGTGCTTGACCGCATATTCCAACTTTTTTATTATATTTTTTTGCTGTTTTTATGAGTTTTTCAATCATATATAAAACTGCTTTATTTCTTTCATCAAAAACATTAGCAACTAATGAAGAATCCCTATCTACACCAAGTGTTAATTGCGTCAAGTCATTTGAGCCTATTGAAAATCCATCAAAAATTTGAGCAAATTCATCAGCAAGAATTATATTTGAAGGAATTTCAGCCATTACATAAACTTCAAGTCCATTTTTATGCTGACCATAACCCACATCTTCCATAATTTTAAGAACTTTCAACCCCTCCTCTGGTGTTCTACAAAAAGGAATCATAACTTTTACATTTTTAAATCCCATTTCTTCTCTTACAATTTTAATTGCTTCAACCTCCATCATAAATGCTTCTTTAAATAAATCTGAATAATATCTACTTGCTCCTCTAAAACCAAGCATGGGATTTTCTTCCTTTGGCTCAAATAAATATCCACCAATTAACTTGGCATATTCATTAGATTTAAAATCAGAAAATCTAACAATTACATCATTTGGATAAAAAGCACCCGCAATTGAGCCAATACCTTCTGCTAATTTATAAATGAAAAAATCTCTTAATGAATTATAACCAATAGCAATATCCAAAATTTTTCTTTTTATTTCTTCATTTTCAAGTTTATCAAAATTCAATAGTGCTAATGGATGAATTTGTATCCAATTAGCATAGATAAATTCCATTCTTGCAAGACCTACTCCATCGTTAGGTATTAAGGCATGTCTGAATGCTTCTGTTGGATTTCCTACATTCATCATAATTTTTGTTTTTGGTCTTCTTAAATTCTCCCAATTAATTTCTTCAACTTCATATTTTAAATAACCTTCATATATATATCCTTCTTCTCCATCAGCACAATTTATTGTAATTTCCATTCCATCCTTTAATATATCTAATGCATTTTTAACTCCCACAATTGCAGGTATTCCAAGTTCTCTACTAACAATTGCTGCATGAGATGTTCTTCCACCTTTTTCAGTAATTATAGCACTTGCTAATTTCATAATTGGCTCCCAATCAGGATTAGTAATTTCTGTAACTAATATCTCACCTTTTTTAAATTCACTCATTTGCTCAGGACTATATAAAACTTTAACTTTTCCACTTGCTATTTTATTTCCAATTGCTATGCCTTTTAAAATTGGTTCTTTTTTTTCTTTTAATTTATAAATCTCAATAGTTCTTTTTTTGACGCCTTTATGAATGGTTTCAGGTCTTGCTTGAACAATATAAATTTCATTCTCAATTCCATCCTTTGCCCACTCTATATCCATAGGTCTTGAATAATGCTCCTCTATAAGCATAGCCCACTTTGATAATTTTAAAATCTCTTCATCACTTAATGAAAATTTGTTTCTTTCATTAGCCCTTACTAAAATGGATTTTGTGCCACCATGAATTTCATCATAAACTTGCTTATGCTTTTTTAAACCCATTTTTCTCATTAAAATTGGTTTATAACCATCTTTTAATGTCCTTTTATGGACAATAAACTCATCAGGAATTTCCTCACCTCTTACAATTGCCTCACCAAGCCCATATATTGATTCAATTACAATAACATCTTCAAAACCCGAATCCGTATGAATTGTAAATAAAACGCCACTGCTTGCTAAATCTGAGCGAACCATTTTTTGAATACCAACACTAATTTTTACTTCAAAATGATCAAATCCATTATCTTCCCTATAAGCAATTGCTCTATCCGTAAATAATGAAGCAAAACATCTTTTTACATAATAATATATGTTTTCAATTCCTCTTACATTTAAATAAGTGTCTTGTTGTCCAGCAAATGAATAACTTGGTAAATCTTCTGCTGTTGCTGAACTTCTAACTGCTACATCAACATTACCTTGATTATAAAATTCACAAAGCTTTCTATAAGCAATTTCAATATTTTCTCTTAAATCTAATGGGTAATCACCTGATATTATTAAACTTCTTATAATTTCTCCCTTTCTTCTTAAATCATTTATGTCATCTCTATTGAGGCTTTCAATAATTTTTTTAATTCTTTCTTTTAGTTTATTATATTCAAGGAAATAATCATAAGCAATTGTAGTAATAGCAAATCCATAAGGAACTTTTATCCCTTTTGATGTTAAAGCATTGTACATTTCACCAATACTGGCATTTTTACCTCCTACAAGTTTTAAATTTTTTTGAGAAATCTGATCAAACCAAAGAATATAGTTTTGTTTTGACATTTTGAAATTTTAAAGGTTTTTTAGAGAGGGGGAGAACCCCCCCTTTGAATTATTGAGAAATGCTTGGGTTTTCTTGACAATTATTCCATTCAATCGTGATTGTTTTGTTAAATGATGAGCTATCAGTTATTGTTTTTATAATTTTGCCTGAATAAATTTTCAAGCTACCATCAGGTCTTCTACATGAGCCTTTAACAATTAAATTTGGGTCAGTTTTAATATAAACATAGAATTTCTTTCCATTACATGCTATAAATGTTCCTGATTTATTAAATGAAATAGAAAGTTCTTGATTATCTAATAATTTAATGCCAGGGTGCCAAGAAGGAGCATTTGAAAAATCAATAGAACCTTGTCCGCTTACAGTCCAATTTCTTTGACATTCATTAAATTCATTTATCGTGTTTATTGTTCTTGACATAACAAAATTCATGATGTTATTATTATTATGAGATGTAGAAAGTTCAAAGTGAGAGTAATGAGTTTTATTTGAAACAAGAGCATTATTTAAATAAAGTTTTATATTTGTTTGAAATGGATTTGGTGTTCCTCTTATTACATTAAAGACATAAGGATCATTATCGTTTGGATCAGATCTAACAATCTGACCATTTAAGTTCCATTCTATTTTAGCAGTATCACCAGCAAACCAGGTCCTTGAGCCCGAGCAATTATTGAAGACTAAGGTATCTACGATATAAACTCTATCAGAATCGCTATCCGTTCCATAAGTCTTCCTTGTAAGGCAGTTTCCTAAGCTATCAAGAATGGTATAGTTTCCATTTGGCTTGTTAGAATATAAGAAAAATCCACCTGTATAATAACTTGTAACTGGAAAACCAGCATCAGAAATATCATTAACTGTGCTATTAGCATCTTCAATAGCAGATGTATTTGAGAATGAAATTTCCCTTTCATTTGACATTTTCTCACTTCTTTTACAAGCTATGATGGTTATTATGATAAGGAACGGTATCGCTTTTCTCATGGCATATTATTAGACAATAAATTTGAGCTTTTGGTTGCATTTACGCTCTTAATTCCTTCTTTTATCATCTCAACTCCTGCTCCACCCCTATAAGCAGTAGTTAAATATGAAGTTAGTTTTCCATTTCTTTGAATCCCTTTTAATGCTTTATAGCTTCTTCTTTTGTTTTTAGGAATTATTCTTATAGTTTGAAAATTTTAAAGCCCATTTTTGTAAAATTCTTGCGTTGTACAATATTTTTGCTTTGGGAGGCTTCGCCTCCCTTCAATTCTCCCCATAGTTTTAGAAAATTTTTTATAACTTATTGATTGGCAGGAACTTAACACTATTTATTGGAAAAAGCTTAAAATTTTTGCATTGACCAAAAAAACAAGATCTCACCTTCTATAAAATCTATAAGTTTATTAAAAATTTTATAAGTTCTTTCTAAAATTAAACCTAAATCTTTAAAAGATTTTTTTAGCAAGGGCAATAGCCCCTTTAATTTTACTACCTAACTGCCTTTATTAACCAATTTTCGCCTTTTATTATATAAACTCCACTTCTTGGAATTTTCACATAGTTATTTCCATTTCTCAAATTAAGCCTTCTAATAAGAGAGCCATTAAGATTGTAAATTGAAACTTCAATCTCATATTTCCCATCGTAATATATATTAAGTCCATCTACTGTCTTATAAACTTTAACTCTGTAATTGCCAATTCTTATTTCATCATAATTTATTGGTGTAGGATTTATTGGTGAGCCTATGAAATGACTTCTTACTATGCTATCGCCTGGATTTATTAATACAGGATTAAAGAAATAATTAAAAGCATTATCATAGCCTGTTGAAAGACTTATATCTTCTCCATCAACACCTTGATCCCAGGTATTATTATGAGCATCAACCCATCTTATATGCTGAACAAAATCAGGAATTGTTATAGGCAAACTTGCTCCACCATCTCCATAAACTAAAAATAAATGATACCTTGTAGGTGGATCAGTATCACTTTCTCTTAAAAAGTCAAATGTATTGGGAACAGGATTAACAGTTTGCTCATTTGTAATTTGAGCAGAGCAGTTTAAACTTAACGATGGATAATAATCACATCTAAAATGAGCAGGATTATCATAACTTCCCACATGTGTATCGTATTGCCATCTTATTCCAACACTTGTTGGAGTAGCACTATTATTCTTAACTATGGTTTTGTGCCATAGTCTTGAGCTATTAGCATCTGTGCCTTCTATCCAAAATATCTCCTTTACAGTTAAATTGTCAGGAGCATTATTGATATTATAAATAAATGTTACCCTTGGAGGTGAATTTTCGCAAATTATAGTGCTAGCGTAATTTTTAAGATTTAATTGTGTCCATCCAGGCAGTGGTGTAGCAGAACCATTTTTAGATATGTAATCCCTCTGTGAGCTTGCCACATGTATAGTAGTCCAACTTGACCATGCAGAGACGGGACTAAATTGAGCCCCAAATAAAATTGATATAGTTCCAAATGGATGAGAAGGACCTGTTCTTGCTGTGTATGTTCCTAAATCATTTGAGGGTAAAATATCAAAATACCATTCCAAATAATTATTAGAAATCATATAAGGGTCTGAAAATGATAAATTTTGAGTAGCAGTCCATCCACCATCATTAGCATTAAAATCATAAGAAGCCAACTGAATAGAAGGTGATAAATTTAGTCCAATTATACTTACGCTATCAATATACCATCCTGGATAATTAATGCTCCCATCACTCTTAAATCTAAATCTAAACCTAATGGAGCTTCCTGAATATGGTGTAAGATCAAGTTGGACAGCTGACCAAGTAGTATTTGAGCCTTTATAAGTAGGAGAAAACTTAAACCATCCGGCACCTGTATTTAGCTCAACCCATCCGCTATCATAACCTGTTTCTGTTTGATACCAATGATAAAATCTCATGTAATAAGCATTACAACTCGCACAATTTAAAGAAATTGCAGTTTGTTTTTCAATAGCCTCATCAGCATTATTATTATAATTTCCACTTAAATTTGTAGCCCAAACATTAGAGCCATGATAAGCACTTAAAGGACCACTTGTAGGAACACCTCTTTGCCAGGGTGCAGTTCCACCAATTGTCACTATATTTAAATCTCCATTATCAGCACCTTCAAATGAAGATGCATATAAAATTGTTGCTCCTAAAATATTTTGACCTTCTACAATTACATCATCTATATACCATCCATAATATTGAACACTTCCATCGCTTTTAAAACGAAAAGCAATTCTTAATTGAGATGTATTAGCACAAGGAAGTGTTAATGCTGTATTTATCCATCCACCAGAATTTCCTTGATATGGACCTGCTACAACTTGCCAAGTAGCTCCACCATCAGAAGAGCATAAAACAAAACCTTGGTCATAACCACTTTCAGTATAATACCATTGTTTAAATTTTAAAACGACATTTGAATATCCAGAAGCATCAATAATAGGTGAATATAGTGTGTCTTCCATATTAGGAACATAATTTCCATTTAAAATTGTCCCCCAACATCTATTAGCACCCGTACAAGCAGGACCTCCATTATCATTACCCCATTGCCATCTTTGACTAACAGAACCACAACCTACATAACTAACATTTATCTTAGGATTATTATCTTTGTTTTTGTTTGGCTTATTATTTGAAACATCGTCTTTTATCAATTCAGCATAGTGATAGGCTTCTTTTTGATGAGATATATTGAAAAATTCTTGGACATAAGATGAAATTACTTCCACTTTACCATCTCTTATGAAATTTACAACTTCATCGTAAGAAACATTATAAGTTTTTATATATTTATAAATAAACTTTTCAGTTAGGTCAGTATATAAAAATAACCATATCGTCATAGTTTCCCTCCTTCTTAGATTTAATAAAATTTTAAAGCATGAAGTTCAAATCCCTTATAGGGACGATAAAAACCTGTGCCTCATCTCTTACTCTTTAACCACCTTACGATAATGTATATAACAAATTATCCAACACCAAAATTTTAAAGCATAAATTTTCAATTTTTCAACCTTCTTGTGTGGGCAGGCAAAATAAAGAAAAATAAATAATTTTAGATTGGACAATCTACAATTTTTAATTGCTTAAACTTTAAAATTTTCAATAAATTGCTGTTTTTTTTATTTTTAGAGGTAGATACTACAAAAACGATATTTAAAGGGAAATTTTTAATATACATTGCGGATAGTAATAAAGTTTTATTGTTTGATAGTGCTTATGTGAAAAGAGGTAATATTCAGCTTTATTCTGATACAATTGAATACTTTATAGAAAAGAAAATTGTAAAAGCAAGACCAAAATTTAAACTTGTAATTGATACATCAACAATAATAGGTGATAGTTTAACTTATTTATTAGACAATCAAGAGGGTTTAGCTTTTAACACAAAAAATTATATTCAAAAAGGATGGTTAAACTCAAATGAACTTTATAAGCTTAAAGGAGATACAATATATGTTAAAAGTGGTTATTTTACGACTTGTAATTTAGATACACCACATTCTGCATTTTATGGAACAGAAATGCTTGCTATCAGAAATGACATGGCTTTTATTAAGAATATCGTTTTAAAAGTAAGAGGAATACCTGTTTTATATGCGCCATTTTGGATGTTTCCTCTCAAAGAGAATAGAAGCAGTGGTTTTTTAGCTCCAAATTTTGGATTTAATAGTATAGATGGGAGATATATTAGAAATTTGGCATTTTATTGGGTTATAAATAATTATATGGATATTACATTTTATTTTGATATTGTTGAAAGACAAGGCATGCGTTTTGGAATAAATTATGTTTATAATGTTTATAAAAAATTCAACGGTAGTATAAATGCTAATTTTTCAAATGATTTTATATTTCAAGGTGTTAGAAGAAGATATGCTGTTGAAGGAAATCATAATCAAGAATTTTATAAATTCAGACTTTCAAGTAGGTTTTCTATTGTTTCTGATCAAAGTTATTTTCAAGATTATGCGGAAAATAAAAATCAATGGTTAAAAACTGAAACTTATTCCTATTTACAAATTAGCAGAAATTTCTTTTTTGGTGGCTTTTCTTCAAACTTTGATTGGACAAAAAATCTCATTACAAATCAAAGCAATTCAAACTTACCAAATTTAGTAATAACATTTAATAGCATCAATTTATATAGCTTCTTAATATCTCAAAACTTATCTTTTAATCAAAATATATTTGTAGATAGCTTATCAAATCAATATAGGAATTTATCTTTTAGTTATAACTCTTCAATTTCAAGACCTATTAGCTTATTAAATGTTTTTAAATTATCAAATGGCGTTAGTCTTCCATTCTCAATAAAGAAGACTTATAATGATAGTCTTTGGAGGGGAAATTTAATTATGAATTATTCAAGTGGATTATCAACAACAATATATGGCAGAAGTTTATTTAAAATATGGAAAATTGAAAAATTTTATCATGATATAACACCTTCAATTGGAATTAGTTATTCTAAATCGCTTTTAAATATAAATACAGATACAATTCCTTCAAGTTTTGGCTATACCTATTCTATAATAAATCAATTTTCTATAAAATTCAACAACAAAAAATATCCTATTGGGACACTTTCCTTAGCTGGAAGTTATAATCCTAAATCAATGTTTCCGTTTTCTCCATTAGCAATTAGTTTGGTTTTGCCAAAATTTTTAAATATATCAGCAAGTTTTTCTACAACTTACGATTATTATACAAAAAGTTTTTCTCAAATAAATGGTAATTTTAATTATAGTCAATCAATTTTTGGATATAATTTATCTGCTTCTATGTCAATTCCACAAAATATATTAAATTTCTCAATTTCAGGAAAATTAACAAATAAATGGAGTTTTAGTTATTCAACAAGTAGAGATTTTAATTTAGGAATTTTTCAAGGTCAAAGTTTATCACTAAAAAGAGATTTACATGAATGGACTGCTGAAATATCTTATTCATCTGTTGGTATTTTTTCTGCTTATGATTTTAGAATTTATTTAATAGCAATTCCTGAAATTAAACTTACAAAAGGTTTATTAAATCTTTTCTTCCCCACTCAATAAACTTCTATAAAATGGAAATTGCTGGCAAAGTTCTTTTACTAATCCTTTTGCCCAAATTTTCGTTTTCTCATCAGGATTTTTTAGAACTTTTGCTATTATCTTACCTACAATTTTTAATTCTTGCTCTTTCATTCCTCTTGTTGTTAAAATTGGTGTTCCAATTCTTATTCCACTTGTTATTGTTGGTTTTTGAGGGTCAAATGGAATTGTATTTTTATTAACTGTTATGCCTATTTCTTCAAGTAGTTTTTCAGCATCCTTACCTGTTATATTTAAATTCCTTAAATCAACAAGAACTAAATGATTATCTGTTCCATTTGTCACTAATTTTAATCCTTCTTCCATAAGGCTTTGAGCTAATGCTTTACTATTTTTAACGATTTGTTCTCCATATTTTTTAAAATCAGGTTTTAAAGCTTCTCCAAATGCCACTGCCTTGGCAGCAATAATATGCATAAAAGGACCACCCTGAATTCCAGGAAATACAATTTTATCTATTTTTTCAGAAATTTCTTTATCATCTGTTAATATCATTCCTCCTCTTGGACCTCTTAATGTTTTATGAGTAGTTGTTGTTATAACATGAGCATAACCTTTTGGTGATGGATGAACATTAGAAACAATAAGTCCAGCAATATGTGCTATATCAGCCATTAAATAAGCATTAACCTTATCTGCTATTTCTCTAAATTTTTCCCATTCAACAATTCTTGGATAAGAAGAATATCCCGCAACAATCATTTTAGGTTTATATTCAATAGCAAGTTTATAAACAAGGTCAAAATCTATTCTTTCAGTCTCTTTATTTACACCATAATGAATAACATTATAAAATTTTCCAGAAAAACTTACTTTTGCTCCATGGCTTAAATGCCCCCCATGAGAAAGCTCCATAGATAAAATGGTATCGCCAGGTTCAAGCAAAGCAAAATAAACAGCCATATTAGCTTGGCTTCCAGAATGGGGTTGAACATTAACATAATTTATATTAAATAATTTTTTTGCTCTTTCCTGAGCTATTATTTCTGCTTTATCTACAAATTCACACCCTCCATAATATCTTTTATTTGGATAACCTTCCGCATACTTGTTATTTAATGGTGTAGCCATTGTCAATAGGACAGGTAAAGATGGGTAGTTTTCAGAAGCTATCATTTCTAAGGTCCATTCTTGTCTTTTTATTTCATTTATGATAACTTCATAAATTTCTATATCCGTTTGTTTTATAATTTCGTACATAAGTTTTTAAAGTTTAAAGCTTAAATTAACTTTAAAATTTTAGCAATAACTGATGAATAAAAATGTCCTTGTTATAGGCTGTGGAACAATGGGAAGAGGTATAATTGCCTTATTTTTAAAGAATAATTATTTTGTTCAGATTTATGATGAGGATAAAAATGCTATTGAAAAAACAATAAATTTCCTTAATGAAAATGTTGAAAATTATTCAAAAAACTTGAAAATTTTACAAAATTTAAATGAAGTTGAAAAAGAAACAGATTTTGTAATTGAGGCAATTATTGAAAATTTTGATGAAAAATTTAAATTATTTAAAGTTTTAGAGCCTTTATTAAAAAGAGATACTATTATTTCTACTAATACTTCTTCACTTTCAATAAATGAGCTTTGTCAAGCTTTAAATCATAAAGATAGATTTATTGGGGTTCATTTTTTTAATCCACCACTTGTTATGAAACTTGTTGAAATTGTTTTATCAAATTGGACAAGTGAGAATTTTTTAAAAAAAACAATAGAAATTATTAAAAGTCTTTCAAAGGAAATTGTAATTTGTAAAGATAGTCCAGGATTTATTGTAAATAGAATTGCAAGACCATTTTATTTAACCGCTTTAAGAATGTTTGAAAATGGCATTGATTTTAAGCTAATTGATAAGGTTATGAAAGTTATAGGTTTTAAAATGGGACCATTTGAGCTTATGGATTTAATTGGAATTGATGTAAATTATAGTGTTAGTAAAATTATTTATGAAAAAACAGGACTTGAAAGACTAAAACCTTCAAAAATTCAAGAGGAAATGATTAAAAAAGGACTTCTTGGTATAAAAACAAATAGGGGATTTTATGAATATCCAAGAAATTACGAAAAATTTAACTTCAAAACAAAATTAAATTTCTTCGGTATATATGAAAAAGAAAATTTTAAATTTTTTACAATTGGATATGGAGCAGAAATTTTTGATTATGAAAATGAAAATCAAACAATTGAAGAAATAAAGAATTTAGGATTTGAGCATTTTGTTTTACACAATTATAAGTTTTCAATAGCAAAAAAAATCATTGATGATATTGTTTTTGAAGCAAAAGAAGTTTATAAGAATAACATAGCAAGCAAAGAAGATATTAACAAAGCTATGAAACTTGGAACGAATTATCCATTTAATGTAATAGGTGATTTTGAATGATTTTAATTTTTTCATTCTGGATTACACAAAAATTAGATACATTTGGCAATAAATTTATATCAGATTATGAAAAAGGAATTTTTTTAGAGTTTGAATCACATAAATTTTATGGAATTACAATAAGTGAAAATAATTTTTTAATTCAAATTGGTGGATTTTATGAAAATGGTACTTATAATAAAAGAAAATTTAAAAGCATTTACGCAGGATATGAAAATTCATTTTTAATAATGAGCTTTAATAATTTTTTCATTACAATTGGAAGAAGGAGTCCAAGGATTTCAAAAATTATTCTTTGGGACTTGTTTTCCTTAGATGGCTTTTCCATAAATTATAATTCAAAATTTTTCTCTTATAGCTTTTGGATAAATAAAATAAATTCAATTATCACACCTGAAAGTGTAAGTTTAATAGGAAAAACATATCCAAGTGGCTATTTAATTGATAGATACTTGACAATTAGAAGACTTGAAATATACACTAAAATTGGAGACTTTTTCATTACTGATTATGGTTTATTGCCATTACCTTATGATATTAGTCTTCCTTTTAGTGCCTTAAATCCATTTATTTCAAGCTACAATTTACAATGGAATGAAGGTTATGAAACGAACACAATTTTATCATTTACTTATAAAAATAATATATTCCTTTTTGAATTAGCAATTGATGATTTCCAATATAGCAGGGAAACAATAACGAAAACTCCCCCAAAACTTGTCTTTTGGTCATATTTTAAAATTGCTCCTTTTAAATTTGAAATTTTATATGCAATGCCTTATACTTTTAATAATAGGCGATTTGTTTCAAAATGGTTAATTTATGATAAACCACCATCAATTATAAGCTCAGATGAAATGAGAGCCTATTTTTCCTACTATAAAGACAATAACTATCTTTCTATTGGTTTTAAAATTAAAGGCAGTATTGACATTTATCAAAAAGAAGAAAATTATATTTTTCATCTTCCTTTCATTGAGCCAACTAAAACAATGATATTATTTGAAATTTTCAAAGACTTTAAAATCAAATATAATTTAATAAGACTTTCAACTCGCTATGATGAGCAAATTTTCTTAGATATAAATTTTTTAATTTTATTGAGAAACATTTAAAAGGCTCTTTGTCCAATAAATAATGTTAATATGATTAACAATCAGCAACTTATCAAAATTTTAGGAAATTAATGAACTTATTGGGGGTTTATTGAAGGGGGCGAAAGTAAGCCGAAGGCTTAATTTAAGGGTGGGTAAAACAAAGAAAAATAAATAGTTTCAAAATTATTAGACAAGGCACTTAGTTTTAGCTTTGTCCAATAAATAGTATTAAGTGATTTAAAACCAATAACTTATAAAAACTTTAATGAAATTATAGGCTTTATGGGGAATTTAAGGGGGGCGAAGTTCATAAGCCGAAGGCTTATTTATAGGGTGGGTGGGAAAAATAAGAAATAATCTATATTTTTAAACAAGAACTTTAAAATTATCATACTTATGGAATATGATGTAATTATAATTGGTGGGGGACCGGCTGGATTTACTGCGGGCATTTATGTAGCAAGAGCAATGTTTAAAGTTGTGATTATTGAAAAGGGAGTGCCAGGTGGTCAAGTTGCTATCTCAGATATTGTAGATAATTACACGGGTTTTATTGAAATAAAAGGTTCTGATTTAAGTCAAAAGATGCTTGAGCATGTTATGAAGTTTGAAGTTCCAATTGAATATATTGAAGCTGTTGATTTATGGAAAGAAGGAAAGTACTTTTATGTAAAACTTTCAGATGAAAGAATTTTAAAATCAAAAGCTGTTATATTGGCAACAGGAGCAAGTCCTAGAAAATTGAATGTTCCAGGTGAGAATGAATTTTATGGAAAAGGTGTTTCATATTGTGCAGTTTGCGATGGGGCATTTTTTAAAAATAAAGTTGTTGCTGTTGTTGGTGGTGGAGATTCAGCTTTTACAGAAGGTTTATATCTTTCTAACATTGTATCTAAATTATATTTAATACACAGAAGGGATCAATTTAGGGCACAACCTATTTATGTTCAAAAGCTTAAAGATAAGAATAATGTTGAATTTATATTAAATAGTATCGTTAAAGAAATAAGAGGCGATAAAAAAGTTAAAGAAATTCTAATTGAAAATGTTAAAACAAATGAATTATCTAGATTAGAATTAGATGGAGTTTTTATTTACATAGGAATGGTTCCACAAAACCAACTACTTAAAAACTTTAAGGAAATTGAATATGATGAAAGCGGATTTGTAATTGCGGATGAAACAACAAGAACAAAAATTGATGGTTTATTTGTTGCCGGTGATTTAAGAAGTAAGCATTTAAGACAAATAACAACTGCTGTTAGTGATGGAGCTTATGCTGGAACATTTGCTATTGAATATATCCAAAATAACTTTTAATTATGGTTTATATTGTTTCTGCTGTTAGAACACCTATTGGCAAGTACGCAGGAGCTTTAAAGGATGTTAGACCTGATGATTTATGTGCATTAGTAATAAAAGAAGTTATAAATAGAATAAACTTGGATCCGAATTTAATTGATGATGTTTATATTGGATGTGCTAATCAAGCGGGGGAAGATAATAGAAATGTAGCAAGAATGGCTGTTTTACTTGCTGGCCTTCCTTGGACAATTCCAGCTTGCACTGTTAATAGATTATGTGGTTCAGGTCTTGAAGCAGTGAATATAGCATTTAAAAGCATACTATCAGGTGAAGCGGATATTGTTGTTGCAGGTGGTGTTGAAAGTATGACAAGAGCTCCTTATGTAATGCCAAAGCCTGATCAAGCATTTAAAAGAGGAAATTTTGAAGTTTATGACACATCACTTGGTTGGAGATTTATAAATCCAAAATTCCCATTTTACCCTTATTCTATGGGTGAAACTGCTGAAAATTTAGCAGAATTATATAAAATTTCAAGAGAAGAACAGGATTTATTTGCCTATAAAAGTCATTTAAAAGCAATAAAAGCAATAGATGAAGGAAAATTTAAAGAGGAAATTGTTCCTGTTCTATTGCCTGATGGCAAAATTTTTGAAGTTGATGAAGGACCAAGGAGAGATACAAGTTTAGAAAAACTTTCAAAACTAAAACCTGCATTTAGAGAAAATGGAACAGTTACTGCTGGAAATTCATCCTCATTAAATGATGGAGCATGTGCCTTGGTCTTAGTCTCTGAAAAAAAATTAAAAGAATTAAATTTAAAACCACTTGCAAGAATAATAGGAACAAGTGTGGTAGGCGTTAACCCAGATATTATGGGAATTGGTCCTGCTTTTGCTATTAAAAAACTTCTTAATCGCTTTAATTTAAATTTGAATGATATTAAATTATTTGAGATAAATGAAGCATTTGCAGCACAAGTTTTAGCAGTATTAAAGGAAATTGAAATTGAGGAAGAAAAATTAAATGTCAATGGTGGTGCTATTGCTCTTGGTCATCCTCTTGGATGCTCAGGGGCAAGAATTCTAACAACTTTAATTTATGAATTAAGAAGAAGAGGTGGAGGACTTGGAATAGCAAGTTTATGTATAGGTGTAGGACAAGGTATTGCTACGCTTATTGAAGTTTATAGCCATAACCAATAATGTTAAGACCAAATTCAAATTTTTTAACATTTACATTTTTAAAATTTGCATAATTAAACAAATCGTAAATTTCATAAACTTCATAATAATGTCTATGCTCATCTATTTCTTCCTTACTAACAATTTTGATTTTTGAAAATAATTCTAAAATTGGCTTTGAAATTCTTGATGGTGTAGTTATTATAAAAATTCCTCCATTTTTAAGAATTCTAAAAGCTTCAATAAATAAATTTCTAACCGCATCTAATTTTAAATGCTCAATTAAGGCAAGAGCAGTTATAACATCAAAAAAATTATCTTCAAATGGCAATTTATTTTCCTTTTCTAAATCTAATTTAATAAACTTAATTCCATAACTACTAAAATTATAATCATATTTATCAATTCCAAACTTTTCCTTAAAATCTAAGCTTATTAAAAACTTAGGATAAGAGCCACAGCCAATGTCAAGCACTCTATTTTTATTTTTAAAATTCATTAAAACTTTATTCACGACTTTATATCGCTCATTTGCTAAAAAATTCTCCAATATACCTTCTCCCCTTGTGATTTTCATTTAGTACTTCCTTTCAACAGGTTTCCAATATAAAATTTTAACAGGCTTATAATCAAATTTAGGTCTATCATTTTCTTTATCATATATTGCTAATGTATGTTTTAGCCAATTTTCATCATCTCTTTTTGGAAAATCCCTTCTATAATGTGCTCCTCTACTTTCCTCTCTTAATAATGCACCCTCAATTACAACTTCTGCTAAATCAAGCATATTTTTCAATTCAATAGCATTCATTAGTTCAGTATTATATATTAGTGATTTATCATTTATTTTTATATTTTTCCATCTGTTTTTCAATTCCTTTACTTTACTTAAAGCACTTTCAAGTCCATTTCTATCCCTAAAAACACCAACATATTTATCCATAAGCTCCCAAAGTTCTTTTCTAATTTCATATTGATTTTCATTCCCTTCCTTATTTAACAAATGATAAATTTCTTTTTCTGCATTTTCAACTTCACTTATAGGTAATTCTTTTAATGTTTTTTCCTTAATAAAATTACTTACATCTACACCTGAAAAATATCCCCAAGCCAAGCACTCAGCAGTTGCATTAGAACCAAGCCTATTTGCTCCATGTACTGAAACGCAAGCACATTCACCAATAGCCCATATACCTTCATATATCGTTCTACCTTCTAAATCAACATCAATTCCTCCCATCATATAATGAGCAACAGGTCTTATAGGAACTGGCTCATTTATAGGGTCAATTCCTATTAGCTTTATACAAAGTTCTCTTACAAGTGGAAGTCTCGTTATAATTCTTTCTCTTCCTAAGTGTCTTAAATCCAAGAGAACATAATCCAAATTATTTGGACCTTTAAATCCTCTTCCTTCTTCAATTTCCGTCATTATTGCTCTTGATGTAATGTCTCTTGGCGCTAATTCCATAAATTTTTCAGCATATTTTTTCATAAATCTTTCACCTTTATTATTTATTAAATATCCACCTTCTCCTCTTGCACCTTCCGTTAATAGAATTCCAGATGGAATTAAACCTGTCGGATGAAATTGCATAAATTCCATATCCTTTATAGGAATACCAATTCTATAAGCCATAGCGACACCATCACCCGTTCCAGAATATGCCATTGTTGTAAATCCATACATTCTAATAGCAGAGCCAGTTGCTATTACAAGTGCTTTTGCTCTCAAAACATAAATTTCTCCCTCTGGTAAGTAAATTCCTAAAATTGCTCTAAATGATTTATCTTCTCCTAAAATTATATGAGTAGTAAAAAATTCATCATATCTTGTAAATTTATCAGCATATCTTTGGAGAGCATCATAAAGTGTTTGCATTGCGAAAAAACCAGTCTTATCACCAGCATAAGCAGTTCTTGGAAATGTTTGTCCTCCAAAAGGTCTTGTTGCTATTTTGCCATCAGGTCTTCTACTCCAAGGCATTCCAAGTCTATCTAAAAATAATATCTCATAAGGCATTCTATTTACATATTTCCAAACTGCATCTTGGTCAGCTAAAAAATCAGAACCTTTTATTAAATCCCAAGCATGTAATTCAAGACTATCTCCTTCATCTTGCCTAATGGCACCTGCTGTTCCCCCTTCTGCTGAAACAGAATGTGAGCGCATAAGTTGAACTTTTGAAACAATTGCTAAATCAATTTCACCTTTACTTTCCATTACTAATTGTAATGCACATCTCAAACCTGCTAATCCACTGCCCATTATAATCACATCATGTTCTTTTATCTTGGTCATATTCAAAATTTTAAAGGAAAAGAATTAATTAATTTTGGAAGGCTTTAAATAACCTTTCTTTTGTAAGGGACTTTTCAAAGCAAAGTTTTTTAATTAATTTTAATGCAACCTTTTTTGACACTACAACAACAGGTTGAAGAGAAAGCGAGTAAGATAAAATCTGCTATAAAGGATGCTATTCCTTGGTCAAAAGCAGAAGGCAGACCTAAAAATCTCCTTCCTGGCAAATCAGTTGGTTTCTTCATATGGCATGAAGGAAATACGGTATATCTAATAACAACTTCTGAAAGTGATAAAGGAGAGCTATTTACAGGTAGAATAAGAATTATAGGTAAGGGAGCAAAAATAAGTGATGTTAGTGGATTACATCTTGAAAATGGAAATCCTTCGGAAAAAAAGGGAGATTATTTTGAAATAATAGGAGATAGGGAAATAAGGTTCCACTTCAATACTGGTGAAAAAACTGATGGAATAAAATTCAAAATTGAGAATGGAAAGTTTCTTGTGTTCAATTTAGAATTAGAAAAGCATAAAACACACCGTATCTTTATAGGTGCGAATGAAATTGAAGTAAATAAAGATCCATTTGCCTTTGACCTTCTAAAATAATGGGGGCATTACCCCCCTCAATTCTTTACAAATTTTAGGTTTTTATTTGAAATTCTTAAAATATATAAACCTTTTTCCAAATCACTAATATCTATAATTATTTCCCCACTACTTGAACTTTTAACAAGTAAATTTTTTTTCAATTTACCTGATAATGTTAAGATATAAATTTCGTATTTATAAGAACCTTTTAAATTCTTAATTCTAATAATATCTCTTGCGGGATTTGGATATAAAAAAACATTCTCTTCAATTAAGCTATTTATTCTAATTAGTCCTACACCCTCACTTGAACCTACAAGCAAAAGTGTATCGTTATAAATTGATAGTGGGTGAAGAATTGGAAAATTTGTCGTTTGAATAAATGTTTTGCCTGAAATTAAATAAAACTCCAATATATTATCTAAATTTTCATTTAATCTATAAAGTCCATCATTTGCCAAAACAAAGACACTATTAAATTTATCTATAATTACATCTGTTATAGATTTATTTGAAAGAACCTGAACTTTATTTAAATTTCCATTATAAAAATAAAGTCCATTATTTGTTGCTATCAAAAAGCCATCTTTATATTTTTTAATTGAGGTTGGAATGAGATTAATATCTTTAAAAACTAAATTTTCATTCTGAAATACCACAAATCCCCCACTTCCACCAATTGCCAAAAGGTCTCCATTTGATTCAATATCACTAACACTTCCAACCTGATAACTATAAATTGAATTTGTAAAAATTGAGCAATTTTTATCAGATTTATATACAATTCCACTAAAACTTGAAATGAAAATTGTATCTTTATAAATTGTTAAACTTGTTAATGCCATATCAGGATTTACAGGAAAAACTGGAACTGCTCTACAATAAATAACATTTGATAATGTATCAACAAAAAAGAATGAGAAATATGAAGAAACACCTATTAAATTATCATTTATTTTAATAATTTTTGTTATTCTATAAACACTATCACCAAGCTCAATAATTTTGTTTTTATTTAATAAATAGCCAGCATAATTTAAGTTATTCGGATTATAGTCATAATCAGTATGCGTCCATAAAAATATATTATTTTTTAAAACGAAGATATTTGAAATGTAGTTAAAAGGAAATCCAAATTTATAGTTTTGAAAACTTGGATATGTATAAATGCCCCAAGCCAAATTATCAACATATATTGAAAGGTTATTGTTATGAAATCTTGAAATAATTAAAAAAGTATCAACTTTCATTATAAAATAAGGCTCTTTATAATTCACTTCATCAATCAAATTATTATCTTTAAATTTTTTCAAAACTCCATTTGAGTAAATTTCGCTACTATTTACATTTCTTGAAGATATAAATAAAGTGTCTCTAAATGTTTCAAAGTAAATAGCAGAAAAACCTCCAATTAAATTATTACCATTTTTATCATAAATGCCATTTGTTGTTCCAAAAAGCAAATTGCCATTATAAACATTTATAAAATTTACTTTTGGCATATTAACTCTTTGATAACTTGCAGGAATATCCACAAAATTTAAATATGTTTTTAAATAACCAAGACTATCACCAATATAAATTGTATCATTATAAACGAAAATACAGCCAATATCAGGCTTAATTTGATAAACATTTATATCCATAAATTTCAAGTTATTACCAACAAAAAATAAAATCCAATTTTTACCATAAATAAAAAGATAATTTTTATATGAAAATAGTCCTTTGCCATTGCTTAAATCACTTATTGGAATTTGACTTTTTGGATAATGATAAACTTTATTATTCTCTATATATCCAAAACCATTATTTTTCGTTAAATAGTAAATTTTTCCCTTAAATGTATCTACTGAAACAATAACATTTGAATTTGTTCCATCTGAAAAATTATAAATTTTAATTTTTTCTAAATTTTTATTTAAAACTAAAATTCCACCAAATGTTGCTAAATAAATTGTATCTTTGAGTATAATTCCATCATAAACACCACTTAAATTAGTCCAATATAAAAAAGGGAGCACATTAGCCCCCTTGCTTTTCTTCCTTTAATAAAATTTCAACAGAAACCTTTGATTTTAAATTGTTCTTGAAATTTTCCCACTTTTCATTCCTTTTATTGTTTAATAAAACATTATTTATTTGTTCTCTAACTTCATCTAAATTCCTATATTTTGAAGGGTTAAATTCTTGAACACTTATTACAAGCCATTTATCATCTTTCTTAATTAAAGTTGGCTTTCCAATTTTTAAATTCTTAATCTCATTAAATAATGAAGTATCATTTTCAGTTATAAATACAAAACCTCCAAATTCCTTTTCTTCCTCTTCTTTTGCTATTGTTTTGGCAATTGAATCAAATTTTTGAGGATTATTTTTTAAGATATTGTATATCTTTTTAGCAGTTTTTTCATCATCAAATGTTAATTTTCTAATTTTGGCATTAGCGGGAATTTTAAATAATTTTTCCCTATTTTCTTGATAATAATTTTTTATTTCATCATCACTAACTGAAACATCTTTTATAATTTCATTTCTTAATTCATCAATTATTAAATTCTCAAAATTTCTTGTAAGTAGTTTATATCCGTCTGACCTTATAAAAATTCTCTTATTAGCAATAGCATCCTTGAATAATAATTCTCTTTGTGTAAAAATTCTAATTAGTTCATAAGCTCCATCTTTTGTGCTATAAGCTTTTCTATAAATGGGTGGAACTTTATTTAAATAATTCTCATAATCTTTTTTTGTAAGATAAATATCTAAAAGTTTTATAATAGCAAGTGTTTCTGGAATTTGCTTACTACTTGTATCCTTATTTATAATTTCAAATCCAAATTTATTTAATAGACTATCAAGTAATTTTTCCCAAGCATTTCTTTCTTTATCAAATTTCAAATTGTTTTCAATTGAGCTATAAACCTCTTCAAATTTAACATAATCGGGTTTTTGAATTTTTATTATTTTAATAGCATATAATGTGTCCTTTATTTTATCTATAAATAATTTCATAGTATCCTTTTGAGAAAATTGCTTATATAAATTACTATCAGGAGAATTTTCATAAAATGTTAAAATTTTTGCTTGGGCGTCAAATACACTATCATTTGGCAAGTTTAAGCTATCTTGAATTTTCATAACTTTTAAATTTACAAATCCCCAAATTCTATAATTTTGTTTATTTTTTTCATAATAATTTTTAACTTCCGCAGAATCAACTTTAATTTTATCACTTATATATTTTGTATAATAAACTCTTGCGAAATCGTCTTTTAAGTTCTCATAAAATTTTTCTTTAAATTCTGGATTTCTATGTAATCCTCTTCTTAAAGCTTCTTTATAAACTAATCTATTTTCAATCATTGTACTTAATAATTCCTTTTTACCCTCATAATTTTCATATTTTGCCCTTGTAAATGGTGGTTGATTTTCAATTTCTTTATCTAATTCCATAGCTGTTATAAATTCATTATCATATTTGGCAACAATTTCTTCCTTATAGTTCTTTGGAAATATCCTCTCTACACCATCAAGAGCATCATTAAAAAATTCACTTTTTTGAAATTTTACAACAAGATTTTCATAGTATTTTGATGCTAATTGTAAATTTCCATTTGCTTCTGAATAAAGTGCCAATCTATATAAAATTTCATAATTGTTTTTATCTAATTTATATGCTTTTGAAATATAATCATAAGCTAAATTTATGCTATCAGGATAATAGTAGAAGAAATATAAGTCTGCCAATTCCTTATATATTAAAGCGAGAGCTTTTCCTTTGTACTTTTTAGATAGTTTTAGATATTCTTCTTTTGCTTTCTCATATTCAAATTTTAGCTCATAAACTTTTGCTCTTATATATCCCTCGTCATTATACACATTAGCTTTTAAAATTAAAAGTGTAATCATAGCTCCTCCTCCTTTTATTAACTAAATTTTAAAACAAAAGCTGTTGTTAAAGGAACACTTAAATTATCATCAATAGGTGTAAAAACTTCAACAATGCCACTTATCAAAACTGCCAAAATTTTTGAGAAGATATTTACATCATTGAAAAACAAAAAAGATAAAATAAATCCAGATAAATAAAACCCAATCAATCCATTTATTGATTTTTTATAAATTTTTAAATTCGGTTTAATATAAGTTCCAAAAATAGCAGCAAATGGGTCACAAATTGCTAAAACAAGAAGAGAAAAAATAACAACTTCCTTTTCAAAAATGATATTTATTAAAGCATAAGAAATTGCTAAATATGTAGCACCTGTCCAATCGTTAATTTCATTTTTTTTCAATATACTTTTAAAAATGCTTAAAAAAACTTTTTTAAAATTCTCATTTCTTAATCTTAAAATATCAATTGCAAAAACAGAAATCAAAAATAAAATTGAAAATGCTATTCTTTGATTATCATTCAAAAATAAAATAGGAAAAATTAACAAAATTGAAAGCAAGTGGAATAATTTTCTTGCGATCAAGGAATGGAGCGGAGGGGACTTGAACCCCCGACCTCCTGAATGCCATTCAGGCGCTCTCCCAACTGAGCTACCGCCCCAAAATAAAAGCTCAAAATTTTAAAGGATAAAAAACTAAACCGCTTAATTAAAAAGATTTTAAAAGATTTTGATAAAATTCTATAAGTTTTCGCTTTTGAGAATTATCTATTTCAAGATTTTGAATTTTTCTTAAAATTTCTATAATTTTTTGTCTATATATCATATTTTCAGAAATTTTTGGCTCTTCATATTTTATATCTTTTGGTCTTTCAGCTTCTAATTTTTCTGATTTGTTTTCAGATTTTAAACCTGTCCAAGCGGAAAGTAAATTATGCATTATTTCTCTTTGTTTTTCAATAATTCTTCTGTCAATTTTTTTCTTTTCTTTTATTTCCTTCTCTAAATCATCAATTTGTTTTTCAATTTCTTTTAGTTTTTCAGAGTATTTGTTTCCTGTCTTTTCCATTCCTTCTCTAATTCCCTGTATCATTTTTCTTAACATCTCTTGCTGTAATGTTATTTGTTTTAATAAATCTTCTGATAAATTTTGATTGCTTAATGATTGCATATGAGATAATGTTTGTGCCATTTTTTTAAGCATTTCACTATATCCACTTGAAGAGCTTGAATTTGCCACTTCATTTTGAGCATCATAAAGTTTTAAAATAGCACTTAAAATTTCCTTTTTTTCAGCATTTTTATAATTTTTCGCTCTATTGAAATCATTATATTTGTATCTCAATAAAACTTCTTGTGCATTTTCTAATGCCATATATAAGTGTGCTTTTATATCTATTGTTATAAGAAAATTCATATTTGCTAATTCCTCAAAATCTCTAGTTGCTATTTTAATAGCATTTAAAATTGCTCTTTGCTCAAATTCACTATTTACATCTTCATTTTGTGATATAAAAATTAAACTTCTCCTTAAAGCCTCAATTTTTTTAATAATTTCTTCTTTCCTACTTTCAACAAGTTGATTTTGTAAGTTCTCTAATTTTTGAGATAAGGCTCTTATACTTTTAGCATTAGATTGACAAAATCCCTTTGAATTTGGCCAATTTTCACTTATATTTTCAGATTGATTTATATTCTTTTGTAATTCATTTGATATATTTTTTAAACTATCTGAGAAAGGTGTTTCTATTGTTTTAGAAATATCATCCAAATTTTCCTTAATATCTTTAAGTTCTTTTGTAATTTCATTTTGATTTTCTTTACTATTTACATTCTCTTGTTTATCTGCAATTTCTTTTAATTTTTCTGAAAGTTCTTTTAATTTCTTTTCCTCATAGAATTTTCTAAGTGTTGATTCTGTTGCTTTTAAGGAATTTTTTAATTTTTCAATATCAATTTTCATTTTTTCAATCATTTTTCTAATTTCTTCCTTATCTAATTTATTCATTGCTTCTTGGATTTTATTTAAAATTTGCTTTAATTCATCATCTAAAATTTTTTCATACAATTCAGAAATTCTTTTTAACTGCTCTTGAATTTCAGGCTCTAAGCTCATTTTTTGACTTATTTCATTTATTTTTTCTTTTAATTTTTCCATTTCTTTTTGAGTATTTTTTAATTCTTCACTTATAGCATTTAAATCCTCCCTTGAATCTAAATTTTTAAAAATATCACCCAAATCTTCAATTTTTTGTTTTAAATCCTTTAATTGTTTTACACTTTCACCAATTCCTGTATTTGATAAATTCATTTGCTCAGCAAGGGTTGGAAACTTTATTGTTATATAGTCAAAGCTCGTTTGTCCTTTTAAGTCTATTGATTTTAAATAAACTTTAATTTCATCACCAGGAAGCAATTTCTCCAAGCTTAAATCCAAATTATAAAAAATTGTATCTTTTAGCATATTATTTGAATTTTTCCTGTAAATTAATTTTTCATTTAAATAAATTTCCATTCTATTTAAACCATAATCATCAGTTGATATTCCAATTATAGGAACTTTATAGTTTTCAGGCAAATATATGAAATTTTCAGGATATAAAATTTTTACAAAAGGTGGGTTATCTTTAATTACTGAAATTTTTAATTTTGTTGGATATTTAAGAATTTTTTTTGATTTATATAAGTAAAATTCAAATTGTGTATCATTTTTGGCAGTTAATGATATACTTGAAAATGGTTTAATTGAATCAGCACTACTTGAAAACAAAATAATATCCAATTTACTTCCTTCAATTGCCGAAATTTCAAAACTATTCTTTACTATTTGGTTTAGATTTAAATAAGGGGTCTTAACATTTACAATTAATGAATCAATTACAGGCTTTTGAAAAACTTTTAAATTGAATATGTTTTTTCCTAAGAATTCAATCTGATAATCACCTTCATCTAAATTTCTAATTGTATCTATAACTTCACTTATTGGCTTAATTTCAAAAGAATAATTAGTTGGTTTTAAAATTAGCTTTTCCTTTAAAAAACTATAATTTTTAATTTTGAGAATAATATCTTCACCTAAGAAAAACTCATCATTTCCAAAAATTTTAACAACTCTTTGATAATTTCCATAATTAGCAATATATAAAGGTTTTCTAAAAGTGAATGAAAAAACTAATAAAGCTAATGAAAACACAAATAAAAGAAAAAATTCATATCTTGGCTTATATATTGAAAAAGGATTTAATTTCTCAAATGGAATTTTATTATAAATTGATTTTAATTTTAGCTCAATATAAGTTATTAGTTTTTCATTTAAGTCCTTATATTTAAACTCATAAAGCCAAGCTATTTCCTCATCTTTTAAAAACTTTAAAGAGCTTAAAAGATATATAATAAATGGAATTGATGAAAGAATTGAAACGATTTTAATGTTAATTGGATAAATTGCTATAATGAAAATAGCAAAGGATAATGAAATAATAAAGGCTTCAAAAACCCTTAATATGAAAATGTAAATTTTTGAAATTAAAATTTTTAACATATCTTAAATTTTAAAGGATGGATTTTTTTGCTATTATTTTAACCACCCAAAATAAGCCTACGGCTTAAATTCATCCCTTAATTATTTTTTAATCATTAATCAAAATAAAATCAATATTCAGATTTTTCAATTTCATTTCTGTCTTATCTGAAATTT
>JAVVGK010000007.1:0-31185 GCA_032249175.1 Candidatus Hydrothermia bacterium | reverse complement strand
GGTGGGAAAAATAAGAAATAATCTATATTTTAGACATTATTGGACAATGTGTTGGTTTAATTTTTTTATCCTCTAAAATTTAGAACTATGGAAAATGAACTTTTAAAGAAAATAAAAAATAATGATTTTAAGGTTAGTGTGATAGGGCTTGGATATGTTGGACTTCCGTTAGCTGTTGAGTTTGCGAAAAATAATTTTGAAGTTTATGGAATAGATATTGATGAAAATAAAGTTAAAAATATAAATGAAGGAATTTCTTACATAAGTGATATAGACAATAATGAGCTTTTAGATTTAGTAAGAAAAAATAAAATCAAAGCATTTGGAAATTATGAAGTATTAAGTGAAGTTGATATTATAATTATTGCAGTCCCAACTCCCCTATCAAAAACAAAAGATCCAGATTTAAGTTATATTTTAAATGCTGTAAATAACATAAAGAAATACCTTAAAAAAGGACATTTAATAATTTTAGAAAGCACAACTTATCCAGGCACAACAGATGAAGTAATAAAACCAATTTTAGAAGAAAGTGGTCTTAAATGTGGTTTAGATTTCTTCTTAGCATTTTCACCAGAGCGAATAAACCCTGGTGATAAAGTTTATAAAATAAAAAATACCCCAAAAATTGTTGGTGGTGTTGATGAAATATCTGGAAAATTAGCTTATGAAGTTTATTCAAAAATTATAGATAGTGTTATAATGGTTTCTTCTTCAAAGGTAGCTGAGATGGCTAAATTACTTGAAAATACATTTAGAGCAGTAAATATAGCACTTGCTAATGAAATTGCTATTATGTGTGATATACTTAAAATAGATGTTTGGGAAGTTATAGAATCAGCAGGAACGAAACCATTTGGTTTTATGAAATTTTATCCAGGACCTGGAATTGGTGGTCATTGTATTCCTATTGATCCAATTTATTTATCTTGGAAAATGAAAACATTAAATTATAATGCGAGATTAATAGAAGTAGCAAGTGAAATAAATACAAATATGCCAAGATATGTTGTTCAAAGGATTGCTGATATATTAAATGAATATGAAAGGAGTGTAAAAGGAAGTAGAATTTTAATTCTTGGTGTAGCATATAAAAAAGATGTAAATGATATAAGAGAATCTCCAGCAATTGATATTATCTCTCTTCTTTCAGATAAGGGAGCTATTGTTTATTATTTTGACCCTTATATTCCAAAAATCCAGATAGGTGATTTAGAAATTGAAAGTGTTGAATTGACAAGAGAAATTTTAAGAGAAAGTGATTTAGTTGTTCTTATAACAGACCATAGTATATTTGATTATGAGTTTATATATAAGAATGCTAATTTAATTTTTGACACAAAAAACGCTTTTAAGAATTATTCAGAAAAAATTTACAAATTATGAATGAGCCTTTTATTTCAATAATTATTCCAACATTAAATGAAGAAAAATTTTTACCAAAACTTTTAAATTCAATAAAAGAGCAAAATTATAAAAATTATGAAGTTATTATTGCAGATGCTAATTCCACTGATAAAACAATTGAAATTGCTAAAAGTTATAATGCTAAAATTATTGAAGGTGGAAAACCAGCAAGAGGAAGAAATAATGGAGCAAAAATTTCAATTGGTGATTATTTATTATTTTTAGATGCGGATGTTATTCTTCCTAAAAATTTTTTAGAAAAAGCGGTTTATGAATTTGATTATCATTATTATGAAGTAGCAACATTTAGATTTGAGCCAATATCAAATTTGAAAATTGACCATTTAATTTTTAAGTTAGCAAATGTTCTTATTGAAAGAACAAGAAAAATTTATCCATTAGCACCTGGATTTTGTATTATATGTACAAGAAGAATTTTTAGAAGGATTGGAGGATTTGATGAAAGTTTATTTTTAGCGGAAGACCATGATTTTGTAAAAAGGGCTTCAAAGTTCTCAAAATTTGGAATTATAAAGGATACAAAAGTTTTTGTAAGTGTCAGAAGACTTGAAAAGGAAGGTAGAATAAATTTAATAAGGAAGTACTTTTTGGCAGAAGTTTATAGGACATTGAAAGGAAAAGTTGATAGAGAAATTCTTGAATATGAATTTGGTAATTTCCAAAATGGTAAAAACATAAGTTCTATTGAAAAATTTATAGAAAGAATTCTAAAACTTTTTAAATAATGAAACAATAATGAAGTTTAGGATTAGAAGAATAATTAACATCTTTTCATCTATTGAAAATTTCAAGGCAGGTAAATTAAGCTTTTCAAGAAGAATTATAGATTTTATAAATAATGAATTTATGATATGAAGGCTAACGAAAAGCTGCTCAATAAATGGAAAAATTAAACAGAATAATAAATTTAAGAGCAGAATAGTAGAAATTGGGATTGTTATTAAGTTTGCGAAGAAATATAAAATTGGTGCTTTTGAAAAGTGATATAATAAAATTGGGATTGTAAAAATTTGAGCTGAAATTGATGATTTTAATATATTTAGAAAAAAATTCTTTGAATAATTAAAAGGTGAATATATTAATCCTAAAACTGCTAAATAAGATAATTGAAATCCAATATCGTAAATCTGTGTAGGAAATATCATTAAATTTAAAATTAAAGACAATCCAAATACATTCAGCATATTAACTTTCCTTTCTAATAAATTAGAAACTGAAAAAATAATAGCAAACAAAAATGCCCTAAAACAAGATGGAATAAAATCCAAAAGAGCGGTATATAAAAATATAATTATTGAGCTAATTACAAAATTTAATTTTCTTGGAATATAAAATAGTGATAAAACAAATGAAACAACTAAAAAAATTAAACTTATATGTAATCCTGAAATAGCAAGAATGTGAAACATTCCCGTTTCAACAAAAGCATTTTTTACTTCATAAGGTATGTAATCTCTATTATTTAAAATAAGAGCAGTTATAATTGAATAATCCTCAAAGCGAAAAGCTTTTTCTCTTAAAAATTTATCTAACTTTAAATAAATTTCATTTTGATTTCTTACTTTTTCAAAGCTAAGAACAATAAAACTATCATTTTTAATATAACCTTTAAGATTGTATTCACCCGGATAAACATTTGATTTAAATATTCCAAAACCTTCAATTGGTAAAATTCCTTTACTTGGAACATTCACTTTCACAATAATTGTGTCGTTGGTTTTTATATTCGGATATTTATAAATCTCCATTCTTAAAGAGCCAAGAAAAATAAAGGGAACATATATTAAAAACTTAAAAAATGGCACTAAAATTATTGAAATAATTGCTAAAATGATGGATATTTTAACAGGTATTAAAATTCCAATAGCAAATAAAATTGAAATAATAAATATGCTATTTTTAAACAATTTTAAATATCATTTGAAAATTCAGGTTTTTGTCTTAATCTCTCCCATTCATCAATAACATTAGGGTCTTGTCCTTGAATTTTTGTACTACTTTTTTCTATTTTTACAAGGATTGGTATTCTTACCATATTACCAACAATAATTGCTTCACCTGGATTTAATGATGGTAGATATTTCATTAATTCCTCACTCAAACTTTCAGATGCCCTTCTGACATGAGCTTGGTCTTCTGGCTCAACAAGTTTAAGAATTATCATATTATTCATTTGAGATAAAATATCAGGGTCAAGTCCTTTTGGTCTTTGGCTTATAATCCATAAACCAACACCAAATTTTCTTCCTTCTCTTGCAATTCTATTTAAAATATATTTAGAGCGAGTTCTCCTATGAGCAGAAGCAAATAGATGTGCTTCTTCTAATATACAAACAATAGGGGCTTTTAAATATTTATTTTTGCTTTCTTTTTTTCTATCATTTAAAATTGCAGTTAAAACATGGCTAATTATAATATCTGCTTTATCCTCATCCAAACCACTTAAATCTAACACATTTATTCTACCCTCTTCAATCCTCTTCAATAATTCAGTAGCACCATCAACAAACAAGCTCCCAAATTTATTTTTTAAATTTTTTAATCGGTTTAGAAGTCTAAATGTTGTATCCTTACCACCATATTCTTTAGTTTTTTCTCTATCATTTTTCAAATTATCTAATTCACTTATTAGGTCTTCTAAAAATGTTTTTCTTAATTCTTTTGAGAGTGTATCCTCTTCATCATTACTTAAATTTCTTCTCTTTATTTCTTCAATTATTTCACTTAATAAATAATACATTTGAGCACTTGTATCCATATCAACACCTATTAACCCTGCAATTTCATCAACATCAAGACTATATGGATTTATTTTAGGCTCAATAATGTTAAATGACCTTATTTTATATTCACCATGAATATCAAAAATTAAAGCAGTTCCATTCTTTTGAGCAATTTTTTCAATTAGAACTGCTACGGTGTTAGATTTTCCTGCACCTGTAATTGCTAAAATCGCTAAATGCCTTATTATTGCTTGTTCTAAATTTATATAAACAGGAATTTCTTTATTATTTAAAAGTGTCCCAATTTTTACAAATTTCTTATCATCAATTTTAAAAACTTTTTTAAGAATTTCATTATCAGCCTTATATATATTGCGAGATGGTCTTGGTGGGTATTTTAAAGAAGATAGTCCATTTTCTGTTATTTCACCAAGAAGATTTACAATTGCTTTATACTTTATCATATTATTTGTAAGATTATTTATTTTTTGAACATATTCAGGATTTATGATTGATTCAGTTATATAAGGGTTTTCAGAATAGACAGATGACACAATACCAAGTAATTTTCTTACTTCATCATCAATTACAACATATTCTCCTACACTAATAGGCTCTTTACTTATAAATATCAAACTATAAGGACTTGTTTGATCTACACAAATTCCTAATAACTTCATAGTAGGATTGAAAATTATAAAGCTTATTTTGTTTAGAATTTGTTAAGAATTGTTTTTATAATTTAAAGTATGTATTCCAAAATATCATCTGCTAATGTGATTGGTGTTGATGGGTTTTTAGTAGATGTTGAAGTTGATTTATCAAATGGATTGCCTTCGGTTATCCTTGTGGGTCTTGCTGAAACAAGTGTTAAAGAGTCAAGAGAAAGGGTTATTTCTGCTATAAAAAATTCTGGTTTTACGCTCCCTTCTAAAAAAATAAGAATAAATTTAGCACCTGCAGATATGAGAAAAGAAGGCTCTTTATTTGACTTGCCTATTGCCATTGGTATTCTTTCTGCACTTGGTTATATTGATTATACGGAATTCTATAAGAAATATATAATAATTGGTGAATTATCCTTAGATGGTGAGTTGAGAAAAATTAGAGGTGCTTTACCTATTTGTTTAATGGCAAAGGAATTAGGGTTTGAGGGTATAATCCTTCCTTATGATAATAGATATGAAGGAAGTATAATAGATGATTTGAAAATTTATCCATTTCGTAATTTGTTGGATGTTGTTAAGTTTTTAAGAAATGAGCTAAAAGTTGAGCCTTTTGATGAAAAGAAAGAGAATTTTATTCAATACTACGATTTAGATATTAGTGATATTAAGGGGCAGTGGGCTGTTAAAAGAGCAATTGAAATAGCAGTTGCTGGAGGACATAATCTTCTTATGCTCGGACCTCCTGGTAGTGGTAAAACGATGTTTGCTAAAAGAATTCCTACCCTACTGCCCCCATTAACAAGAGAAGAAGCACTTGAAACTACGAAAATATATTCTATTGCAGGAATTCTAAATGGTGGTATAATAAATCAAAGACCTTTTAGAAATCCGCATCATTCAATCTCAGATGTTGGATTGATAGGTGGTGGCACACACTTTCAACCAGGTGAAGTTTCATTAGCTCATAATGGTGTTTTATTTTTAGATGAATTACCTGAATTTTCAAGAAAAACATTAGAAGTTTTAAGACAGCCACTTGAAGATGGTTATGTTGTTATTTCAAGAGCAAATTATAAAGTTAAAATTCCTTCAAGGTTTATGCTCGTTTGTGCGATGAATCCTTGTCCTTGTGGTTATTTTGGTTATGGAAATTGTAAATGCACTGTAAATCAAATAAAACAATATCAAAATAAAATTTCTGGACCACTTTTAGATAGAATTGATATTCATATTGAAGTTCCTAATGTTCCTTATGAAGAATTAAGATATAAGGATGGTGGTGAAAGTTCAGCAATTATAAGAGAAAGAATTCTAAAAGTAAGAGAAATTCAAGAAAAGAGATTTAAAAATTTGAATATAAAAACAAATGGACAAATGAGTGAGAAAGAAATAATGAAATTTTGTAAATTGGATTTAAAAGCAGAAGAGTTTTTGTTAAGTGTTTCAAAAAAATTTAATTTTTCAGCAAGAGCAATACATAAAATTATAAAAGTAAGTAGAACAATTGCGGATTTATCATCCTCAAATGAAATTAAAATTGAGCATATAGCAGAGGCTGTAAGTTATAGAGTTTTGGATAAGTTAAGTGGTAGTTTATAACCTCACCTTTTTTGATTTGTTTAATAAATAGTGTTAAATGATTGATAATCAATAACTTGTCAAAATTTTAAGAAGTTATAGATTTTATTGGGGGTTTATTTAGGGGGCGAAAGCTCCCTGCCGTAGGCTTAATTTAAGGACGGGCGAGGAAAATATAGAAAAATAAATAATTCCAGAATTATTGGACAAGGCAAAAATTTTATGCTTTGTCTAGTAAATGATGTTAAGGTTAATTTTGCTTTGTCCAATAAATAGTGTTAAGTAATTGATAATCAATAACTTGTGAAAATTTTAGGAAATTATAGGTTTTTGGGGGGATTATTAGGGGGGCGAAGCCCCCCAAAGCAAAAAATGGGGTATTTATAAGCCGAAGGCTTATTTATAGGGTGGGTGGGGAAAATATAGAAAAATAAATAGTTTCAGAATTATTGGACAAGGCAAAAATTTTAGAAAAGTAGGCTTTAAAATTTTCAAACTAACGGAGGTGAAGGATATGAAAAAGTTAATAACAATAACACTGATGATGATGTCTATGCTAGGGTGCCAACAGATAAAGCCAGAGGAAATAACGAAACCTCTAAATGATAAAATATCTGCTATTGAGGAAAAGATAAAGAGTATAGAATCTTGGATAGAGGAACAAAAGAAAGCTGCTGAGGAAGCTCCTAAGACTGCTCAGGAAATGTCAAAAGCTATTGGAGATTTGAAGAAATCGGTTGATGAATTGAAGGCACAAGTTTCAGGATTGTCTTCAAGAGTAAAAACTGTAGAAGATAAAATAAGAAGCATAGAGCCAGCAATAAGATCAAGATAAAGGAGGTTAAGCTATGAGAAAACTTACACTAATTTTAACAGCCCTTGCAATAGGGCTATACGCATGCGGAAAGGGTGGTGAAGAGGTTACAGGTGATCTTGTTCTAAACGAACTTCAAGCTAACAATGCAGGTGATGGTGTTGTTCTTTCTTGGACTTGGAATGGTGAAGGGCAACTTGATTCTGTTATTATCTATTTGAATAATTCAAAGGTAGCCAGTGTTACATCAGGAAGTAGTTATACACATACTACAACCCAAACAGGAACATATAAGCTTATAGGTTATGTAAAAGACAAGTCATTTGAAAGTAATACAAGATCAACAACTCCTGTTTCAAGTAGTGTTACTGTTTATGAAAGAAGTGCACCAGGAAATAGTGGTTTAGTAATTGGATCGGATTATAAGTTTGAGACAAAGTCTCTTAACGATGCAGATGCTCCTCAAAAAGTTTATTATTACTATACTGATTGTGTTCCTGGCAGTTCTAGTGGTCCCACTTATTATCTTTCATCACCTGTAAGTGGTGCTTGTAACGAGCTCAGCGGATTTACAATTACCTCCTACATAAAGGAAGATCCTTCATTTAACGGAGTTGTTAGTGATCCTGGAAATAGTACTTACGAAGTATTAAACTCAAATAGTAAATATGCTTTAAAATTCACAATTAGTGGTAAAACATATTATGCTCTTGCTACCACAGGTGCCTCTGTTGGTTCTTCTGTAACACTAAACTTTAAAGTTCAAACAATACCCAATTTAAGAATTATAGGACAATAACCCTTTTTTAGCCCCCTCGTGGGGCTTCTAATTTGGAAAATTATTTAAAATCTGTAAATGAATTAAAAAACTTAACAAATTGGCTTGAAGAAATAAAAGAATATCTATTTAATTTAATTTCTGATTTAAAGCAATCTATTATAATTGGAAAGAAAATTCTTATTTGTGGAAATGGTGGAAGTTGTGCTGAAAGCTCTCATTTTTCATCTGAGCTTGTTTGGAAGTTCAAAAATTTAAGAAAACCTATTTTTGCTATAAATCTTGCCTCAGATATGTCTTTAATAACTGCTATTGCTAATGATTCTTCATTTGATTATATATTTTCAAGACAAATAGAAGCATTCGCAAATGAAGGAGATTTCTTATTTGCTTTTTCAACATCAGGAAAATCAAAAAATGTTAATTTAGCAGTTATGAAGGCTTACGAAAAGAAAATGAAAATTGTTTATATGACAGGTAAAAATTCATTTGAAGTTGAAAACTTATGTAATTATGTTTTTAAAGTTCCATCAAATGATACTGCGAGAATTCAAGAAATTCACTTATTTTTAATTCATTCAATATGTAATGAGCTTGAAGAGTTATGAAGAAAAAAAATATAAAAATTGAAGAAAATAAAAAAAAATTTCATTTTAAAATAAATTTCAAGCTAAATTTAAATTACAAAAAAATCCTTTATACATTTGGAATTTTCTTAATTATTGCTTTAATTGTTGTTTTTTCAATATCAACTTATGTCTCAATTTCAAAAAGACAATTAGAAACATTAAAAAGAGATTTATTTCCTAAAATGAAAGTTGAAATTTACAATGGCTCGGGATATGATGGTGTAGCAAGAAAATTAACCTGGTATTTGAGAGATAATAATTTTGATGTTGTTTATTATGGAAATGCTTCTGAAATAATAGAAAAAACAATAATTGTAGATAGAATTGATAGTTCTATGAAATATGCCAAAATTTTAAAAAATTTTTTAGGGGGAGGAATTGTTAAATTTGAGCCTGACCCCGATAAATTAACAACAATAACAATTCTCATTGGTAAAGATTTTTACAGAATTTTTCCAAAAATTCAAAATTATGATAAAGTTTTTTGAAATTATATCAACTGGCTTTTATATTGGCAAATTAAAAAAATTTGGTCCAACAATTTCAACAATAATCGTCATTCCATTTCTTCTATTAAATCAAAAAATTTTGATTTTCATTATAATTTTATTGCTTTCAATAATTGGCTCTTACTTAATGGTAAAAAAAACGAATAAAAAAGACCCTCAAGAGGTTGTTATTGATGAAATCGTTGGTTTTTTTCTTATATTTATTTTTTTGGATTTTAATTTGAAAAATTTCATTATTGCCTTTATTCTTTTTAGGATTTTTGATTTTTTAAAACCATTTCCTATAAAATTACTTGAAGACATTAAGTATTTTGGCGTTGTTTTAGATGATTTAATGGCAGGTATTTATTCAGTTTTAACCATTAAAATTATAACAAATTGATAAAGCTCCTTAAAAAAGATTTTTTAATTCCACTTAGCTCCATAAATTTCATAATTTCATATATTACAAATAATTTCCTTATGATTTTAATTTTTTCAATTGCTATAAATTCTAATGAAATTGCTATAATAAATGGCATTTTTTGGTCGTTGTTTTTTATAAATGCTGTTTTAGTTGCTTCTAAAATTATTGATGAGGAATTTTTAGAAGAAAGTTTTTTTATTTTACTAACTTACTTTCCAATTGAAAAAATTATTATTTCAAAAATTTTAACAACATCATTTTATCTTATTGTTTTTGGAATTATTAACATCTTTTTCATTTTTTTTATTTTCAATAGCTTAATAATTAGTTTTTATTTAATTGTTTTTTTGATAATTTCAAGCTTTTCAATAAGCTCAATCTCCGTAATGCTAAATTTAATGCTTTATAAAGTCAATTTAAAAAATATATTAACTTATTTACTCTACATTCCACTATCAATTCCAATTTTTTTATCATCTTTAAATGGCTCAGTGAGTTTTAAAGTTGATTGGCTTTTTCTCTCACTTATTTGTTTGTTTTTATATAATTCATTTGCTTTATTTTATAGTGAATGGATTGTGAAATAAATTTTGAGAGGATTTTAAGAAAGCGAAATTTTCATGCAAAATTCTCAGAGTGGACGAGGATTTAGTTAGGAAGCTTTAAAATTTCAAATATGCTAATACATGTATCTGATATGCTTAAGCCGCTAGACTTTAAGAGAGAAATTCCTATTTATAGAACAAAAAGTGATAAAATGAAAGTTAATATTCTTTATCGTTTTTCTGCTAATGAAGAATATCCCTTTTTGGAAAATGCTTTCGCAATCATATCCGAATGTTTTCGCTTTAAAAATATGTTCCTAATTAGTTCGGAAGGGAAAAAATATATAAAGAATATATTATTGAATTTGAAAGTGAATTGATTAAGGAGATTTAAGAAAGAATAGTCTGCTTTAAAATTTTAAAATGCGTATTACGAGAGTTTATACAAAACAGGGAGATGATGGAAAAACACAATTGGTAGATGGAAGTAGGGTTTATAAGGATAATTTTAGGGTTTGTGCTTATGGTGATGTTGATGAATTAAATAGTTTTATTGGTTATTTAAGAAGCTTAATAAATAATAGTGAAATAAATGAAAAATTAAAAATTATTCAGAATGATTTATTTATAATTGGAGCAGATTTGGCAACACCTATGAGTTTTGAAAAAGCTTTAAGATTAAGTGATGAAAAAATTAAACAAATTGAAAATTGGATAGATGAGTATAATAAAAATCTTGAACCATTAAGAGATTTCATTTTACCTTATGGAAGTAAAGAAGTTTCTATTTGTCATATATGTAGGACAATTTGTAGGAGAGCTGAAAGAAGTGTTGTTAGTTTAATGAAAGAAGAGGAAATCAATAAAAATGTTTTAATTTATTTAAATAGACTTTCTGATTTCTTTTTTGTTTTGGCAAGGTATATAGCAAAATTAAATAATATAAATGAAGAGTTTGTGAGTTGGAAATGAGAATCGTTGTTATTTCAGATACGCATATTCCATTTAGAGCCAAATCATTGCCAAAAATTATTTATGATGAAATTGAAAATTCTGACTTAATTATTCATGCAGGAGATTTTGTTAGTTTTGATTTTTATAATGAGCTTAAAAGTTTGAAAAATATGATAGCTGTTTTTGGAAATATGGATGAGATGAAATTATTAGATTATTTAAAAGAGGTTGAAATTTTTGAAATTGAGGGATTTAGATTTGGTTTATTTCATGGACTTGGACCACCAGTTGGACTTAAACAAAGGGTTTTAAAGAAACTTGAAAATTATGGAAAATTTGATGTTATTATATTTGGTCATAGCCATATTGCTTACTATAATTGTGAAAATGGCATTCATATTTTAAATCCTGGAAGTCCAACGGATAAATTTTTTGGACATAAAAGAACTTATGCTATTATTGAAATAAAAAATAAAAATATAAGTTTTGAAATAAGGGAGGTTAAGGAATAGTGAATTTCCTTATTTTAAGCCCTTGGGAAAATGATTGGGATGAAAATGTTGTTGGTTCCCCCAAAAATTATTATCTTTTAAATGAGCTTAAAAAGTTAAATGTTAATGTTGATTGGGTTTATTTTGGGAAAAATTCCTACAAAAGTGAGGGAAATATCCATTTTATAAATGTTAAGGATTTTAAGAAAGATAAAAAATATAATTTAGTTATTGCGTTTTCCTATAAATTCCATAATTTAGCAATTGAAATTTCAAAATCTCAAAAAATTCCCTATATAAATAAACATTTTGGTATTGGCATAAATCCAATAATTTGGGATATAAAAAATCCTATAATAGCTTTTAGATATAGAAAACTTTTAAAGTGCTTTAAAAATCAAGCAGATTATTATATAATTGAAGAAGATGGAACAAATGGAAAACTTATGATTATGTTATTTAAAATTCCATCATATAAAGTCCGAATAAATGAGCAACCTAAACCTGATATTATTAAATTTGAGCCAATTTATAGGAAAGAAAATTATGTAAATGTTGGATATTGTGGAGCAATTTCCAAATATAAGGGTGAAAAAATAATTTTAAGAATTTTCAAAGAAATTTTAAAAAATGACAAAATTCATTTGATTGTTTTAATGAAAGGAGAAAATAAAATTTTAGAAGAAATTTCAAAAAATTATAGCAATTTAACAATTATTAAAAATCTTCCATATTTTGAAAATTATAAATTTTACTCTTCAATAGATTTTTTAATAAATCCTGTTCATTATGGAAATATGACATTATCTACAATTGAAGCATTTGCTTATTCAAAACCCGTTATAGCATTTGATATTTCATTATGGACGAAAATTGAGCATCTAAAAAATGGTATTTTAGTTAAACCATATGATATTAAAGAATTTTTAAATTGGACATTTGAGCTTTCAAATAACAAATCATTATTAAATGAGCTTTCTAAAAATGCTTATGAAACATCCAAAAAAATAAGAAATTTCAGTAAGTACATTAAAGATGAAGTTGAGTTCTTAATTAACATAGCTAAAAATTAGCAAGAATTGACATATTAAAACCTAAACCATTTCCAGATATAAATTGAGGACCATTATAGAACAAATCTTTTGTAAAGTCAAAATCAACTTTGAAAATTTCCGTAGATATACCAAGTCCAAATGATATATCTCCAAAAGCACCTATTCTATTATAATAAACTTTCGTATCAGGATATTTATATTGGCTCTGACGAGTTAATGATATATTATAACTAATTCCTCCTCTTACTCTAAGCCAGGAAGCAAGAAATTTTGCTTCACCTCCTGATACAAAACCTAATATATTCACATTGTCTTCTAAATTTGAGTTTGTGTTGTTATCCTGTGATTTTATTTTTATATTTTCATATTGAATAGCAAATATAAAAAATCCTAAGTCTTGAATTTTCTTATTTAACCCAAGCCCTATTTTCAGCAAATTACTAACACTTTCACTATCTGGATCTATACCCCCATCAGGTGCATTTATAGAAAAACTCGTAGAACCATAAATAATAGGAAGAATAATAGAGCCACGATAAAATCTCATTAAAATAGCATTTGTACTATATTTAGCACTATATAAGAGATTGTTTCTAATTCTTGAATATGAATTATTTAAAACAAGATAGGAAAAATTAAGTCCTGAATTTTCAGATATAAGATATGAAAAAGAAGGTGTAAATCCCAAGAGATTATTCCTAAGGCTATCTCCAAATCCTACTAAAAATGAATCATTACCAATTGAAGAATAATTAAAATTTAATCCTAATAATATCTTATTAAATTTTAGTCCAAAAACAATATCAAGCGGTGTAAATGTAAATTCATCTGAATAGTTTTGATAGTTATAGCTATAATGAAATCTTCTTGAAACAAATGCTCCTACCCCAATCCTTTCATTTCTAAAAAATACAGTTCCGTAAGCATAATTTCCATTCCTATTTGCTTCAAGTGATATGTGATTTGGAAATACAAAGAGGACAGAGGGATAAAATTTTATTATGAACTCATCATCTAATAAATAATTAGCATTTCCAAAGTCATTATATTCTTGAATAATGCTATTAGCCCGAGTTTCCGTAGCATTTAAAAAACTATATAGTCCAAGAACTAATAATAATTTTCTCATATTTTATTTCTCCTTTTTTATTGACAATTTACATCATTCAAAGTTGCTCTTATATAGTAAGTTTTAGCACTTGTTGAAGTATTGCCTGCAATTATTCTATATTCTCTATATTCGGGAATAGCTATGGTTCTTGAAATTGTTTGACTATTTGCCGCAGAATCAATAGTGCTTACAACATTTGTAACCTTTATATAGTTTATAACTGTATCACTTTGGACAAAAGCTTTTATATAAAGTGTATCACTTTGATTTGCTATAAAGGAAGATACTTGAACAGAGCTATTTGCTGGGACACTTACAGAGCCATTATATAAAACTCTACAAGCTCTAATAGTAATGCTCTTTGAGGAACTAGCACCATATTTATCAAAAACAGTTAATGTGGCATTATATATTTTAGAATCATTGTATATCCAAGAAAAGTTAGCATTTGAGCAATTATTTATTACTTCCTCTGCTACTCCATCCCCATTTACATCTAAATAGCAATTCACTGTATCTCTATCTATATCATATACAGACCAAGTGAAATTTACTTGAAGTGGAACAGGACCAGAAACTCTATTTACAGCAAAGGAATTTATAATAGGAGCATTATTTTGGGGGCTTGAAAGGTTCTTTGAGCAAGCAACAACCATCAATAATGTTATCAAATAAGTTATCTTCTTCATAGCAAAATTTTAAAGCATAACTATAAAATTTTCAAATGAACTATGTTTATATTTCAATTGGAACAAATTTATTTGATAAAATTAGGAATTTAAAGGATGCTATTAGAAAAATTTCTGATTATTGTAAAATTATTGAAATTTCAAGTATTTATGAAAGTGAGCCATATGGTTATGAATTTCAAAATTCCTTTTTAAACATTAGCATTCTTGCTTCAACATCTTTAGATCCATTTTCCTTATTAGCAAAATTTAAAAAAATAGAAAATTTAATGGGTAGAAAAAAATTATTTAAATATTCTCCAAGAGTTATTGATATTGATATTCTTCTTTTTAATGAAGTTGAAACTAAAACTGAAAATCTAGTTATTCCTCATCCTGAAATTTATAATAGGAGTTTTTTCGTGATTCCAACTCTTGAAATTATTTCAAAGGGTTTCAGAAGCTTGAATTTTGACATAAATAAAATTAATTTTAGGAATGGATGGTTAAGTAAATTTCCTCATCGTCTTTGATATATTCAAAATCCCTGTCATCCCCATGGCTAAAAACTTAAATTCTATATTTGTTTCAATAGCTTTTCTGAGGTTCAATATGGCATTTTTCTTATCTCTTAATAATGCATAAGCACAAGATTTAATATAATATGCTTCTCCCAAGTTAATGTTTTTTTTAATAATCTCATCACATATTCTAATTGATTCGTTAGGATCTATTTCTAACATTAATCTTGCCTTATGTAATAAACCTGAAATATAATCTGGATTTATTTCCAAAGCCTTGTTTATATAAAAGTATTGATTTTCCAGTTAAGCTATAAAAATCATTTGGATTTTCCTCTAATATAATATTGTAAATTTCTAATGCTTCGTTATAAAAACCCATCTCAGATAAAATAGCAGCTTTGTTTCTTCAATATCTAAACCTTCCTCTATACAATTTAAAGCTTCTTGATAATGTTTTAGTTTTAAGTAAATGAGAGCTTTTAGATTATAGGCTCTTATGAATTTGGGATTTATTTCAAGAATTTTATTAGTATAAATGAGAGCTGTTTCTAATTCCATAGTGTAATAATACTTTACAGCAAGAATAAAATAATCTATTTCATCTAATTTATAGTCAAAATCAATAATCATTTTATTTAGCAAATCGCAAAACTCATTTATTTTAGGTAAATCATTAAGATATAAAACCCTTGAAGATAGTTCAAATTTTAAATCCTCAAATTTCTCATTCATTAAAACTTTCTAAAATATCCTTTTCAATATCAAAATTCGCATATACTTCTTGAACATCATCATGCTCATCAAGAGCATTATATAATTTTAAAACTTTCTTTGCTTTTTCTCCTTCAATTTTAATTGTATTATTTGGAATTAATGTAATTAGCGAAGAATCAATTTCTATTCCGTTTTGAATAAGTACTTCCTTTATGTTATGGAAATCCTTTGGATTTGTGTAAATTACAAAGCTATCCTCTTCTTCCTTTATATCATCAACATTTAAACTTAATGCTAATTCAAATAGTTTTTCTTCATTAACTTTATTTTTATTTATGTATATAATGCCTTTTTCAGAAAATTGCCAAAGCACAGAGCCACTTGTTGCTAAATTTCCTCCATATTTTGAAAAAATATGTCTTATTTCATTTACTGTTCTATTTTTATTGTCAGTTAATACTTTAACTACAAATGCTATCCCTTCCGGACCATAACCCTCATATATCACTTCTTCGTAATTTGTTCCCTCCTCATTACCTAATGCTCTTTTTATAGCCCTTTCTATATTATCTTTTGGAAGATTAACTTCTTTTGCTTTTTCTAAGACGAGTCTCAATCTTGGATTACTTTCAGGGTCAGAACCACCAATTTTAACTGCTACTGTTATTTCCCTTATAATTTTAGAAAACAATTTACCTTTTCTAGCATCTTTTAAAGCCTTTTTATGTTTTATTTGAGCCCACTTACTATGTCCTGCCATATTTAAAATTTTAAAGGATAAAAAATTCAATTTTTAGGAGTAAATTTTTGTTAATATAATGCCAAAAATTATAGTTATTACTGAAATTATTGTCCAAATTTCAATTTTTTCACCAACAATAATACTCAACAAAAGAATTGATATAATAGGAGCTAAGTACATTAAATTTGCGATTATTGGAATATATGTTTTTTCCTCAATAGCTTTTCCATAAATTAAAAATGTTATACTCATTTCAAAAAGACTAATATATAAACTTCCAATTAATCCATAAGTATTGAACTTTAAACTACCGAAAAATATCATAAAAATAGCAATGTAAAAAAAACCAAACAAGAAATTATAAAAAAGTTTAACTTCAATTTTTCTCTTATCATTAGTATTTAAAATCCAGTAAATAGCCCAAATAATAGCACAAGAGATACCTAATAGAAATCCAAATGGGTTGGAAAGTTTAAAATTTAGAACATCACCTCTTGTTGCTAAAATGAAAACACCACTGAAACTTATCAAAATTCCTAAAACTTGAAAAAAATTAATTTTCTTTAAGAAAAAAATTACTGACAAAATAAAGAAAAAAATTTGCCATGTATTGTTTAAAATTAACATTTCTTGACCTTTCATTATTGAATAACCTAAAAATAATAATATATAATATAAAAAAGGAACAAGAAAACCTAAATAAATAGATTTTTTATTATTACTAAAATTAGTAATTTCCTTCAAATTTCCAAACCTAACATTCAAAAAGAATAAAATTAAAACTGAAAAAAGGCTTGAATAAAAGACTAAACTAAAAAAGTCAATAAATTTCAATGTGATTTTAAATGCACTAGCACTTGTTGACCAAAATAAAATTGAAATAATGGCATAGGTTAAGCTTTTTCTCATAAATTTGAAATTTTAAATCTTATGCTTTATAATTTTCGCTATGACCAGAAGGAACTTTCTAAAAGTTGTAGCGGTTGTGGGGTTGATGGGTATGGCTCTAAAAGGAAATGCTCTTGCTAAAACTTTGAACTACAAGTCCATAAGTTATATAGAAAAAACTGCTAATGGTTATAATGTTATATTCTCAGATGGCTCAATAATGAATGTAAATGAAACAGGTCTTTATGTTCTTGGAAGATTGAAAGAAGGAGCTTCTATAAACCAAATAGTTAATGAGCTTTTTGAAATCACTAAAAAAGATCCAAACATCATTAGAGAAGATGTGGAGGTTTTCGTAGATAATTTAAAAGTTCTTAAAATTATATAATTGAAAAATATAATTGTAATTCCTGCACGTTATCATTCTTCTCGTTTAAAGGGTAAAGTTCTTTTAAAAATTGGAAATAAAACATTGATAGAGTGGGTTCTTGAAAATGCTTCAAAATCAAAAATCGCTGATGAGATTGTAGTTGCGACAGAAGACGAAAATGTTTATAATTTTGTAAATAAACTTGGATATAAATGCTTTATAACTTCTGATAAGCACCAAAGTGGAACAGATAGAATTGGAGAAGTTATTATGAATTTTCCAAATTATTATTTTATTGTTAATGTTCAAGCTGATGAACCATTTATAAAACCTGAAATTATAGATAACATTTTTATTGAGCTTCATAATGATAAAAATGCTCATATTATAACACCAATAACTAAAATAAAGAATTTAGAAGAGATTAACAATCCAAATGTTGTAAAGGTTGTTTTTGATAATCATTTTTATGCGATTTATTTTTCAAGAAGTCCAATACCTTACAATAGAAGTGGAAATGCTATTTATTATAAACATATTGGAATTTATGGATATAAAAGAGATTCATTGTTTAGCTTCATAAATCTTGAAAAATCAAAATTAGAAGAAATTGAAGGACTTGAGCAATTAAGAGCTATTGAAAATGGTCTTAAAATTAAATGTATTATTGTGGATCATGATGGAATATCAGTTGATACAATTGAAGATTTAGAGAAAGCAAGACAATTGGCTTTAAAATTTCAAAATTATGATTATTCAGGATGAAGAAAAACTTTTAAATTATCTAAAAAGTGCCAAGAAGATAGCAGTAATAGGTATAAAGGACAACCATGATGAGCCTGCGGGGAAAATTCCTAGGTATTTACTTGCTAATGGTTATGAAGTTATTCCCATAAATCCAAAACTACAAAAGTGGCTTGGAAGAAAGGTTTATAAGAGTATAGATGAGGTTGATGAAGAAGTTGATATTGTAGATATATTTAGAAGGTCAGAGGCGGTATTAGAACATGCTAAGGAAATATTAAGGATGAAGCATAAGCCAAAACTTGTATGGATGCAAGAAGGAATTATTAATGAAGAAGCAGCAAAATTGCTATCTGAAAATGGTATAGATGTTGTAATGAATAAATGTATTTATAAGGTTCATAGTGCTTTTAAAAATAGGGGGTTATTATGAGAAGAAAAATTTTTGTAGGAGCACATGCGAAGAGAGAAAGAAAAGCCTTTAAAGAATTTTTAATGAAATATCTAAAAGATAAAGTTAGGAATATATATGATAAAATCGCTGAAATGATTTTTGAAGATGAAAATAATTTGAGAACTTCAAAAATTTTACAAAAAATTTTTGTTGAGGTTTATGAATTTTACATAAAAGGTGATGAAAAGTTAGAAAATGCCCTTGTAAAAGAATTAAAAATTGTATATAATAAAAAAGATATGAATCCAAGTGATGTTCTTTCAAAACTTGTTTCCTATTTAAAAAATCAAAAAGAAGTTTTAGAAGAGGAAAATTATGAAGGATAATGAGCTTTTAAATATAGCGGAGCAGATTATAAGGATTTCTAAATTTTCAACAGATATTGTTATTTTTTATAATGAATATCTTTTTCAAAGGTTTGCCAACTCATTTATTCATCAAAGCACATTTGAAGAAAATTATTTAATTTCCGTTAGAATAAGAACTGAAAATAAATATGCGATTTTTTATATAAATAATTTTGATATTGAAAAAATAAAAGAACTTTTGAAAAAATCTGAAAATTCTATGATTGAAAGTGAATTTTTGTTTCCATTAGAAAAAAAAGAAATTCCCAAATATGAATTTGCTTTTGACAATTTTGAATTAAATCCTGATGAAAGCTCAAAAATCATTAAAGAAATTATAAAAATTGGTGGAAGCTATAAGGCATTCGGTAATTTTTATAGAGGATTTCAACATGTTTTTGTTTTAAGTTCAGATGGTTTTGAAGCATACAATAAAACTTCAATAAATCACTTAACAATAAATTACATAAATTCAAATAGTGCTTGGTCTCAATATAGTAGTTATAAATTTTCTGATATTCTTGAAAACTACGAGAAATTTGCTAAAAACTGTTTAAATATGGCAATTTTAAATGAAAATCCTATTGAAATAAAAGAAGATAAATATGATGTTATACTTTCAAGTTTGGCTTTAAGTGATATTATTGATTATCTTAATTATTTTGCCTTATCATCAAAAAATTATTATGAAGGCATAAGTCCTTTTAGCGGTAAATTAAATGAGAAAATTTTTTCTGAAAAAATAAATTTATATGAAGAGCCTTTTAATTTATTATTATTTCCAATAGGTTTTGATTTTGAAGGAAATGTAAAGAAAAAAATTTCAATAATAGAAAATGGGGCTTTAAAAAACATAGCTCTTAATAATAAGTATTCAAAACTTCTTAATTTAGAAAATAATGCTTGCTCTAATATCCCATTTCAAGATTATCCCATATTTCTTCATCTTCATCTTAAAGGAGGCAATAAAAGTTTAGAAGATATAATAAAAGAAACAGGAAGAGGAATTTTTATAAATAGAATTTGGTATTTAAATTTGGTTGAGCCGATGAGCTTCACATTAACAGGAATGACAAGAGATGGATTATTTCTAATAGAAGATGGAAAAATCAAGTCCGCAATTAAGAATATGAGATTTACTCAAAGTTTTATGGAAGTTTTTAATAATGTAATTGATATTTCAAATGAAGAAAAGCTTATTGTTAATTCTAATTTTTACGAATTTTATCCAAGAGGTTCTATAATTCCTGATATTAAAGTTTCAAATTTCAATTTCATAAGCAAAACTGATTTTTGATTATGAGAGAAGATGAAATTTTGAAAAATATATTTAAATTCTATAAGCCAAATCCAAGGGTTATATTAGGTCCGGGTGATGATTGTGCGATTATTTCAGAAATGGTTAATAAAAATTTAATAATAACAACGGATGCTTTTGTTGAAAACATTCATTTTAAGTACGATTTATTATCATTTTATGAAATAGGTTATAAAAGTGCAGTTGCTGTTTTAAGTGATATATGTGCTATGGGTGGCAGTCCAATAGCTATTCTTGTTAGTTTAAATATAAATCAAAAATCAATAAATAAAATTGATGAGATATACAAAGGCATTTTTGATGTTTGTGATAAGTTTTGTATTTCAATAGTTGGTGGAAATATAGAGAAATACGATAGATTAGAATTACATTTAACTGCAATTGGTGAAGTAAAAAGAGAAAAAGCTCTATTAAGAAGTAATGCAAAAATAGGGGATTTAATAGCAATAACAGGAGATATTGGAAGGTCAAGAGGTTATTTTATTGCTTATGAAAGAAATTTAATAAGTGGTGTTAAATGGTGGATAAATGAAATGAGAGAAAAATTTGCTCGTCCAATAGTAAGGTTTGAAGAAATGAATAAAATTATAAATAATATAAATGTAAATGCTTGTATAGATATTTCAGATGGTCTTGGAATAGATGGTTATAGAATGGCTCAATTAAGCGAAGTTCAAATAATAATTTATGCTAATAAACTACCTATTAAAGATTCTGTTAAATTCCTTTCTAAAAAACTTGAAATTAAAGATTGGTTTATTGCTGTTGAAAGTGGTGAAGAATATGAATTATTATTATCAATACCAAGAGAAGAGGAAGAAAAAATAACTAAATTAAATCTTCCGATTACAATAATTGGAGAAGTTATAGAAGATAAACCAGGTGTTTATATTATTGATGGGGATTTAAAAATTGATATATCAAAAAGAGGATATGATGCTTTTGCTATTTAGCTATACATTAAATTTAAATGAAAAATTAGAATATAAGGCAAAATATGGACCAATAAATATAGGAGAAATGTTTTTAAAAGTTGAAGGAATAGAAATTGTAAGAGGTATTCCTTGTTATAAATTGAGATTATTCGCAAAAGGTGGTGCTCTTGGTATAAATTTATATGAGGATTTTATATCTTGGGTAGATACACAAAATTTTAGAACAGTTAAATTTTATAAAAGACAAATTGAGCCAGGTTGGAATTATGAAGTGACGATAAATTATTATGAAAATTATGCAGAATATGATGAAATAAAAGATGGTAAAAGAGATAAAAAAACTTTTCAAATACCAAAAAATGCTCTTGACCCTGTTGCTTTAATTTACATCGTTAGATTTCTTGATTTAAAAGACACAATTTTACTTCCTTATCATATGGATGGATTTTCAGGATATGCCCAAATTTTTATTAAAAGAAAAGAAAAATGTAAATGGCTTGGATTTGAAGAGGATTGTTATGCTATCTCACCAATTTTACCTATGGATGAAGGAAAGAAAAGAGAAGTTCTTGGTGATAGAGGAGGTGAAATTATTATTTCAAGTTCTAAAAAAATTCCTATTAAAATTAAGGTTAATCTTGTTGTTGGGAGTATGATTGGATATATTGTGAAAATTTCTCCATAACAATTTGTTTAACTTTTTCAATTCTTGTTTTTAATGTATTTCTTACAATAAATCCTCTTTCCTTATCTTCAACAATAATACCAAATTTAACATTTTCATCTTTTACGATTTGAAAGTTATTTAAAAATTTTTTTATTATTTCAAAGTCATTTGGATTAACATAAACAACTGGATTTTGAAAGCTATTGTTTTTGAAAACTTCGTCAATGATTCTTTTTAAATAATTTTCATAAATGTTTTTATCTTTAAGCAATTTTACAATTTCATCTTCTAAATTCTCAAAAATTTTATTCAAAATCTCGTTTTGAATATCTATTAATTGAGAATTAATTTCAAGTTGAACATTACCTATAATTTTTTGTCTTTGAGAGTTAATGTAACTTTTTGCTTTTTTAAGATATTCATCAATAATAATAGGAATTTTTTCTTTTGCTTTTTCAATTATTTCAGAGGCACCCAGAAGGGCACCAGATATAATTTCTTCTGCTTCTTTTTTTGCCTTATTTAGTACAATACTTTCAATTTGCTCAATCATTGTGTCATTATTAAGAACATTACAACAAAACCAAATATAATAATTGTTTCAGGAATTACGAAAAGTGTAAGAACAAGACCAAGCATGCTTCTATCTTCCGATATAGCACCAACGCCAGCAGCTCCAATCCTACTTTGTGCTATTCCTGTTCCTATACCTGTTAAACCAATAGCAAGTCCCATTCCTATGTATTTACCAGCTTTTGCTATATCAGATGAAGTGGAAGGTTCAGCAGCAAACGCCAAGCTTACAAGCATCAAAATCCCAATTACCGAAAGAGCCAATCCCAAAATCTTACGAAACATAGTTTAGCCCTCCTTTTTTCAAAGGTTTAAATACCCTTTCTCCTGTTTTATAAAATTGAATAAAGAATTCAACAATTTGAAGACGCATACCTTGAATCGTAGGGTCTAAAAATCCAAGTAAAAATGCTAAAATATGGAAAATTAAAGCAGTTATAATAGCAAAAATAACACTTGGTATCATTGAAAAGAACATATTACCCATTTCTGCTAAGACTGCTGACGCTAATGCTACTGCTGCTAATCTCGCAAAGCTTAAAATTTGTCCTGTTGTTGAAATTAACTCAATTGGAGCAATAGGTCCGTGCGTTATAATTACACCAATAACTGATATTAAAATTAACAAAATTGAGATATAAAGAAAAAATGGAATTTGAATAATTTTCAAGAAATAAAAACCAATAAGAATAAAACCAATAACACCAATTAGTCTAAATGTTTCATAAAGTGCTAAATGCTTATCATTTAATTTTAAATTATTAAAAATGCCAAATAGAATACCAAGAACAACTTGAATAATACCAAGAATTATTGAAATGCCAATTATTAAACTTGCTGAATGAAGTCTATGAATAATAGGTTTTAATATACCAAGCTTATAAAATAATTCACCAAATGCTTCTCCATATAAAAATCCAAAGAATATAGCCCAAGTTAATGCCCATAAATAAATTGTTGTTAAATCCTTAACAATTTCATTTTTTGAAAATTTAGCCCTAAGAAATAAAACAATTATTAACATTATTAAAGCATAGCCAACATCACCAAGCATCATTCCAAAATAAGGCGGGAAGAACAACCATAAAAAGAATGTTGGGTCAATTGTCCCATACTTTGGATAACCATAAAAATCTAAAACTCTTTTAAAAGGCTTGGAAAAACTCATTGTTTTAATGAGTGTTGGAACTTTATCATATTCAAAAATGCTTGGTTCTTCAAACTTTATAAAATAATAACCTTCAAAATTTTTTAGGACACTTAATAGTTTTTCTTTTTGTGATTTTTCAATCCATCCTTTAATAAAGAAGACATAATTTGAAAATGAAGCATATTTTCTTAATATATTCAAATTTTCAAATTTTTCAAGAACTGAAAGCTTTATATTTGAAAATTCAATTAAAATTTTTTCTTTAAATGATTTAATTTCATTATCAATAGCATTAATTTCTTCTTTTAAATTTGATATATTACTTGTGATTTTTTCAAAAGCTTGACTTAATGTTAAGTTTTTATATTCACTTGGTAAAACAAACTCATTAAAACCTTCCTTATATATCAAATCCTTTACATCTTCATAAATCAAAATAACAAATCTATCTTCCTTTATTTTGACAATTTGAAATTTTTTCAAATTTAATTTTTTAAATGTTTCTAAATCTTTTTTTATAGCAACAACAATTAAATTAGGTGTAGGAAAATTGTAAATTTTTGAAATTGTTAAAAAATAATCATTTAACAAGTTTAATTTTGAAATTTTTTCTTCTTTCTTATGGATTAAATTTTTTACTTTTTTTAAAATATCTTCAAGCCATTGGATTGTTTTTTCATTAACATCAACAAAAGTATTACCTACGGGGAAAGAGCCAATCAAATGCTCAATATCTGAAATTAAATTTCTTGCTTTTTTATATATATCTTCATTTTCTATTGTTATTTCAGGACTTTTATATTTTTGAGGATATTCATCAATATGAGCAATTCCAAGCTCTTTTATCGCATTTAAAATATCAAAAAATTTTTCCTTATCTCCTACTAATTCAAATTTTAATAATGGTTTAATCATAAAGAAAGAAAATTTTAAAGTCTAAAAATTAAATTACTTGTGCCTTGTCCTAATTTGATAAATTTTATTGTTTGATTTCTTTGAAGTCTCAGAACATAGACGCCGTGTTTTAAATTTCTAATATCTATTTTTTCTTTATTCTTTACTATTCTTGAAATAATAAGCTTTCCAGAATTATCGTAAATTTCAACTTTCATGATTTTATTATTAAAATTAAAGTAGATGTAATTTTTTTCAAGTTTTAAATGGTTTAAAATTTCACTATCCTTTGTGATTGTGCTAAATGGGTTGTCTATGCTATAAACAGGACCTGCTGGTCTATCAACAAAACCATAATTACAAAATCCATTATTAGAACCAGTAGCATCTATAATTGTTCCTGTGCAAGGACCTTCTGGACCTTCATCCAAATGGTATAGTGCTATGGTCTGCTCATCTAAAGGAAAGGGTGTATTAGGTGGAGTGAATGAGGATTCGTAGCGAATAATTGAAGAAATTCTTATTTCATCTATCCATCCACTATATGAAGGATAAGTATCTCTATCATAATCATGTTTTTCTGCTCCTATTACTAAATATCTATCATTAGGATAGTCTGTTGTTCTTCCATTCCTATAATCAATATTCCCAGAAGGTCCAAATCCCTCAGCATCTAATTGTCCATCTATATATATTCTCATTCTACCATCAATTTCTCTACGAGTAATAGCTATGTGATGCCAATTACCATCAGCAACATTGGTATTACCACATAAAGTAAAACCATTACCTAAACGATTTACACCAAATGATATTTTACCACCTGATAGGGAAATTCCGTAATCCCCATAATCTCCATTACCAAATACATCTCTATCAAGTATAATATTGCCATAAATCCATAAATCTCCACTTCCAGATAAGCAATTGGAACTATTATTTTCACTTATATATGCCTTCATCCAAAATTCAATTGTAAAATCTCCACCGATATTTATACTTCTATTTTCAACTAATATCTTCACCCTATCTATATCATTTCCTCCATTACCATAAAATCTCAAAGAAAAGCTTAAAACAATTAAAAGGAAACTTTCCAAGCTCTAAAATTATAAAGCATTTATTTTATGTCTTGTCCAATAATTCTGAAACTATTTATTTTTCTTCATTTTCTCACCCACCCTATATTTAAGCCTTCGGCTTATAAACTTCGCCCCCTAATAGTCCCCCATGAAATCAATAGTTTCAGAAAATTTTTTATAACTTAATCTGATAATTGTAAAATCATTATAAAAGGGATTTAGGGCGATTCTTGACCCCTCTTGACAGTGAAAATGTTTAGCCTTAAAATTTGAAACTGAATGGAGGTGAAAAATAATATGACCAATTTAAAACTTGGTCTCTGGTACAGGGACCTTTTAAAGAAATTGGAAAATGGTGAGAGAGAGCCACTTTTTGCTCATGAAATTCTATATAATGCTATATTATCAAAAGGAACTGAGAAAAGACCAGAAGGCTATACAAAGTACAAGGCATTCTCAAACGAGATATTCGGAATTGATTATGTTCTTGATAAAATAATGCAGTATTTTAGTGCTGCTGCTCAAGGTCAAGATATTGCCAAAAGAATATTGCTTCTTATAGGTCCTCCTGGCTCTGCTAAATCAACAATTGTAAATATGTTTAAAGTAATTCTTGAAGAATGGACACAAAAACATCCAATACCTGCCATAAAAGATTGCCCTGTTCATGACAATCCATTATATGCTATACCTTACAATAAAAGACAAGAAATAAAAAGATATGGTATTAATATAGGAGACGAATTATTACCTTGTCCAATATGCCAAAAGAAACTACAAGAAATTGAATGGGAAGATTTAGAGATAGAATTTATAAGTTTTTCAAGAACAAGAGGAATTGGTATAGCCACTTATGCTCCTATGGATCCAAATACTGCTGATGATTCAGTTCTTATTGGTAATATATCACTTGCTAAACTTGCTCAATATAAAGAAGAAACTGACCCAAGAGTTTGGAGTTATACTGGTGTTTTACAAACAGGAAATAGAGGTCTTGTTGAATTTGTTGAGATGCTAAAAGCAAAAACTGAACACTTAAATATACTTTTAACTGCAAGCCAAGATAAAATGATTGTTTTAAAGAACTTACCTGCTATGTACCTTGATATTATTATTGTTGGACATACAAATCAACCTGAATATGAAAAATTCGCTTCAAGACCTGATACAGAAGCATTCAGAGATAGATTATATATTGTAAAAGTTCCTTATAACTTGGATTATAAAGCAGAAATAAAAATTTTAAGAAAGCTTGTTTATCCTTCAATACCAACAGATCCTCTTGTTTATAAAGCACTTGCTTACTATACCGTTGCCACAAGACTTGCTAAATATTCAGAAGATTTAAATACACTTAAAAAACTCATTGACTTAATGGATCAGGAAAACAAATCTGAGGAAGCTTTAAAAATTAGAAAAAAAGCTATTCAAGAAGAATGGGGATTTTCTGGTTTATCGCCAAGAAAAAGTGCAGAATTACTATCAACATTAATGGTAAAATACTCAGAGGGGCTTTCCGTTGTTGATGTTCTTGAAGGAATAAAATCTGAATTTGTAGATGCTCCAAAATATAAAAACAATCCTGAAAATAAGCAAGCTTACGATGCAGTTGTTAATTATATAGATGAAGAATTATCAAATTATGTTATGGAGGCTTTCCTTGGAACCTCAATTGAAGAGGAAGTAAAAAGCTACTTTCAGAATTATTTAAAAAATCTTGAAGCTTATGTAAAGAAAGTCAAAATTATAGACCCTGCAACAGGTGAAGAAAGAGAGCCTGATGAAAATGTCTTACAAACAGTTGATTCTGCATTAAATCAAATATCTACATTTGAAAGAAGAAAGGAACTTTATGAAAGAATAGCAAGTGTAATAGCAAGTTCTGTTATAAGAGGTAAAGCATTTGAATTGAAAGATGAGCTTCCTGAATTGTATGAAGCAATTAAAAGAGTTTTCTTTAAAGAGAAAATTAAACTTGTTGGTGGCTCAATTGATGTAGATATGCCTCTTCCTGAAACAAAAGGTATTGTTAGAGATATGATTGAGAATCTTAAAAAAGCAGGATTTCCTGAAAGATCTGCCAAACTTGTTATTAAGAGACTTGAGCATATGTTTAGAAAAGAGAGAAAGTGAAAAAACTAATTTTATTTTTTGTTCTTTTGGGATGTTATGAAAAATATAAAGAGTTTAAAACATTTGAAAAAGATAACATTAAAATTACTATCTTAACTCAAACAGGAAATTTTAAAATTGGTGATAACCAAGTGAAAATTATCATAAAACCAAAAGAAAATCTTATAAAAGAGCTATTTCTATATATGCCTCCAACAGGGAAAAATGACGAGAAAAGAATTTATGCTAAATTAAAGAGTTTAAGTAATGGAATATATGAAGGTAATTTAGAAATTAAAGAAAAGGGAATATGGGATTTAGTGATTATATTAAGTGATGGCTCTGCTATATCTGAAAGAATTCCTATTGGAGATTATGATAAGTTTGGTTTTTAGTTTAATAATTGAAGTTGATAATGTTTTTGGTGAAAATAAAAAATTTTACTTTCTGATTGAAAAGAATGATGAAATTGTTAGTTTTTTTATAAATAATTTGACAAAAAATTACAAAAGACCTTCAATACCTACAATTTTAGAAATTCGTGATTCATTAAATGCGTTAAATTCAAAATTAAATAATTTTTCAAAAATTTCTGATACAATTAAAATTGAGGAGTTAATAAATCAAATTGGAAGGTTTAAACTTTATGAATTTCAAATTATTTACATTCTCTCATATTTAAGCTATAATTTCAATTTAAATTTTGATATTTACTGCGCAGTAAAATATAGTAAAAATTTTAAGGATTTTTCTCTATTTGATATGGGTTTAACTTATGGAATTCCAAAGTATGCTTGCTATCCAATTTTAGTTATTGATGATTATTATATAATTGGACCAAGGAAAATGTACATCTTAAATAGAGTTTCAGATTTTGAAAGATTTCCTGATGAATTGTTTTCAATTGAGGTACCAGAATTAAGAAATCAAATTAAAGGTTATAAAATAAAGTTATTAAAAATAAAAAAATAAAAGCATATAGAATTTGCTTTAAAATTTTAACCTATATGTACACTCCAATTAAAAGAAGAAAATCAAGAGAAGTTAAGATAGGTAAAATTGGTGTTGGTGGTAATAATCCAATTAGAGTTCAATCTATGACTACCACAAAAACAGAAGATGTGGAAGCCACTGTTAATCAGATATTGGAGTTGTATAATGCGGGATGTGAAATCGTAAGAGTAGCAGTTCCTTCACGAAATCATGTTCAATATATGAAAATGATAATGGAAAGAGTAAAAGGAATCGTTCCTATTGTAGCAGATGTTCATTTTGATTATAAAATTGCCATAATGGTCGCTGATGTTGGAGTTGATAAAATTAGAATAAATCCTGGAAATATAGGTGGTTTTCAGAAAGTTAGAGAAGTTATATCCGCTTGTAAAGCAAATAACATTCCCATCAGAATAGGTGTTAATAGTGGCTCACTTGAAAAGGACCTAATTGATAAATATAATGGTGTTACCGCTGATGCTCTTGTTGAAAGTGCTTTGAGATGGCTTGATTTCTTTGATAAAGAAGGATATTTAAATGTTGTAGTTTCAGTTAAGAGTGCTATTGTTCCACAAATGATAGAGGCTTATAGAAAGTTATCAGAAAAGACGGATGTTCCATTACATCTTGGTGTTACAGAAGCAGGAACACCAAAAAGTGGAATTATAAAATCTGCTATTGGCATAGGCTCATTATTGTACGATGGTATTGGTGATACTTTTAGAGTTTCTTTAACTGCTGACCCATTAGAAGAAGTAAGGGTTGCTTGGGAAATACTAAAAGCTCTCGGAATTAGAAGTAGGGGGGTAGATATTATTGCTTGTCCTACATGTGGTAGGACGAAAATTGATTTAATAAGTTTAGCTGAAAAAGTTGAGAAAGCTCTTGAAAATGAAAAAGCTCCTATAAAGGTAGCAGTTATGGGTTGTGAGGTAAATGGTCCTGGGGAGGCAAGCATGGCAGATGTTGGAATAGCAGCAGGAAAAGGGCAAGGTGTTATATTTAGGAAAGGAGTTCCTATAAAAAGATTAAAAGAAGAAGAATTATTAAATGGACTTCTTGAAGAAATAGAAAAAATTAAAGAAGAAATGGGATATAAATGAAAATTCTCGTAATAGGTTCAGGTGGTAGAGAAAATGCTATATTATATAAACTAAAAAGTGAGAATTGTGATTTGTATATAACTCCTGGAAATGGTGGAAGCTTGAATTATGCCAAAAGAATAAAATTAAATAATTTTGATGAAATAAAAAATTTCTGTCTTGAAAATAAAGTAGATTTTGTTTTTGTTGGTCCTGAAAATCCAATAGCAGAAGGAATAACTGATTATCTTGAAAGTTATAATATATTTACTATTGCTCCAAATTTAAAATATGCTTATCTTGAAGCAAGTAAAGGAAAAGCAAAAGAATTTATGAAAAAAAATAATATACCTATTCCAAATTTTGGATATTTTGACGATTATAATTTAGCGATTGATTTTTTAAAGTCCTTAAATCCTCCTTATGTTATAAAGGCAGATGGTTTAGCAAGTGGGAAAGGTGTTAGCATTTGTTATGATTTGAAGGAAGCAGAAAAGACATTAAGAGAATACTTTGAGGGTAAGTTTGGTCAAGCAAGTAAAAAAGTTGTTATTGAAGAATTTATAGATGGTTTTGAAATTTCTGCGTTTATTTGTATGGATGGAAAGAATTATAAATTTTTAGGTTATGCGAAAGACTATAAGAAACTATTAGATAATGATAAAGGACCAAATACGGGAGGAATGGGCTCATATACCCCTGTTGAAATAGATGAAAATTTACATAATAAAATTCTCAAAGAAATCATTGAAAGAACTGTTGAGAAAATAGAAGGCTATAAAGGTTTTCTATTTTTTGGTCTTATAATAAAAGAGAAACAACCTTATGTTCTTGAATATAATATAAGACTTGGTGATCCAGAAACGCAAGTTCTTTCTCTATATTGGGATTTTAAACTTTCAGAATTGTTTTTAGCTATTAAGGAAAGAAAATTAGAAAATTTTAAAATTAACTTTAAGAATGAGCATTTTTTAAATGTTGTTTTAGCTTCAAAAGGTTATCCTTTTGAATTTGTTAAAGGTTATGAGATTAAAAATCTTGATAAGATAGATGAAAATGAAGTTATTGTTTTCCATGCGGGAACAGAATTTAAAGATAATAAATTTATTACAAATGGTGGCAGGGTTTTAAATATCGTTGGTTTTGGTGAGAATAGAGAATTAGCAAGAAAGAGAGCTTATAAATATGCACAAATAATTGATTTTGAAGGAAAGTTTTATAGAAATGATATTGGAATTT
>JAVVGK010000006.1:0-31435 GCA_032249175.1 Candidatus Hydrothermia bacterium | reverse complement strand
CTTAAAATCCACCACATACAGAACTCCATCCGCTACAAACAGCAAGTCTGCGTTGGGATATATGCCCGCAATCTGACTACCCTCTCCCAGTTCATACTTTATAAGCCTTACATCTCTAAAGCCCTTTCCGTAGAAGGAACCCTCGTAATAGCCAAGCAAAAACAAAAACAGCAAGGTGTTTTTATCGGTTTGTCCCAATCCCAAATTTTTAAGCCCTTGTGGAGGGTTTTCCAATTCAAAAGGTACAAGCCTTTTAAGTTGTTCCCACACAAAGACAAGCTCCTCTAACCCATTATTAAGAAACTCGGATTTTATCTCTTCAAACCCGCCCTCTTTGAAACTTTCGTAATCCTTCACCCTGCCTTTCAAAAAGCCTAACTTAAAGGCAAACTCAAAAACACCTCCCAAAATAGCTTCTTTTGTATTTTTTATAATTAAAATTTTAAAGCATAATCATTGAGCGACATATTCGGGGTTAGAATTATCAGACAAAGCACTAAAAATTAACTTGAAACTTTTAGACTATTTTTTTCGTTAATTATATCCTATGCATGTGGAAAATTTAATTTTAAACATAAATGAAATAAGTGATGAAGAAAAAAAAATCGTTTTTAAACATATAAATGAATGCGAAAGTTGTAGAAAATTTTACGAAATTGTTATTGCTTTTGAAAATTCTATTAAAAGTTTAAGCATTATTAAAGCGCCAAGTGAAATAGACATAATTTTAAAAAAAAGAATTATGATGGACAAAATGAGAACTCAAATTTTAATTTTATTTTTAATTTCAATAACATTCGTTATAAGCTTAAAAATCGCCTTATCTTTTATTGAAAAATCAAATTTTATAATCATTTTAAAACTTTATTCTTTCCTTAGTAGCTTAAAATTACCAAAAATAAATGACTATCAAATTATAGCTTTTATTTTATCAATTATCGTTTCTTCCTTAATTTCAGAATTCATAATTATAAGAAATTTAAAACTTCAAAGAGGAGGTTAAAACATGATTTACATATTATATTTTTTGGAAATAAAAGACACGACAGGTAATATAAATGTTGAAAATGAGAATGTTGTTGTTGTGGGTAATGTAAAAGGTGATATTTCAGTTTCAGAAGGTTCTTTAATAGTTCTTGATAGTGCTAAAATAAAAGGCTCAATTAGTGTATTTGGAGATAGCTTGGTAATTATGGGTAATGTAAATGGTGATGTTTCAGCAGTATGTAATAAAATTATTATAAATGGTAATATAGAAGGTGATGTTTCACTTATTGGAAAATATGTCCAAAATAATGGAAATATAGAAGGGAATCTTTCAGTAATTGCCATAAACTTTGAAAATAAAGGAAATGTTGAAGGCGAAAAAAACATAATTTCCCTAAAAGCATTACCTTATATTTTAAAACACAAAGAAAGTAAAAAGCGGACATTTAAATATAAACTTTCGGATATATTTCTTGTCCTATCAATTCTAATCCTCTCAATGATAACATTTCTTATTTCAAGACCAATACTTCCAAAGCTCTTTGATAAATTATATGAAAATCCAGTTAGAACGATAATTACTGGAATTATTTTCGTAATTCTATTTATCCCACTACTTCTTCTTCTTATTATTAGCATCTTGGGAATTTTACTCATTCCATTTTACTTAATAATTTCATGTGTTTTATTGTTAATTTCAACTACATTTGGTTTAGTTTTTATTGGAAGAATTATTTCAAAAGATGATAGCCAAGATTTCAAAAACTTAATGATTGGCTATTCTATAATAATAGCTCTATTTTTGTTAAAATTTATTTCAAACTACATTCCATATTTTGATATAATAATGGCAATTATTCTTTATTCTTTCTTATTTACGATAGCAATAATAGGAATTGGTAGTGTTTTAAGATTAGTTCTAAAAATATAATGGATGAAAAATTCAATAGATTTTACAATTTGTATAAAGATGAAGTTTTTAGTTATGTCCTTAGGATTTTAGGAAATTACGATGATGCTATGGATATAACGCAAGAAGTATTTTATAGACTTTATAAAAATTTAAATAAAATTGATGAGAACAAAGTTAAGAATTGGCTTTTTAAGGTTTGTCATAATTTGATTATTGATATTTTCAGAAAGCAAAAAAGAATATATGATATTGATGAATTTTCAGAATCAATAGAAGCAAATGAAAAATTTGATATTGAAGAATTTTTAAAAATTTTACCACCAAATTACAAAGAGGTCATTATTTTGAAATATATTTACAACTATCAATATAACGAAATTTCTCAAATTCTTGGAATAAATGAAAATACTATAAAAACTTGGATAAGGAGAGCAAAGGAAATGTTAAGAAGGTTTTATAAAAATTGATAATTTTTTAGGAAATAAGCGACAAGCTTAATTAAAGCAAGGCATAAAGATGGTCATTTTAAATAATCATATTAACATACCTTAAAATTTTAGTATGTTGGCTTTATTACTTCTAAGTCAAATAACGAGAGAAGAGTTCTTAGACTTCAGAAAGCAGGCAGAAATATAGTACTAATAAAAGAATAGATGACTTTATAAGTTTTATGTGGATATTAGCAAGTGTTTTAATAGTAATGGCTACACTAAATCTTGGTCTTGTAATATATTTAATTTATTTAATTATAAAGATGGGTAAAGCAGTGGATAAAATAGGAGAAAAAGCTGATAAAATTGAATTAAATAAAATTGGGAAGAAATTAGAAGAATTAGAAAGTGAAAATACTAGTATAATTGAAAAAATTGTAAATGGAGCAAGCAAAGAGGAGATAAAAGCAGAAATTGAGTTAATTAAAAAGCTTGATTAGAAAATACATTAAATTGACAAGTGCCTTGTCCAATAACTTATGAAATGAAATTATTTATTTTACGAGGGTTTATTGAAGGGGGCGGAAGTAAGGCGAAGCCTTTAACAAATACCTTAAAATTTTAAGTTCTATGAATGTATCGCTTTTAACAGATTTATATGAGCTTACAATGGCATATAGTTATTTTAAATCAAATAGAAATGAAATTTCAACATTTGAATTATTTGTTAGAAATTTTCCCAATAATAGAAATTTTCTCGTTAGTGCTGGAATTGATGATATAATAAAAATTATTTCTGAATTTCATTTTACTGATGATGATATAAAGTACTTAAAAAGTTTAAAATTATTTTCTGATGATTTTCTTGAATATCTTAAAAATTTTAAATTTAAGGGTGATGTTTGGGCAATACCATCTGGTCAAATTTACTTTCCGAAGGAACCTGTTATTAGAATAACTGCTGATAGAATTTCCGCTCAATTATTGGAAACCATTATTTTAAATCAATTTAATTTTCAATCTATGATAGCAAGTAAATGTGCTAGAATTGTAATTTCAAGTAGAGGAATTCCATGCGTTGATTTTTCACCAAGAAGAGACCATGGAATTGATAGTGCTTTAAAGGTTGCGAAAGTTAGTTATATTTGTAATTTCATTGGAACATCAAATGTTTTAGCAGGTAAAATTTACAATATTCCTGTTTATGGAACTATGGCTCATTCATATATAATGAGTTTTAATGATGAGGAAACAGCTTTCAGGGAATTTTTAAAATGTTTTAAAGAACCAGTTTTGTTAATTGACACTTATGATACTATTGAAGGTGCTAAAAAAGTTATAAAACTACTTAAAGAAGGTTATAAAATAAAAGGTGTTAGAATAGATAGTGGCGATTTAGTTGAATTAAGTAGTAAAGTCAAACAAATGTTTAAAAATGAAGGCTTTGATATAAAAATTTTCCTTTCTGGTGATTTGGATGAATATGTAATTGATGAAATTTTAAGAAAAGGGGCAATTGCAGATGCGTTTGGTATTGGGACAAAAATGGGAACAAGCTCAGATGCTCCATATTTGAATGGCGTTTATAAACTTGTTGAAGATGAATATGGTTTTAAGATAAAAACTTCACCAGGTAAAATAACTCTACCTGGCAAAAAACAAGTTTATAGAATTTATAAAAATGGTATTATGGAAAAAGATATTATTGCACTTGAAGATGAAAAGTGCGAAGGTATTCCACTTCTGAAAAAATATATAGAAAATGGAAAAGTTTTAGAATATGAGGAAATTGAGCATTCAAGAAAATTCTTCAAAGAAAATTTATCAGCGCTCCCAGATTATTTAAAAACCATAAGTAAATCCGAAATTGATTATCCAATTGAAGTAAGAATTAATTTCCCATAACCATTTATAAAATCTTTTGCTTTCATAATTTTTGAATTTTCAGGTTGAACTTCTAAAATTTTTACAGAGCCATCCAATGCCCCAATTATAAATTCTTCTTTATTTATGTAAATTTCATAAGGTTTTAATTTCCTTTCACAAGGTATAGCTCTATAAAATTTTAAATATAAATTTTTTATAATTGCTCTTGCCGTTGGTTTTGGAGATAAAGCATTTATTTTCCTTACAATTTTTAAATAATTTTCATTAAAATCTAAAAATAATTCTTCTTTTTTTATTTTTTTAGCATAAGTGGGTTTTCCAATTTGCTCCATTAAATTAACATTATTGCTTAAAAAATCTTCAATAGATAATTTAAGTAATTTTGCACTTAATTGTGCTAATATCGGATATAAATCACCCTTTGTCATTTCAATAGAATAATTTATTTTCTCTTGCCTAATAATTTTTCCTTCATCAACTTTTTCATTCATTAAAATAACACTAATTCCAATTTCATCGCCTTCCATCATTGCTCTTTCAATAGGAGAAGCACCTCTATACTTTGGAAGTAATGAAGGATGAATGTTTAAAGGAGCAATTCTTGGAAGTTTTAAAGTCTTTTCTTTTAAAATTTTTCCATAATCACAAACTACAATAAAATCAGGTCTTTCATTAAATTCTAATTCTTCTGGATTTTCAACTTGAATTACCTCTATGTTTTTTTCTAATGCTAATGATTTTATTAAAGGGTCTTGAGGTTTTAACCCTCTTCCTTTGTAGCGACTTGGAATTGTTATAACTTTATCTATTTTAAGAAATTTTAAAATTTCTAAAAAGACTAAACTTCCAAATTCACCACTTGAAAAATAATATATCATTCATTACAACAACAATTTCCACCACAGGAGCATTTATGATTTATAGAGGAAAGCATAATTTCTATATAATAATTCGGCTCTTCATTGAATTTATTATAGCATTCTTGGGAGCAAAATGTAAATATGTACTCCTTAAAGTTATATGTTATTGTTTCATCATTTAAATCAACCTCATTCCAACATACAGGACATGTTAAAATCGCATATCTTGGTGTCATAATGAAAATTTTAAAGCATAAAAAATTAATGATGTTAAGATAATTCTTGAAACTAAAATAGGAATTGGTGTTTTAAAATCAAGAAAAAATTTTAGAGTTTCATAACCTAAAAGTCCAATAATAAAAACTACAAAAGCCAAAGTGAATTCATCCTTAAAGAAATTAAGTAAAAAAGATAAAATAATATAGAAAATAGGCGAAACCCATATTTTATTTGGATAAATTAAGTCCGAAATAATTCCAAAAATTAACGAGAATATCAAAGTTATGTTAAAGCCATACTTTCTAACTGAATAAAAAATAAAAATTGGATTTAAATTTATTGGCATTAAGTAATAAAAAACACTATAAACATAACTAAAAAAAATCCCAAGTATTAAAACCATATAATTAAAAGTATTGAAGTAATAGCCAATATAAAACCACCCAAGAAGTAAGGTAAGTTTGGATTAATCTGATATAAAAAGGAGCAAATAATAGGACCTAAAAACCTACCAAAAGAGCCTGAAGATTGAAATAAACCCATAAATTGTCCTTGATATTCATTTGGAATTTTTTTACTTGCTCTTGCTGTTATATTCACTTGTGAAATACCAAATCCTAAACCATAAAGAACCATTACAACAAATAATAAGCTTGGATCGTTTATTAGTGGAACAAAAATCATGCTTATAGATAAAAGCAATATACCAATTACAATTAGAAATTTCTCAGAAAATAAATTTAGTAGGAATTTTAAAGAAAGTTGAGAAATCGCACCAAAAATCCCCCCAATGCCAATAATCAAACCAATTTTAAAAACATCCAAATGAAACTTATAACTTAATAGAATCCCTAAAACAATTTGCATGTTCGCTGCCCAAAATAAGACAATAAAATTAACAAAAAGTGAAAAAAGAATATATTTATTTAACAATCTAATGTTGCTTTTAGATTTTTCAATAGTTTGAATTTTCAATTCTTTTAAAAACACTAAGACAAGTAATGCGTTTATCAAGAAAATAAGAAATGAAATAAAGAAAACAAATCTTATATTGAAAATGCCTAAAATTCCTCCAATAAATGGACCAATAATAAGACCAAGTCCAAATCCACCTCCTATTATGCCAAGATAAATGTTTCTATTCTCAGCATTAGAAATATAAGAGGAATAAGAAAATATAGTTGGGATTGCTGATGATGATAAAATTCCTCCCAAAATTCTCGCAAAATACAAAAATTCTATATTATTTGCTATTGCTGTTAAGTAAAATGAAATAGCATATCCAAGCATACCAATAAAAATGAATTTTTTGGGTCCAAATTTATCTGATAATGCTCCCCAAAGAGGTGAAAATAAAAATTGCATAAATGGTTGAATGGAGATAAGAATTCCTACATCAGAAGGATTTCCATTTAACTCTTTTACAAATGTTGGAAAAATTGGAAATACAAGGCTAAAACCAAGAAATAAGTTAAATGCTGTTAAAAACAAAATGAATATCATTTAAATTAGCTCAATAATTGGTTTTTGGGGTGCGAATTTTTGAGGATTCTTTATAACTTCTTTAATGTTTTCTGGATTTAAATTCGTTAATCTATAACGATTTATAAAGCCTGCGACAGGTTTATCACATAAACCTATACATTCAATTTCTTCCCAAGAAAACAAACCATCAGGTGTAATTTCATTTTCATCAACGCCAAGTTCTTTCTTTAATACTTCAACAACTTCATATGCTGAATTTAACATACATGATATATTTGTACAAATGTGAATATGATATTTTCCTGTTGGTTTTGTATGAAAAAAGTGATAAAATGTGGCAACTTGAAGGAGTTTTTCTTTTGTAGTGTTTATTTCATTTGCTATAATTTCAAGAGCTTCATCAGAAAGGTATCCATATATTTCTTGAGCTCTCCAAAGAGCAGGAATAATAATTGAATTTCCTTTGTTGTAAATCTGTCTTAATTTTTTAATCTCTTCTATAAGCTTTTCTTTTTCCATAAGCTCCAAAATTTTAAAGTTAATTAAAGTTTACTGAGCAAATGTCTAAACCAAAAAATTATGTTTTTTATGAAAACTTAAAAGATAGGGTATTTATAAGCCAAAGGCTTAATTTCATGCTTTGTCCAATAAATAGTGTTAAATAATTGATTATCAATAACTTGTGAAAATTTTAGGGAATTATTGATTTTATTAGGGGTTTATTTAGGGGGCTTTCGCCCCCTGCCGAAAAATGGGTATCTATAAGGCGAAGCCTTATTTTCAGGGTGGGTGGGCAAAATATAGAAAAATAAATAGTTTTAGAATTATTGGACAAGTTATGACTATTCCACTTTAAAATTTTAAGCCTATGAAAGAAACCTTAAATTTGCCAAAAACCGATTTTCCGATGAAAGCAAATTTGCCAAAGAAAGAGCCAGAAATTCAAAAATTTTGGGAGAATATTAAACTATTTAGAAAAATTTCTTATGAAAGAAATTCTCAAAAATTTATCTTACATGATGGACCACCTTATGCTAATGGTCATATTCATTTAGGACATGCAGAAAATAAAATTTTAAAAGATGTTTTTAATAAATATAAAGCACTTAAAGGTTATAGTGTTCCTTATGTTCCTGGATGGGATACTCATGGTCAGCCAATTGAAAATGAAATTATTAAGAAGGATGAAGAGGTTTCAAAGCTAATAAATGACCCTGAAAAATTCAAGGATATAAATGTCAAATTAGAAATTAGAAAGAAATGTAGAGCTTTTGCAAGGGAATGGCTTAATATTCAAAGAGAAGAATTTAAAAGATTGGGAGTTTTAGGAGATTGGGAAAATCCTTATATTACTATGGATAATTTATATGAAGCAATTGAGCTTGAAATTCTTGCTAAATTAGTAGATGAAGGTTATATTTATCGTCAGAGAATGCCTATTCATTGGTGTTGTTATTGTAGAACTGCTTTAAGCCTTGCAGAAATTGAATATAAAGAAAAGGAAGACCCTTCTTTATTCTTTTTAGCGAAAGAAAAGGATAGTGATTTGTATATTTTAGTTTGGACAACGACACCATGGACGCTAATTTCAAATAGAGCATTCGCTTTTTCAAAGGACATAGATTATGTGATTATAAATCACAAAAATATGAAAATTGCACTTGCTAAAAATTGTTTAAATGTAATTGATGGAGAATATGAAATTATAAGAGAAGTTAAGGGAGATTATTTCCAATCAAAACAATTTATTCATCCGTTATTTGAAGATTTAATATCCCCCGCTGTTTTTGGAGAATTTGTAAGTGTTGATGAAGGAACAGGTATTGTTCACATAGCACCTGGTCATGGAAAAGAAGATTATGAATTGTCAAAAATTTATAATTTAGAAGTTTTCTCTCCAATTGATGATTTTGGTAAATGGACTGACGAAGCGGATAATCAAACAAAATATCCTTTAAATGTAAAAGGTTTAATTTATTATGAAGGTGGAAATAAAGCGATTGAAAGACTTAAAGAAAGAAATTTATTTTATAAGCTTGAAAAAATTTCCCATAGCTATCCATTTTGTTGGAGATGTAAAAATCCTTTAATTTTTAGAGCAACAAGTCAGTGGTTTTTAAATTTATCTCATAATAATTTAAAAGCAAGAGCATTAGAAAGCATAAAAAATGTTAAATGGTATCCATTAGAAAGTATAAATAGAATCTATAATTCTGTAAAGGAAAGACCTGATTGGGTAATATCAAGACAAAGAGTATGGGGTGTTTTTATCCCTTCAATTAAATGTTTAAATTGTAATCATTCAATTCTTGATAGCTCAATAATAAGAAATGTTGCTAAGTTTGTAAAAGAAGAAAGTTCAGATGTTTGGCTAACGAAACCACTTGAAACATTTCTTCCAAAAGATTTTAAATGTCCTTATTGCTCTTATAATAAATTTGAAAAAGAATATGATATTCTTGATGTTTGGTTTGATTCAGGAGCAACAGGATTAATTGTTTTAGAGAATTATCCATATTTAAATTTCCCATCCGATATGTACCTTGAAGGTTCTGACCAGCATAGAGGTTGGTTTAATGCTTCTTTAATTTTATCTATGGCAATTAAAAATAAGCCACCATATAAAATTGTTATCACACATGGCTGGACATTAGATCAGTACGGTAGAGCTATGCATAAATCTCTTGGAAATGTAATTTCTCCACTTGAAGTTATTGACAAATATGGAGCTGATGTTCTAAGACTTTGGGTAAATTCTTCTGATTGGAGTGAAGATATTAGACTTGGAAATGAAATACTAAGTAGAATTGTTGATGCTTATAGAAAAATTAGAAATACTTATAGATTTATGCTTTCAAATCTTTATGACTTTTCAAGAGAAAACTTTGTCAATTATGAAAAACTATTAAAAGTTGATAAATATATGCTAAATAGATATTCAAGAATTATAAAAGAAATTGAAAATTACTACGAGAATTTTGAAACACATAAAGTTTTTAGGACTTACTACGATTTTATAAATAATGAACTTTCTGCTTTTTATCTTGATATTTTAAAAGACAGATTATATACCTATAAACCAAATTCAATTGAAAGAAGATCTGCTCAAAGTGTAATTTATACGATTTTAAAAGGACTTTTAATAGTTTTCTCACCAATTCTTTCTCATACTTGTGAAGAAGCCTATCAGTATTTACCTTTTAAAAATTATGAAAGTGTTTTTCTTGAAAGCTTTCCGAGAATTGAAGAAAATTGGATAGATGAAAATTTAGAAAACGACTTTAAAAAATTATTAGATTTAAGAGAAAAAGCTTTTGTTGCCCTTGAAAAAGCAAGGCAAAATGACTTAATAGGCTCAAATTTAGATGCACTTTTGTTTATAAGTACAAATGATAGTTTTTATAAGAATTATGAATCTGAGTTAAAAGAGATTTTAGGTGTTTCACAATTGAAGTTTGAAAAGGGTGGTGAAATTTTAATGGAATTTGATAATTTGTTAATTGGTGTTTCACATGCACTTGGTAAAAAATGTGAAAGGTGTTGGATTTGGTTTGAAAATTTAACTGATAGTATATGTGATAAATGTAAAGTTGCTTTAAGGTAAGCTTATTAACTTGTAAAGTTTTTGTAGCACAATATGTTACTTTTAGCAATTCCACTTACCATTATTTTTGAAATTGGAATAATAGCATCAAGAATTTTTATAAAGAAAAGAAATTTTAAAAGAGTAGTTTATTTTTCATTTCTTCTATTCTTCTTTTTGCTATGTTAAAGTAATGTTCACTTATCTCTACTCCTATATAGTTTCTTTTTGATAAAATACTTGCTATAATTGTAGTTCCACTACCCATAAAAGGGTCCAAAACGATAGCATTTTCTAATGTTGTAAGTTCTATAAGAAACTTACACAATTTTATAGGTTTTACAGAAGGATGGTCATTATAGTAGCCTTTCTCCTTTTTGCCAGGCTTATCAATAAGAAAATACTTATCAAAAATTGGGTTTATTTTTTCTGTAGTTATTATATTAGAAGGGAATTTGTTTTCCCCTTGAATAAGTGATGTGTTGAATAAACCTACTTTGTATTTTTTGAAATTTTCAAGCAAAGTTCCCTCAGGGGGCTTTTGAGCAACAACAATAAGTTCAAAACAAGATTTTACTTTTGGAACTTTATATATTCTAAGAAGTTCTTTCATTTCTTCATCCTGTTCTTTTAAAAAGTGATTTAAGCTAAATGCCTTTGGTTGATTTTGAGTGTAAATCCATATAAATATATCCCTAAGATGAAAACCAGCATCTTCTACAGCACAGGCAAATCTGTGAAATATTCTTGGATAAGAGAAACTCAAAAACCATCCTCCTGGCTTTAAAACCCTTATTATTTTTCCGCTTATATCAAGAAACCAATTATATGCTTTATAACTTTGTTGTGGAGAAAATTTCATACCAACAGGCAAATTCTTCACTATGCCACTTGAAAGCTTTCCTTTTTTCACATTTTCATGTTTCCAATTTTCATCTAATTTATCTAAAAAGTAAGGCGGATCTGTTAAAACTAAATCAATTGTATTTTCTTCTAATTCTTCTAAAACCTTTGACGCATCTCCTAAAATAATTTGATTTATGAAATTATTCATTTTTCTTCGCAAATTTTTTCTTCAAAAGTTCGTAAATTTCTCTTTGGACCTCTTCATCAGCTCTTAGTACAACTTCAGGATTAGCTATGGTTCTTATCTTCCCTTCCTTATCAAAAACAAACCAATCTCTGTAAGCTCTATTACATTCTTCGCATTGAGGTATAAAACCTTCTTCTGGCTTACGAGGATTTATATGAGCTTTTTGAAGTTTTGTGATTCTTTGGGGGTTTTTGAGGTTAGGCTTGTTCTCTTCAGAGCCACAAGTAGCACATCTATAACCATATAGTTTTTTTAACTTTTCAAAATCTTCTGTATCCATTCCTATTCTTTTTTTATATCCCGGATATGGTTCTTCCAAACTTACAAGATAATAAAAATCATCTTCCGGTACTTTAAAACCTTTCTTTCTTATCAAATCTATGATTTCAGTGTGATTACCTCGAGCGCTTGAAACTATATACCAACCTTTTTGTCTTCCGAAGTGTCTGGCTTGTTGGACATCCGTTATATCGCTATAAAAACTTCTAATAAACTTTGTAAGCTCTTTTTTTGTAATTGGTCTATTGTTAGGATAATTATACGCTAAATATACGAGGACCAAAGCATCTTTGGTATATTTATTTCCTCTCTTCAAAGAAGGTAAATGTACCCCGTATTTTTCAAGATACTTTCTATAATGTTCCTCTATCATTTTATAAGTTTTTTCAATCTCTTTGTCACTCAAAAATATATCCATACCCTTTCCATCCTCCTTAAAACAACTTCTTTTCCAAGTGCTTCAATCAATTCAAATAAACTTGGTCCTATGGTTTTACCTGTTAATACGATTCTTAATGGATGTATAATTTGAGCAGGTTTTATATTTAGCTCATTTGCCAAATTTCTTAAAACATTTTCTAAATCCTCTTTCTTCCAATTATTTAATTCTTTATATCTTTCATAAAGCAATTTTAAATAATGTTTTGTCTGCTCATTTATAAGACTTTTATGGGCATTTTCATCAATTTTATAATCTTCTGTTAAAAAGTAATCTCCAAATTCAATAAAATCCCTTAATGTTTTCACTCTTGTTTTCAATAAACGAACACATATTTTTAATTTTTCATCAGGATAACTTATAAACTCCTTTAAAAGCCTTACTAAATTCTCATCACTTTCATTTTTTATATATTCTGAATTCATCCAATAAAGCTTATTTATATCAAAAACTGCTGGTGATGGATGAACATCCTCAATTCTAAAAATTCTAATCATTTCTTCTTTTGAAATAATTTCCCTATTATCCTTAGGAGACCAACCAAGTAATGCTAAAAAGTTAAATAAAGCAGAGCTTAAAATACCCATATTTTTATATTCCAAAACACTTAAAGCACCATGTCGTTTTGATAGTTTTTTCTTATCAGGTCCTAATATCATAGGTAAATGAGCGAAATTAGGAATTTGCCAATTAAAAGCATTATATATTAAAATTTGCTTTGGCGTATTTGAAATATGATCATCACCCCTTATGATGTGGCTAATATTCATAAAATGGTCGTCTATCACAACTGCGAAATTGTAAGTAGGTGTTCCATCACTTCTTAAAATTACAATGTCATTTATATAATCACTTTCCATAGAAATTTTACCTCTTATTAAATCTTCAAATTCTATTAAGATGCCATCTTCTACAAAAAGCCTAATAGCACCATTTTCTCTATCTTTTACATGTTTATATCCATTTGGTGGCTCTAAAATTAAATTCCTTTCTAAATGTTTCTTTTCCTTTGGAGAAATTTTTTCAGGAATATATTTTTTCTTTAATTCTTCCCATTCCTCTGAATTATATTTATCCATATAAGCCTTATTTTCTTTTAATAACCTAAGTGCATATTCTTTATAAATCTCTAATCGTTTTGATTGATAAACAATCTCTTCATCAGAAATAATTCCAAGCCATTTAAGCCCCTCAATAATGTCAATTACAAATTTTTCTGAACTTCTTTCTCTATCAGTATCTTCAATTCTTAATAAAAATTTTCCATTATTATGCTTAGCAAAAAGGAAATTATAAATAGCGGTTCTAGCACCTCCTACATGAAGATATCCTGTCGGAGATGGAGCAAAGCGAACTCTTACCAACTTTAAAATTTTAAAGTTGCTCGGGTGGCGAAATTGGCAAACGCGGTAGGCTCAGAACCTACTGCCCGATTGGGCTTGCGGGTTCAAGTCCCGCCCCGAGCATTAAAACAAGGCTGTCAATTATATTTCTATATTTTTGAGCATTATTATTAAATCCATAAATAATTATACAAAAAGCTATTCTTTCATCAATAATACCTGTTAAAGAAACTGTATTCCTTAATGTGCCTGTTTTTGCTTTTAATCTTCCTTTAAGCTCTTTTAATCTATTCTTTAATGTCCCTTCACCTGGCTCAACAAGAACATTTAGAAAATTTCTAAAAAATTCTTTATCTTTATAAGCACTTTTGTAAATTTGAATAAATGTCATTGGAGAAATTAAGTTATATCTTGAAAGACCACTACCATCAAACATTATAAAATTCGTATCAACACCTTCAAGATATAATATATTCTTTAAAGCTTTTATTGAATTTTCCCAATCACCTTTTGAGTAAATCCAAGCTCCAATACTTCTTAAAATCATTTCCGCTATTAAATTTGAGCTTTCCAAATTCATATATTTTAATATACTATCCAATGGTTTGGATTCATAAGTATAAATTAAAATTGCGTCATCTGGAAGCTGTTTAAACCCAGCAACACTATCAACAATTATTCCATTTCTATAAAGTGCATTCTTAAATGACCATAAGAAAAATTGTTCTGGCTCATTTTGAGGGAATGTTAAACTTGAAATTCTATTAAAATCCCCATAAACCATAATTGTATCATTAATAATTTCATATTTTGATATGTTTGATTTTACAATTTTAACATAAAGATTATTGAAATTATGTTTTGGAGCAGATTTGTAAGTTAATGTAAAAATGCCTTCATTTAAGACGAGAGGTCTTATTGGTGGTGCATAAGATTCATCCAATTCATCCCAAAACCATCCTTTTGGATATTTACTTTTTGTAAAGTAACTATCATCATAATAAAGCTTTGAAAATTTTCTATAACCTAATTCGTAAATTTTCTTTGAAATAACATTTAAATCACTATCTTTTAAGAGCGGGTCTCCATTAGGAAATATATAAAGCTCATCCTTATATTTAAAAAAATAGGTTTTAAATGAAAAATTTTTTTTAAAAACTTTTAAAGCTGTAAATGTCGTAATAACTTTTTGAATTGATGCAGGTGGAAGTCTTCTATTTGGAAAGTAATGAGCAATAATACTATCGTTCTTTAAATCGTAAAATATGAATGAAATTGTTGTCCCTTCATTTTCAATTTCTTTTATTAGAGAATCTAAATTCAAGGATAAAAGGAAAATCATTCAACAATAACTTTTGTTTTTACAACACTTTTTAAATAATCAAGAGCTTTTTTGATTTTTGCTGATTCTTTTAAATTTTCATATTGCCCTCTTGCTTTGCTTTTATTTAGATATTCCTGTGGATTTTCTTCTCCTCTAAATTTCAAAAATTCTAAAATTTCATCATCATTTACCTCTATATTCCTTTCTTTTACAATTTTTCTTAAAATTAAATCCCTTATAACTGATTTATAAGCAAAATTTAAAACTTGCTCTTGAAATGCCTTTTTTTCATCTTCACTTTCAAACTTTGGTAATTCTATATTTTTTATTAAGTCTTGATAAGCATTTATAACGAGTTTCCTTGGAGCTTCAAATGGATAAATTTCATATATTTTATCAATAATTTGATTTTCATATTCAAATTCGCTTCTTATTTTTGCTTCATTTTCAAGTTGTTCTCTAATTTTTTGCTTCATTTCTTCTAAATCTAAATAGCCATTCATTTGAGCAAATTCATCATTTAATTCTGGAAGTTTTCTAATTCTTATTTCCATTATTCTAAAAACTTGTTTTGTTCCATCATCAAACTTTATTTCAACACTATCGCCAACTTTTTTATTCATAAGTGCATTATATAGCCTTTCATCAAGCTCATCTTTCTTATATTCAATATAAACCTCTTCTCTTGATAATAAATTTCCATCCTTATCATAATCTTCCATTTGAGCTAATATAATATCATCCTCTTGAATTTCTCTATCTTCTTCAACCTTTTCTTCTTGTGCGAACTTTTTCCTTAATTCTTCTATATATTGGGCAACATCAATATCTGAAACCTTATAAATTTTTTTCTCAACTTCTATATTCGTTAAATCAGGTATTTCTATATTTGGAATAACTTCAAACTCTATTAAAACCTCATAAACATTATCACTTTCAGAAATATCTTTAACTTCAACATCAGAAATAATTTCATATTCTTTTTTTAAATCTTCAATTTTTTCCTTTATAGCACTCTTTAAAGCTTCTTCTTTTATAGCAGTGCTATATTTTTGCTTTATTAAAGAAATTGGAGCTTTACCCCTTCTAAATCCAGGAATTTCTACAAACTTTTGAAATTCAAGAGCAGCTTTATCTTCATTTTCTAGGACTTTATTTTTTTCAATTTCAATTTTTAATTCCTTTAAAGCTTTTCTTTCCTCTGGGATAACTGCCATAATTGAAAATTTTAAAGGATTTTTTAAATGCCTTGGTGCATTGTCCAATAATTCTAAAACTATTTATCTTTCTATATTTTCCCACCCACCCTAAAAACAAGGCTTCGCCTTATAAATACCCATTTTTATGCCTTGGGGGGCTTTAAATAAATAATTTCCTGAAATCTTCATATTTAAGACATTTTTTTCATTATTTCAATTTCAGATTTAATTTCTTCTTTACTTGCTCCACTAATGAATTTTTCAAGAATGAAAATTAAAGCTTGATTTTGATTTTTTAATCTCTTGTTTTCATCTTCTAAATTTTCAATTTTTTGCTCAAGTTTCATTACTAATTCCTTATCCGCTTTCTTCTCTTCAACAGGCTTTAAATATGTTCTTCTGTCCCATAAACCAAATCCAATTATAAATCCTATTAAAATTGTTATAAATCCCATAAATATCCAAAGATAAGTTATTAAATCATCCATTCTCTTGTTTAGTTTTTTGTCTAAATCATCTATTCTTTGATTTAAGGCTTGGATTTCTGTTTCTATTTTATTAAATCTTTCATCTATTCTAGCGAGTTGAATTTCTGTCTGTCTCCTGAAATCCAAAAACTCCTCTCTTGTTATTTGAGCTAAAAGTAATAAAGTTGTCATATTAAAATTTTAAAGCATGAAAAAATTGCCTTGTCTAATAATTCTAAAATATAGATTATTTCTTATTTTTCCCACCCACCCTTAAATTAAGCCTTCGGCTTATAAATAGTCATTTTTCGGCAAGGAACCCCCCAATAAAAACTATAACTATCAATCACTTAACAACTACCTACTAAACAATACACTAATTGTTAAATTTCCTATTTTCTCCTTAATTGTTTTTAAATCCTTAGATTCAAAATCCGAAAAAATAATAAATTTCCCATCTTCTTTTAAAAATTTCTTTAAGCTTTTAATAAAAATTTCATAATTTCCTAATGCTCTTGCCACTATAACATCAAATTTTTCACTTATTTTCAAATTTCTATAATCCTCATTTATTACAAAAATCTCACTTAAATTTAATTCCTTTATAACAATTTTTAAAAATGTGCTTTTCTTTTGACTTCTTTCAATTAAATAAACAATTAAGTCATTTCTTATAATTTTAAGAGGAATTCCAACGATACCCCCACCACTTCCAACATCCATAACTTTACTATTCTGTTTTATAAACTTTTCAATATAAATGCTTTGATTTATTATTTCATCAAGATTAACATTTTTTGAAGTTAAGTTAAGAACTTTGTTATACTTTTTCAAAAATTCCTTGTAAATAATCAACAATTCTTTCTCTTGCATCGGAGTAATTATATTTTAAAATGTTCTTTTTATAGTTTTCTCTATTTTCCATAACCTCAATAATTGCTTCTTTTAGAACATTCACATCCAAATCATCTTCTTTTATCATAATTCCGAATTCTCTATCAACAACTGCCTTGGCATTATAGTACTGATGGTTATCTTTTGCTTTTGGATAAGGAATATAAATTGCTGGAATTTTGAAATAAATAAGCTCACTTATAGCACTTCCTCCAGCTCTTGAAATCGCAATATCACTTGCCATATAAGGAACACTCATATCCTCAAAAAATTCAAATACTTTTACATTTCTTGGAATGAAAAACTCATCCCATAGTCTATCATAATCTTTCCCTGCAATTATTATAAACTCATAATTTGATAACTTTTCAGCCACTTTAACTGCCAACCTATTTATTTTTCTTGAGCCTTGACTTCCACCCAAGACTAATACAACTTTTGATTTTTCAGGAATTTTTAAAATTTCTCTTGCTTCCTTCTTAGAAACTTTATTAAACATTCTAACAGGAACACCTGTTACAAATAAATTGTCTTTCCTTTTAAAATGCTCTTTTGCTTCTTCAAATGGTAAAAAAACCATTTTTGCATTTTTACTAAAAAATCTAACTACCCTTCCTGGAATAACATTTTCTTCAATTAGATAATATGGCTTTCTAAATAACCATGCCCAAAATAAAGCAGGAAAAGAAGCATATGAGCCTGTTGCTATTATCTTAGGCTCGGAAAAAACACTCCTAAAAATTTTTATTGTATGAAGAATAAGACTTAATTTATCATACTTATAATAAATTTTAGCATTAAATTGCTCAAATGCTCTTGTTTGAATTTTAGGACCAATGACAACAATTTTATATTTCAAATTTCTTTCTTTCAATTCTTGGGCAATAGCAATTGCTGGAAATATATGACCACCAGTTCCACCTGTTATAATTAAATAACAATTTTTATTCATAACTTTCTTCCAAGCTTGGAAAAGCTCCACTTTTTACATCATCTATATATTTTTTAACAGCATTTGTAAATAATTCACGAGCATTTAAATATAAACGAACAAATTTAAATTTCTGCTCTGTAAGACCAATCATATCATGAAATACTAAAACTTGACCATCACAATAAGGACCAGAAGCTATTCCAATTGTAGGAATTTTTAATGTTTCAGTTATTTTTTTAGCTAAATTATATGAAACCTTTTCAAGAACAATTGAAAAAACACCTGCATCCTCCAAACTTCTCGCAATATCCAATAATTTTTCATCTTTAACAAGTTTATATCCATAAACATTAACTCTTTGAGGCATTAATCCAATATGACCCATTACAGGAACACCATAATTAACAAGTTTCTTAACCAATTCTAAAATTTCATATCCCCCTTCAATTTTAACACCATCACAACTCCCTTCTTTTAAAAATCTCATAGCATTTCTAATACCCTCTTCAATAGAAACTTGATAGGACATAAATGGCATGTCTCCAATTACTAATGCTCTATTTACCGCCTTTGAAACAATTTTTGAATGATATATCATTTCTTCCATACTAACTGGGATTGTTGTTTTATTTCCTTGAATAACATTTGATAATGAATCTCCAACAAGAATAATATCTATTCCTGAATTATCAAGGATTTGAGCAGTTATGTAATCATAAGCAGTTAGTGAAGTAATTTTTTCCTTCCCTTTTTTATTTATAATATCTTCAATTTTCAATTTTTTCATAAACCTCGTTTAATACCTGACAAGTAAGCCAAAAAAATAATAATGAAAAACAAAAGTGTTGTAATTTTATAGCCAATCTTTTTTGAAAAAGGAATTAAAATAATAGGCAATAAAGCAAGAGCATAATGTAAATTAGCATTTCTTAAACCTATTATAAGCATTATAATGCCTATTAGATATTGAAAGAAAAGGAGAATATCTCCAAACATCCTTATTTTCCTTGAAAAATCTTCTTTTAAGAAAGCAATTATAAAAGCAGAAAAATAAATCAATAACAAAATTCCTCCTACAATATGGTGAAGTGTTGATAGCATATTCAAAAGTTTAAAGCTTAATGCTCTTTAAGTAAAAGCCTTGATGTTAAATTAACAATTAAAACGAAAATAACAATTAAGAATGAGGCAGACCAAGCAAGTTTGTGCCAATTCTCATAAGGTGACATAGCAAAGTTAAATATATTTACAGTTAATGTAGCCATAGGTTTAAATAAATCTATTTCAAAAAACATATTATTAAAACTTGTAAAAAGCAAAGGTGCTGTTTCTCCTATAATTCTTGAAAAGGATAGTAAAACAGATGTTAAAATTCCAACTCTAACATATTGCCAAATAATAGAAGTAATTACTTTCCATTTTTGCGCCCCAAGAGCATAAGCAGCTTCTTTTGTAAAGTTTGGAACTAATCTAAATAATTCATCTAATGTTTTTAATATAATTGGAATCATAATTATTGAAAGAGCAAATGAGCCACTAATAGCTGAGAATGTATTAAATGGCTTTACAAATAATGCATAAACATAAGCACCTATAACAATTGAAGGAGCAGATGCCATAACATCACAAACAAATCTTACAAAATTTGAAAATTTACTACTTTTAGAATATTCACTAATATAAGTGGCAGAGAGTATCCCAATAGGAAACGCTATTAAAATTGAAATAGATGTAATTAAAAAACTTCCAATAATGGCATTTCTAAGTCCCCCTCCCTCAATTCCCGGTGGTCTTGGGTCCTCTAAGAAGAATGATAAATTTATTGATTTTAAACCATTAACTATTACATCCTTCAAAATCCAAAATAGTATGAAAATTCCAAAAAGAAAAAACATCGTTGAAATTAATGTTATAAATCTATCTAAAATAATTCGCCACTTCATTTTATAATTCTCAATATAAGAATCCTTGAAATTGAAAATGTAAGAAAAGATATTATAAACAATATCAAAGCAAGATAGAATAAACTTGAAAGGTAAATTTCCGTTGTTGCTTCTGTAAATTCATTAGCAAGAGAAGATGCTATCGTAATTGTAGGCTCATATATATTCTGAGGAATTTTATAAGCATTTCCAATTACAAATGTAACAGCCATTGTCTCACCTATTGCTCTGGCCAATCCCAAAACTGTACTTCCAAAAATTCCTGATTTTACATAAGGTATTATGACAAATTTTATAACTTCAAATCTCGTTGAGCCAAGAGCATAAGCTGATTCTCTAAAAATGTTAGGAACTAAGGAAAATAGCTCAATCATTGTAGATGAAATAAAAGGAATAATCATAAAAGACAAAATTATACTTGCTGTTAAAAGACCAATCCCAAAAGGCTCACCATTAAAAAACTTAATAAATCCTAAGTGCTTAATTAAGAATGGCTCTATTTTATTTTTCATTATAGGAACAAAAACGAAAAGTCCCCACATTCCATAAATAATACTTGGAATACCTGCTAATAATTCAATCATAACTCTAAAAAAATTCTTCAAAAATTTAGGACATATTTCTGAAATAAAAATTGCAATTCCAAGACTAATTGGAAAGGCTAAAAGAATTGCTAAAACTGAAGTTAAAATTGTCCCTAAAACTGGAACTAATCCTCCAAATTCTTCCTTTACTGGATCCCAAGTTGTGTTAAAAAGAAAATGAATAGAAAATTTACTTATTGAAAGCTTAGCTTCATAAAACAAAACAATAAAAATAGAAATAAAAATTAGCAGAAAAATAATAGTTGAAATAAAGCTTAAAGATTTAAACAAATTTTCAGCAAAGTTTGAGTAATTATTCAAAGGTTTAAAATTTTAAAGCTAAGAGGTAGCAAATCCTTTATATAAAATTCACCCTTCCTTGTAATTATTTTTAGATTATCCGAAAATTCACTTATTACTTGCCTACAAGCACCACAAGGCATAATATCATAAACTTCTTCATTATCTTGATTTATAGCTACTAAATACAATTCTAATAATTCTTTATAACCCTCAGATATTGCCTTAAATATAGCAACTCTTTCAGCACATATTGTAAGACCATAAGAAGCATTTTCTATATTAACGCCAAAGAATTCTTTCTTTTCAGAACCATTTGAAGCAATCAAAATACAAGCAACCTTAAAATTTGAATAAATGGCATAAGAAAATTTAATATAATTTAAAGCTTTATCTAACACTTGCTAACTTTTTCTTTTCATACCAGTTTTTAATGTAATTTATTATCTCTTCAAGAGGTGTTCCTGGTCCAAAAATTTTACTAACCCCCATCTTTTCAAGTTCTATTGCATCCTCTTCTGGAATAATCCCACCACCTATCAAAAGAACATCTTCAAGACCATTTTCTTTCATAAGTTTTAAAATTTTAGGAAAATAAGTCATATGAGCACCAGAAAGTATTGATATACCTATTACATCAACATCTTCATCAATTGCCATCTGAACAATTTCTTCTGCTGTTCTATGTAATCCGCTATATACGACTTCCATTCCCGCATCTCTTAAAGCCCTTGCTAAAACCTTTGCTCCCCTGTCATGACCATCTAAACCAACCTTACCTATAAGAACCTTTATAGGTTTATTCATAAAGTTTTAAAATTATAAAGCAAGGTAAAAATGCTTTGTCCAATAATTCTAAAACTATTTATTTTTCTATATTTTCACACCCACCCTAAAAATAAGCTTTCAGCTTAAAAATACCCATTTTTATGCATTGGGGGGCTTCGCCCCCCTTAAATTCCCCCATAAAATAAATAATTTCCTAAAATTTTCATAAGTTATTGATTAACAAGGACTTAACATTATTTATTAGACAAAGCAAGGTAAATATGCCTTATCTAATAATTCTAAAATGTAGATTATTTTTTATTTTTCCTACCCACCTTGTATTTAAGTTTTCCGCTTACTTTCGCCCCCTTAAATGAACTCTTCCAATATTTAACACTATTTATTGAAAGGGGAGGTAAAACCTCCCTACCACTACCTAACAATAATTTTTGTTAATTTTTGTTTATTTCTTATAAAATAAACACCTTTATTCAATTTCACCAAACCTTTTCCTTTGAAAAGAACCTTACCTGAAACATCGTACAAAATTACATTATCTTTGAAATTTATTAATCCGTTTGAGATAATTGAATTTCTTTCAGCAATAGATGTTGTATAGGTTTGTAAGCTTGAAACTTCCCAAGATTTACTTATAATTTTTGTGCTGAATGGACCATTCCACTGTGCATAAGAAAATAAAGAATCCTTTACATATCCCAAATTTGGGACTCACCAGATATAGTAATCCCTCAACAAACTATCCGAGTAAGGATCAAATCCCAAATTGCCAGCATTTGTCTTAATGACTGATGACCATATTCTTCCTTTAAGTCTTACCCACATTTTATAAGCACTAAATGTTCCAGCAGGAACAGTAACATTCTCATAAGATAAAACCTTAGCAGTATCAGCAAACCACCAAAGCGTATCATAGTACTGAGTACTATTATCACCATCAAAATCCCCAACATAAGGGCCAGAAAGACCCAATCTCCAAGAATTATTTATAGAAAATGGTGTCACGATTGCTTTAATATCAACCTTATAAGGTCCCCCACTTGTGTTCTTTCCTATTATATAAAGCCTCCTTAATGTATCAGCAACTTCATAGACAGTATCTTCAATTATGTTACTACCTGACTGATAATAAACAGCGGTATATATCCCTTTACCTGGATGACCGTTATAGGTAAAGGACTGATTTACAATTAACGTTTCAACTTTTGTGGAATATGAACCACTATTACCATTAGGAGTAAGTGTGCTATCTCTTCTCCAACCTCCATACTCAAACAACTTATTATCTGTTATCCCAAGATAGTTCAGGGCTTGTCCAACAACTAACCATATCATCATCCAACCTCCTTTTTAAAAGTTTAGAAAGGTTTTCATCATTTATGGAAATTATCCCAACTTCACCTCTACTTAAAACTTCACCAATCTCAACTTTTGATTTATTTACAATTAAAAATGGTTTTTTTAGCTTTTTAAAAACTTTTATGAGCTTTTCTTTGGATGAAAAATCATAAGTCATGATGATTAACTTTGATTTTCTTATTGATTTCATAACTTGTGTTCTTCCTATGCTTAATTTACCTGCTTTACAAGCAAGTCTAATAATATCATCCATATTTAAATTTTGAAGGGGCTAAAAAGCCCCTAATTTACAAATTTACTAGTTTTTGTAATTTTATCACCTTTAATAGAAATTATATAAATGCCCTTTGGAATGTTAAGAGGAATTTCATAACTTCCTTGCTTTAACTGATAAGTATTTGAAAAGACAACCCTTCCTGATAAATTGTAAATTTTTATATTTAGCTTATCATCTAATGGCATATTTAACTTCAAAACATTATTCTTAACATCAAATTTAAATGTCAAGTTCGCATATTCCTTTTCAGCCCAACTTGATATATTACAATCCGGTTGATTTGGAGAGCCAAAGAAAGCAAAAACAGCAGTAGCACTATCCCCTACATTTAAATTATAAGGTCCAGAGGAAACTGAAACTGAAAAGTCAGCATTTGTCCCACTTGCTGAGCCACTTGTTCCCGTTATCATACCCCATTTAAATGTTTCATTATATGGCCAAGGACTATGATTAGCAACTCTCGCACTACCCCAATTTCCAGAAACTAAAAGAATACCAACATAACCTGTAAAATCACTTGAAGACATATAAGCGCCACCTTTAATTTGACCAGAATTACAGACAAATGTGTTAGCATTATCATTAGTATAGTTATTTAAATCAAAATCTGCAAAAATAGCCATATATGCTCCATTTAAAGCAGAAGAGCCTTCATTTTTAAGTGTATATCTTAAAAACACAAAAGGAGAATTTATTTTACCATAAGCAGTAAGATAAGCTTTTATGTTTTTAGGAGAAGCAAAATTTCCATCTGATAGTCTTAAAATGTATTCTTCATCACCATAATAAGGTCCTCCAAATAGCTTGCTATCATATATACCAAATTCCCTCTTTAAATCATTATCATTTGAACTTGCATTATAAAAGTTATCTACAAGATATGAGCTTGAATTTCCAAAAGCAAATGATGCATAGTACAAAGCACTTGGAGCATTCTTTGGATACCTGAAACCGTTTCCAGGTGTTTGGGAAGTATTAGGATAACCAAGTGAGCCATTATCAGGAAGACTTAATAGAACTGTTCCCGTGTCTATATCAACAATGGATAATGGAGTGGAACCAATTGTAATAGGAATATTATAATTTGTTTGATATGAATTATTTCCTGCATCGTAATAAGTTATTGTAATCTTCAAGGTGGCAGTATCACCTATTTGAGCAGATGAGCTAATTTGGAAGGAAAATAAATCACTTATTGAAGAGCCACTCTTGGTTGTATTTGAGGGAATATTGCCAAAGTTAATGGTATTATCTGTAATTGTGATTATTGAAGAATTTGTAGTAGTTAGGCTTGCTGAAACATTGTAAGCATCAGCTCCACCATTGTTTTTTATCGTTATATCCAAATTAACAGATTCACCTGGATCTAAATAACCATTACTATTAGCATCAATTAGGTTATGACTTAAAACCACAATATTTGGTGTTGTATTAGATGGTGTATTTTCAATAGCAAGCTTAGCATCTATCCTTCCCCATCCACAATTATTATTTGGCCAAGTACTACCACAACCTGTTGGTCTTACTCTTCCAAAATCTGTAATAATTTGATAAATTTGATAGTAATTTAAAGAAGGGTTCTTCTCAAGCATTAACGCAATAACACCAGCAACATGGGGTGTTGCCATAGATGTTCCATTATAGTTAGCATATCCACCCCCTGGAATAGATGAGGGAATATTTACGCCAGGTGCAGCTATATCAGGTTTATAAAAATTCCAATCACTTCTTGACCAATAAGTTGTATTATTGTATGGACTTGTATTTGGAGCAGGACCACGACTAGAAAAGCTTGCTACTTGGTCAGAGCTATTAGTAGCACCAACAGCTATAACAATAGGATAATCACCAGGACTTGAAATAGTTCCAGTCCCAGGACCACTATTTCCTGCTGCAAAAACAGGAACTATATTATTTGCTCTCCATCCATTCCATATAGCATTCCAAAGCCAAGTGTTTCCTCCACCTCCTCCCCAAGAATTGCTAACCTCTACAACATTAACACCGTTATTAGCCTTCAAATCAGTAAAGTGTTGAACACAAGTAGTAATAGCACTATTTGAGCCAGAGCCACTTGCATCAAAAGCTTTACAAGATATAATTTTGGCATTAGGAGCAACACCTATATCATTTGTAAAAGGACCTAAACCATCTCCACCAGCAATAGTTCCAGCAGTATGAGTTCCATGCCCATTATCATCATAAGGATTAGGTTGATTATTAATTGCATCTTTCCAATATGTAGATAACACATCACCAGCAAGTGCAGGGTGAGAAGCATCAACACCAGTATCAATATGCCCAACTATTACACCATTTCCTGTATAACCATATAAAATCCAAACACTATCTGCCTTTATTTTTGATATATTCCAAGTTGCTGCATTTATACTATTTGAGCTTCCTTTATCTCTAACTATATGGAAGTTATCCCAATCATAGTAGATTTTATCTATATCATTTCTATTCAAAAGCAGTTTTTCAAAAGCACCCCTCTTAATTTTTACATATATAGCATTTACTACCCAAAATTGCTTAACTTCATATACATCAGATGAAGCCTTCAAAAGCTCAACAAGATCCTTTTGACTATTGAAGTGATATTCTTTTAGTATATTTATCTTTTCAGTTGGAGATGCTTTTAGATTTTCAGGAAGGAGAAGTTGATCTTTTAGAACGATAAACAGTTCAATAGGCTCATTCGGGGATGTTCTACTTAGAACATCCCAAAGCTTACCATCCACATCCACTAAATTCAAAATAAGGTAAAGCATAGCGCCCCAGGGGGGACTTGAACCCCCGACCTATGGCTTAGGAAGCCACCGCTCTATCCAAACTGAGCTACTGGGGCTTTTGAAATTTTAAAGCATAAATTTTTCTTTCTTCATAATTCAAGGAAAAGAAAGATTTTCCCATAACAACCCTATCAACATTCAGTTTTTTTAACTCATTTATATTTTCCCAATTTACACCTCCATCAATTGTTATTTTAAAATTCAATTGACTTTTTTCTCTAAAATTAACTAAATAATCAACTTTCCATAAAACATCTTTAATCATTTCTTGTCCTGCAAAACCTGGATTAACAGTCATTATAATAACTTGCTCAACATCTTCAACAATAGGCAAAATATATTTTGGATGTGTTTTAGGATTTATTACAATTCCAATTTTTAAATTATTTTTTTTAGCAAATTCAATACATTCAAATGCTTCTTCACCAATTTCAATATGAACATCAACAATATCAGAGCTTTTATAGAATTCTTCTATAAATTTTTTAGGGTTTTTTATCATTAAATGGCTATCTAATTTTAAATTTGTAATTTTCCTAATAGCATCAACAATAAACATTCCAAATGTTAAATTATCTACAAAATGACCATCCATAATATCAAGATGTAAATAATTCAAATTACAATTTTCAACACTTTTAATTTCTTCATAAATTTTCGTCCAATCAGCAGCAATAATTGAAGGTAAAATTTCCAATTTTTCTATCCACTTAAAATCATAAGATACAAAATAAAAGTAAAAATCAATATAATTAGGACGATATATGTACTAAATTTACCATCCTGTAATCCTCTAATACCCGAGCCAATTAAAGCACTAATATAAGCAAAAAGTCTAACTACACCATCTATTATAGAAAGATCAAAAAATCTATAAATAATACCTGAAAACCACTTCAAAAACCTTAAAATGAAAAGCTCATACCAGTCCGAAAGAATACCCCATCTTGCATACAAAATTTTATAAAATCCCTTAATTATAAAATTTTCACCAATTGATTTTGGAATAATGGGTTTTTGATACATGAAGAATGCTAACATTATTCCAAAAATTGCTAAAATCTGACTAATAAGAGATATATTTAGAGTAGAATGCTCATCAAATTTTATGTGTGGTAAATAACTTAAAGCGCTTTCAAAATACGAATAAATCCAACCCCCTATTATTGAAAAGAGAGCAAGAACAATCATTGGAATTGTCATAATGTAATTACTTTCATGAGCATGCTCATATAATTTTTCATCTCTTGGTTTTGTATGAAATACGAGGAAAAACAATCTAAATGTATAAAATGCTGTTAAAACAACACCAAAAATAACAAGATAAAATATAACCCCATTTGAGAAATAAGCATATTCAATAATTTTATCTTTTGAAAAGAAACCAGCAAAAGGAAAGATACCACAAAGTGCTAAACTTCCAATTAAAAATGTTATCCAAGTAATTTTCATTTTCTTATATAATCCACCCATCAATCTAATATCAAGATTATCATTTAAGGCATGCATTACTGAGCCTGCTCCAAGAAAAAGCAAAGCTTTAAAGAAGGCATGTGTCCATAAATGAAATATCCCAGCCCAGTAAGCACCCAAACCAACACCAACGAACATATATCCAATTTGAGAAATTGTTGAATAGGCAATAATTCTCTTTATATCATTATTAACAAGAGCCATGCTCGCAGCTAAAACAGCACTAAAAGCACCTACAAAAGCAACAATAAAGCTTGCATCTGGCGATAAAATATATATTGGTGATGACCTTGCTACCATATATACACCAGCTGTAACCATTGTTGCTGCGTGAATCAGAGCAGAAACAGGCGTAGGACCTTCCATAGCATCCGGTAGCCAAGTATAAAGAGGAAATTGAGCGGACTTACCTGTCGCACCAATGAATAATAGAATTCCTATTAATGTTAAAATCTCTTTATTTATTAAATTAGTATTTTTAAAGACATCACTATAAACAACACTGCCAAAAAATGAAAAAATTACAAATATTCCAAGTAAAAATCCAGCATCCCCAATTCTATTAACAATAAATGCCTTATTTCCTGCATCAGTAGCGGATTGTTTTTTAAACCAAAATCCAATAAGCAAATAAGAAGCAAGTCCAACACCTTCCCATCCTACAAACATTAAAACATAATTATTTGCCAAAACTAATAAAAGCATACTGAAAACAAAGAAATTAAGATAAGCAAAATATCTTGAATAACTCTCATCCTTTCTCATATATTCTATTGAATAGAAATGAATCCAAAATGAAACAAATGAAACAACAAAAATCATTATAGCAGACAAATTATCAAGTAATAATCCAAAAGGAATTTTTAGTTTATCAATTACTATCCAATAAAAATAGCTCTTATCGTATATAAAATTACTACTGCTTAATGCTATAAAAAGCAAAATTGAGCTTGAAACAGCAGAAATAAATAGCACAAATGTTCCTATATAACCACTAAACCTAAAAACAAACTTACCAAATATACCATTTATAATAAAACCCACTAGTGGAGCAAAAAGTGTTATAAGAAGTAAAATATCTATCATGGTTATTTACTCCCTAAGGAAAAGAAATCATCTACATTTGTTGTTTGTTTTAACCTATAAAGATTTACAACAATAGCAAGTCCAAGAGCAACCTCCGATGCTGCAATAGCAAGAACAAGAATTGAAAATATCTGACCATCAAGGGTTTTTACAATATTTCCAATAGTAATAAGCAAGAAGTTAGCGGAATTTAGCATAAGCTCAAGACCCATAAGCATAATTATCGTATTTCTTCTAAAAAGAACAGTTAAAACACCAATAAAAAAATAAGCTAAACTTATGAGAATTATTAAATATGTTTCATTCATAGTCCGAAAATTTTAAAGTTAAATTGTGGAACAAGAAAAGCACTAAATTCTTCTGGGAATCCTACCGAAACACATTTACCAAATAAACTATTCTTTTAGAATTTCTTCTCTCTATAAACAATTCTTGAAGCTATTATTCCAATTTCAAAAATAATTACAAGGGGAATTGCTAAAAGTAGCATACTAAAAGCATCAACAGTTGGAGTTATTATAGCGGAGATAATGAAAATTAAAAGAATAATAATTTTTCTATTTCTTGAATAAAACTTTGGATTTATAAGTTTAAAAGCGGATAGTATTGTCATAACGATAGGAATTTGAAATAAAAAACCAAATGATAATGTCATAAATAATAAAAAATTCAAATAATCATTAGCTCTAATTAGTGCTTTTAGATTTTCTGTTGAAAAACTCATAAGAAACTTAACACCAATTGGCGTTATTATAAAAATAGAAAGCAATGAGCCACTATAAAATAAAATCAAGGATGAAATAAGACCAATTATTAAAATTTTTTTTTCATTACTATATAGTGCGGGTTCTATGAACTTCCAAATTTGATATATAATAAATGGAAATGATATGAAAATTGAGCATAAAAATGATAGTTTTAGTTTCACACTAAATGCCTCAATTGGTGAGAAAAAATACAAATCCCCAACAGGTTTTGAAATAATTGTGAGAATATAATCAGAAAATATAAAGGAAAAAATGAAGCTTGGAATTAAAAATAAAATAATATAAATGATTCTTTTCCTTAATTCACCTATATGCTCCCAAAACGATTGCTCTTTCATAAAATTCTCTCTATTTTTGCTCCAATACTATTTAGCTTAATTTCAATATCCTCATATCCTCTATCAATATGCTCAACATTCTCAATAATAGTTTTACCTTCTGCTATAAGTCCAGCTAAAACAAGACTTGCACTTGCTCTTAAATCAGTAGCATTAACAATTGCAGATGTAAGCTTTTCAACACCTTTTACAATTGCTATATTTTCAGTTATTTTTATATCAGCAGACATTCTCATAAGCTCATAAGCATGAGCAAATCTATTTGGATAGATATTTTCTTTTATTATACTAATTCCATTAGCAATAGAAAGTAATGTCATAAATTGTGCTTGCATATCAGTAGGAAATCCAGGAAATGGTTGTGTTTGAATTTCAATAGCTTTTGGTTTTTTTACTCCTTTTACAATAATTCTATCTTTCTCAATAAAAGGAAAAATTCCTGCCTCATTTAATTTTTGAATAATCGGTTTTATATGTTCTAATATAAAATTCTTAATAATAATTTCATTATTTTCAAAACTTCCTGCTACAAGAAATGTTCCCACTTCAATTCTATCAGGAATGATTTCATATTCATCAATTTCAAGATTTTCAACGCCTTCTATTCTAATTTCATCATATCCTGCTCCATATATTTTAGCACCTGCTTTATTTAAAAAATTCGCTAAATCAACAACCTCTGGCTCTAATGCACAATTAGAAATAATGATTTCTTTTCCTTTTAATAAGCTTGATGTCATCATTAAGTGAATTGTTGCTCCTACACTTCTAAATGGTAATTGTATATAAGCAGACTTAAATTCATTAACATTAGCAATAATGTTTCCATGCTCTATTTTTATTTCAGCTCCCATCCTTCTTAAACCTTCAATATGAAAATCTATTGGTCTTGGTCCAAATGAGCAACCACCAGGCATATAAACGATAGCTTTTCCGAATTTTACAAGTAAAGGTCCAAGAACATATATACTTGCTCGCATTTTACTTATCAGTTCATAAGGTGCTTGATACTTATTTATATCTCTTGGGTCAATTTCAATAACATTTTTTTTAATTTTATTTATTTTAACTCCAAGATATTTTAATAGCTCAATCATAGTTCTAACATCTTCAACATCTGGAACATTCTTTAAAATTAAAGGTTTGCTTAATAGAATTGAAGCAGGCATTATAGCAAGTGCCGAATTTTTAGCTCCACTAATATTTACTTCACCTTTTAATAACCTTCCACCTTCAATAATGAATTTCATTAAGTTTAAAATTTTAAAATACAATAATTCTGAAATATTGTTTTGTCCGATAATTCTGAAATATAGATTATTTCTTATTTTTCCCCACCCACCCTAAAAATAAGGCTTTGCCTTAAAACTTTCGCCTCCTTAAATAGACC
>JAVVGK010000005.1:0-32950 GCA_032249175.1 Candidatus Hydrothermia bacterium | reverse complement strand
AAACCCCGTTTTTGACTTGAGGGCTTCGTACCTCTTAAATCCCCCCATTAAATCATACTATTTATTGGACAAAGCAATTAGTTTTTTCCCCTCAATAAACCTTTATTTCTATCCATTTAAATTTTTCTTTTAATTTTGGATTTATTATAATAGCTTTTGATAAGGCATCACAAAATATGGCATTATCACAAATTAAAAGAACCTTCCTTTTCTCTTTAACAAATTCTTGACGTTTTGGATTATAAATGTGATAAGTTTTTTCAACAGGTCTTATTGTTGAAGATATAGAAATAGCTTTATTTTTTATTTTAAAATTTCCAAATGTTTCATCATAAAGATTTAGCTCATAATTGTGTGAATATATTGAGCTACTTCCAAAATTTATAAAAAATGTATCAATACCAAAGCTTAAAATAATATCTTTAATTTTATCAACTAAATAACCCTTGGCAATCCCCCCTAAATCAATTACTATTCCTTTTGGAAAGAACCACTGATTTTTTGAAATTTTAATTGGAAATAAGTTTTTTGATTTATAAAATGGGTTAAATAAACTATCTGTTATTTGAATGTACTTTAAGGATGAATCTAAAATTTCATCAGTTTCTTCCTCAACAATTAAAGTATCATTATTCCCTACAAAATTGTCGTAAAATTTATACCAAATTTTATTTAAGTGGTTAGCATATTTAAAAGCAGAATCCAAAGCAATCTGAGAATTTGGATAACTTTCAATTACACCTATCTTTAAAATACTTCCCATTATAAATTCTGCTCTTATTAGCCATTCCATATTTTGAAAATTATAAAGTAAAAAAATTTTCAAGGTACTCTGTCCCATAATTCTAAAATATAGATTATTTCTTATTTTTTCCTACCCACCCTATAAATAAGCCTTCGGCTTATAAACTTCGCCCCCCATTAAACCCCCTATAAAATCTATAATTTCCTTAAAATCTTCATAAGTTATTGATAATCAATAACTTAACATTATTTATTGGACAAAGCATCAAAATTTTGCCTTGTCTTTTCCCTACCCTAAAAATAAGCTTTATTTTAATTGAAAATCATTTGCAAAAACTTGTCCTAAAAAATTTCCGACTTACCAAGTAAGAAATTTAAAAAGGAGATAAGAGAATGAGAAAAATAACTTTAACAATTTTTGTTTGGCTATCAGTTGCAAATGCCCATGAAAGGCTATTCACTTACTCATATGATACTGACTATCTTCCTAAGAATCTCTTTGAAGTTGAGCAATGGACTACACTAAAAACTGGAAAGGAAAGTGGAATGTACTACCTTTGGGATATGAGAACGGAATTTGAATATGCTATAACTGAAAGAACTCATGTTGCCCTTTATTTAAACTACTCTTCACTCTATAATCAATACTATGATAATGGAAACATTATTGAAAAATCATATTTTAAATTTAAGGGTGTGGATTTAGCAATTGTCCATAGACTTTCAAGTCCAAGAGAAAGAATTGGTTTTGGAATATATCTTGAAGGAAAGTATAGAATGAATAAGCAAGAGATTGAAGAGAAATTATTATTTAGTAAATACTTTGGAAATTTCTTATGGACATTAAATGTTATATTTGAGCAGGAATTTGAAATGAGTTATAATTCTAATGGAAATTTAGAAATGGAAAAAGAAGCGATATTTATGCTTCCAAGTGGTATAGCTTATAAATTTGGTAATTTCGCAATTGGAATTGAAGCCTGGCTACATAGTGAATTTAAAGATCAAGTTTTACCATTTACAAAAGAAGCTGAACATTATGCATTTTTCTTAGGTCCAGCTTTACACTACTCCACTTCAAAATTTTGGACTACTCTTACTATAACTCCTCAAATTACTAATGTTCTTGATGAGCATGAAAAGCTTGAAGCAAGAATGATATTTAGTATTTTATTTTAGGGGGGTTATGCTCCCCTTTTTAATTTCAGAAATTTTTTTAACAAATGAAAAGGCATTGAAATTAGCATTTAAAAACTGCTCTCATTTTGATAGTTTAACTTTAAAAATTGATAAAGAAATAAAAAATCAATTAAAAAAGAAAAAATTACCTATTACATTAAAAGATAGTCTAAAATTCTATTATGGTTGTGATAATGTTGCTGTAATTGATGAAGTTGTTGGGAAACATCTTCCAATAACATTTATGGTTGTTTTGAATAAAGAGGGTTATGTCCAGTTTGTTGAAATCCTTTCTTATAGGGAGCCTTATGGTTGGGAAATAAAAAATAAAAGTTTTCTATCGCAGTTTGAAAATAAAACAATAAAAGATAGTTTAAGAGTAAATAAAGAAATAAAGAATATAGCAGGTGCTACAATTTCTGTAAATTCTATAACTTATGCTGTAAAAAGAACATTATTTTTATATGAAAATTATGTTAAAAATAAAATTAAATGAACTTCCACTTTCAATTAAAATTGCTTTTATATGTTTTTATATATTTGTAATTCTTGGATTTATATTTGCCCACTTAATTCTTCATTTCAAACTCAACAGCTCATTTAGTCCAAGTGATATAATTAGCTATTATAAAGGAAATGAAGAAATGTTAAAATTTCAGAAAACACCTTTAGAATTATCAGAAACTTCACATTTCCATGCCTTCATATCACCTGTAATAGCACTTATTTTATCAATTTTCTTTTCATTTTCGCAAATAAATGAATTTTTAAAAAATTTCATTATTATTTTGAGTTTTCTATCAGTTTTAATGCTTATTCTAAATCCTTGGCTTTTGACATTTGGTCCATTTTTTCTTGTTTATTTAAAATACATAACATCATTTACATTAATTTTTAGCTTTTTATTTATGGGTATAATTACAATATATGAATTCTTTAAGCTTTAAAATTTTCATTATGAAAGAGCTTTTAATTGAGCTTATAAAGTTTAAAACAACTGCCCAAAGAACAAATGAATTAAAATCAATTATTGATTTTGTTGAAAATTATTTAAAAGAGACAAACTTAATAATTAAAAAATATGAAAAAAATAATAAGTTTTCATTAGTTGCCACATTTAAAGATACAAAACATCCAAAAATTTTTTTTGTTGGTCATTTAGATGTTGTAGATGCGAAAGATGAATTATTTAATCCAAAAATTGAAGGAAATATAATAAAAGGGAGAGGAGCTATTGATATGAAAGGACCAAGTGCAGTCTTAATAGAATTATTTAAAGAACTTTCAAAAGAAAATAAAAATTATGATATTGGATTAATGCTAACAACTGATGAAGAAATTGGAAGTCAAAATGGTGTTGAATACCTATTAAATGAGGAAAATTATTCTTGTGATTTTGCTATAATTCCAGATGGTGGATTTAACTTTAATATAATAAATAGAGAAAAAGGTGTTTTACATTTTAGAGTAATATCAAAAGGAAAATCAGCTCATGGCTCAAGAGTCTGGGAAGGAATAAATGCTATTGAAAATATAATTGATTTTTACAATGATATAAGTTTAATTTTTCCAACTGAGCCTTGTGGTGATCCAAATCACTGGCACAACACTATAAATATAGGTAAAATTGAAGGCGGAACAAAAGTAAATATTGTTCCTGATTATTGCTACGCAGAAATTGATATAAGATTTACAGAGCCTTGGACTATTGAAAAAATGAAAGAGCAGGTTTTATCTTCAATAAAAAAATTTCCAAATTTAGAAATGGAAGTTTTAAGTGTTGGAGAGGCAATTTATGTTAATGAAGAAAATGAATTTTTAAAATTATATAAGCAAACAGCAGAAAAGGTTTTAAATAGAAGTGTTAATTTCATATGTGAGCATGGAGCTACTGATGGAAGATTTTTTGCTCAAAAAGGCATTCCTGTAATTATAACAAATGCTATTGGATATGGACTTCATACAGATGATGAATGGGCTGATTTAAATTCTCTTGAAAACTTAAAGTTAATTTTTAAAGAATTTTTAAAAAATTATTTTGGATAATTTCTCAAACAATAACCTAAAATTGACCATAAAAATACAACAACATTAGGCATAGAAAGGAAGTTTCCTAAAAAACCTGAAATCATTATCCAAGCATAAACCATTAAAATCATAGGATTCTTTGTTAGACTAAAACTCTTTATAAATAGTAAAATTAAAACCAAACTATTGAAAACTAAACCAAAAATTCCATTATAAACTAACCAAGATATATACTGATTATGAAAATCACCCTTTGCAATAATATTACCTACTTGCCCAAAAATTTTATAGATTGGATCATAACTTAAAAAGAAACCTAAACCAATTTTCCAAAGACCAACTCTACCACTAAAACCAGCTTCCTCATTAAATTCTATACCTGCATAATTCCATCTCTCTAAAATTGAATTAAAATTTAAAATAAAGAAAATAATAAAAGGAATAAGATAGTGTGGCTTTTTTATCCAAATTAGAAATATTAAAAAAACTGCCAATGATGAAACCCAAGCAGAGCGCGTTTGTGTAGCATATATTGGAATTAGTGTAAGATAAATAAATAACAAATAATAAAATTTCCTTTCCTTAATGTAAAGATAGCATAAAATAATAAATGCCATAGTAAGATAAATTACTAATTGAGCTGAATCATGATAAAGCAGTTTTAATCTCCAAAATTGTTTTTGATTGCCTGTTATCATATAAAGCTCATCAATTTTATAAAATGAAAAAACAAGAGAAAAGAAAACTAAAATCAAAAGTGGAATTAAAATAATTTTCAAAAACTTAATAAATTTCTCCTCACTATCTAAAATATAACCAATAGCAAAGAAAAATGGAACTCCTCCTGCATTTCTTAAAAAATACTCTAAGGAGCCATAAACATTACCATTTAATAGAGAATTTAAAAAATAGGCAAGATGATAAAGAAAAAATATAACAGGAATAATCCATAAATTAAAAGACTTTAAATCAACCTTTAATTTAAAAACAGCTAAAAAGCAAAGAGCAATTAATAAAAAACTATATATATGTGTTATTTTAAATCCAAAAATAAAATCATCCCAAAAAAATAAATCTATTGTTATAGGTCTTATAGCAATAAGCAAACTAAGGAGCCAAAAATAAAATACTTTTGAATCCACAAGAAGCAAGCTAAAAAATGATAGAGCTAAGACAAAAGGAATTATTACAATATAACCAAAATAAAAACTTAAAACGAATAATAAAATTCCAATTATGTAAAGTAAGAATATCATTTTTTAAATTTTAAGGGATGGTGAAATTCGGCTTTAAACTTATGAATGTGTTCAGTGGTATTGTTGAGAAAACTTCAAAGACAAAAAGTATAAAAGAATATAATGATGGACTATTGCTTGAAATTGAAAATCCTTATGAAATTTTAGAAGAAGGTGAGAGTATTAATGTTGATGGTTGTTGCCTAACCGTTGAAAAATTTAATCAAAAATCCATTTTTTTCTTCTTGTCACTTGAAACATTAAATAGAACAAAATTTTCAAAGATAAATTTAAATGAGCATATTTTTAATTTGGAAAGAGCATTAACATTAAATAAACTTATAGGTGGTCATTTAGTTCTCGGTCATGTAGATGGAATTGGTAAAGTAATTGATATTAAAGAACTTGAAATGACAAAAATTATTAAAATCTCATTTGATAAAAAATTTAAAAAGTTTATTGTTTATAAAGGCTCTATTTGTGTTGATGGTGTTAGCCTAACAGTCAATAGCATAAATAATAATTATTTTGAAATTACACTAATTCCAAAGACATTAAAATTAACGAATTTAAAATTTTTGAAGAAGAATGATTATGTAAATTTAGAATTTGATATAATTGGTAAATATGTTGAAAGTGTTTGTAAGAAGCATTAACTATAAATTCTCTTTTTCATACTTTAAAATTTAAATATGAAACAGATTACTAAAAAAACATATACTTATGAGGATTTAATTGAAAATAAAATACCAGAAGAGGTTTTTGAGGTTATTGAAGGCATAGGAGTTGAAAGTATGGCTACAAGTTCTTTACATGGAGCTTGGGTTTTCGCTTTAAGCGAATATCTTGGAAGGCATTTTAAGAAATTATATTACATACTTTCAGGTGAAGTATCAATAATTGTAAGTAAAAATCCTTTAACATTTTTAAGTGCTGATATAATGATAATCAGTAAAAAAAGACTTCCAAAACTAACAAAAAACATATTAGAAATTCCACCTGATATAGTCTTTGAAATCGTAGTTAGTTATGAGCCAAATGTAGAATATAAAATGAAAGCATATAAAGAAAAAGGAAAGAAAATTTTGCTTTCAAGGTTTTCTTTGCTTTAAAATTTCAAAACTATGCTTTTAGCCCTTATTGTATTTTCAATTATTGGACTTTTGGGTGCTTTAATTGTTCTTCTTCACAAAAAACCTATATATAATGCTCTTGGTCTTTTATTGAACTTTATTTCATTAGCTATAATCTACTTCCTCTTAAATGCTCCATTTATAGGTGTTATTCAAATTATCGTTTATTCAGGGGCTATTGTTGTATTTTTCTTATTTGTTATAATGCTTTTAAATTTAAGAGAGCCTTTAATAGATTTTGATTTTTCTTTTAAAGGATTAATTTCAATTATTGTGATTTTTGCTTTGTTCGTAGGAATTTCTGTTTCTCTGTATATTACAAAATTGCCAAAATTTGAGCTTGGAGAAGAGGGAAAAGTTGATAAATTAGGTGAATTATTACTTACAAAATATCTTGTTCCTTTTGAACTTGCTTCTGTTTTACTATTAGTTGCTATTGTAATTGCAATAATAATTGGAAGAAAGCAAGAAGAATGAAAGTTCTATATAATATAATAAAAGAATTTATTCATCAATTCAATTTAAGTCCAAATGAGCTTAAAAGTTTTTTTGAGGATATTGGAATTGAGGTTGAGAATTTTTTAGATTTATCAGAAGGTTTGAAAGGAAAAGTTTTTCCCGCAGTTGTTGAGGATATAAAGTATGATGGAAACTTAAAGATATTAAAAGTTAAGACAAACTTTAAAGAATTTCAAGTTATAACTACCGCTGATGTTCAATTAAATGATAAAGTCGTTTTAGCAATTGAAGGAGCAAAATTAAAAAACAATCAAATTATTTCAAAGAAATTTATAAAAAATTATATCTCAGAAGGAATGTTATTATCTGAAAGTGAAATAGGAATTTCAGAAGTTTCAGATAGAATTATAAAACTTCCTCCTGATTTTGATTTAAATGATGATGTTTTAAATTATTTACAACTTAATGATTATATTTATGAGCTTTACATATTTCCAAATAGAGGGGATTTAATGGGTATTTTGGGAATTTGTTATGAAATTGCAAGTTATTTAAAAATGGATGTTAAATTGCCAGAACTTCTAAATGAAGAATTAGAATATTTTGAATTTCCAATAGAAATTGAAGAAAAAAATGGATGTTTTAGATATATTGGAGCAATAATAAAAGATGTTAAAGTTTCAAATAGTCCTGATATTTTAAGATATAAATTACATCTTGTAGGTTTTCGCTCAATAAATAATATAGTAGATATTACAAATTATGTAATGTGGGAAATAGGACAACCATTACATGCCTTTGATTTAAATAAGATAAATGAAAAAGTCATTGTTAGAAGAGCAAAAGATAATGAGCATATTTTATGCCTTGATAATACATCAAGAAAATTAAATAGTGATATTCTTGTAATAGCAGATAAATATAAACCAATAGCAATCGCAGGCATAATTGGTGGTGAAGAAACTTCAATAAATAACGAAACAAAAGATATTCTTCTTGAAAGTGCCTTATTTAATAAGGAATTTATTTCAAGAGCAAGTAGAATGTTAAAAGTAAAAACTGAATCTTCAAAAAGATTTGAAAAAGGATTAAATTGGGAATTTGTTGAAATCGCTTCAAAAAGAGCAAGTTATCTAATAAAAAAATATACTAATGGAAATGTTTATAAGCCAATTGATATTTACGAGCAAAAAATTGAAAAGAAAAAAATTATTGTTAATTTTGAAAAAATTAATGAGCTTTTAGGAACAACATTAAGCGAAAATGAATTTGAGGAAATTTTGAAACATTTTGGCATTAAGAAAATTAGTGAAAAAACCTATGAAATTCCTTATCATAGAGATGATATTGAAAACCACTATGATTTATCGGAAGAAATTATGAAATTTTTAAAAATTGATAACATTCCTTCAAAAACTGAATTTAAAATTTCTGATATTCCAAAATATAAAAAATCAATATATGAAGTTGCCATAAATTTTTTATTTCCAAGAGGATATTATGAGGCAAAAACATTTAGTTTAATAAGCGAAGAAAAAGCAAAAATTTTTTCAAATGACTATTTAAGAATTTTAAATCCATTAAGTGCTGAAATGAATGTTTATAGAAATTATATAATTTCAAGTTTAATTGATGCATTATCTTTAAATATAAGAAGAAACGGATATGGAGCAAAACTTTTAGAATTTGGAAAAGTTTATAGAAATAATAATGAATTTTATAGTCTTGGAATTGTTGTGGGTGGAAGGAAAGTTAAAAATTATTTTGAAAATGAAGAATATTATAGCCCTTATGAACTAAAAGGAGATGTTGAAGCATTACTTGAATTTTTAAATTATCATTATCACTTTGAAATTTCTCAAAAACCATTTTTAAGAACTTGCCTTGAAATATATATTGATGATGAAAATGTTGGATTCTTAGGAGAAATTAAAAGGTCTGTTTTAAAATTTTATGACATAAAATATCCTGTTTATGTTTGTGAAATGACTTTAAAAGATATGAAATTATCAACTTATGAAGAAATAAGTAAGTTCCCTAAAATTGAAAAAGACATTTCAATTTTAATAAGAAAAGAAGACTACTATTTAAATGTTGAAAAATTTATAAAAAATTTAAAAATTCCGTTTTTGGTTGATTTTTATTTAATTGATGTTTATGAGGGTCAATCCATAGGAGAAGATTATAGAAGTTTAACATTTAGACTTGTTTTTAATGATAAAAACAGAACACTAAAAGATGAAGAAATAAATGAAATTCTTATGAATATTATTCAAAAGCTTGAAAATAATGGTTATAAAGTAAGGAGGATTTAAAATGATGGAAGAAGAAAAGGATAAACAATTAGAAGAAAAGCTTGAAAAAATTCAAACAAAAGCCTTAGATACAATTATAAAACTTAGAGAAGAAAATAGAAGACTTAAAGAAGAAAATGAAAAGTTAAAAGAAGAGAATGAAAAATTAAGGAAAATCATAAAACATCTTGAAGATAAAATTACTTATATCCTTCAAAAATTAGATATTTTGGAGAGTGAAAAATGAATGTAGAATTTAATATCTTTGGAACAAAGTATAGTTTTAATATGAAAATTGAAAGTGAGGAAGATGTAAAGAAAATTGTTCAAATTATAAATGAAGTTTGTGATTGGATAGAAAAACGATATAAAAATTTAGCAAGGGATAAAAAAATTGCTCTTTTAGTTTTATTTTTAGCACATAAAGTCTTACAAAAAGAAAAAAGAATAGAAAGATTAAACCAACTACTTAAAGATTATGAAACTGCTCTTACTTTTGTTGAAAAGATGGATGAAAGTTAGAAAGGAGGTTGAAAGCTATGTTAGAAATAGGGCTTTTAGGATTGTCAATAATTACATTTATTTTAGGTTTTTATGTCGGAAGAAAGGGAGTCCATAAAATTAAAAAAGAGCTTGAAGAATATAAGGACGGGTTTAAAAAAGCTGATGAGATAATAATTCAAGCAGAAGAAAAGGCAAAGAATATTATAAATAATGCTCAAGCCAAAGCAAACGAAATCATAAATAATGAAAGAAAAAAACTTGAAAATGAAATATACAAGGAAAGAAAAGAGCTTGATAAAGAAAGAAGAAAACTTGAAGAGCTTCAAATTCAAATTGAAAAAAGAGCTGAGCAGTTAGACCAATTAGAAAAAGAGTTAAAAAATAAAGAAAAATTATTACAAGAAAAGGAAAGAATACTTTCAATTAAAGAAAAATCCATAGATGAAAAATTAAATGAAATTAGTAAAAAACTTGAAGAAGTCGCTAATATGACCAAAGAAGAAGCGAAGAAAGAATTATTAAAAAGCGTTGAAATACAAGCAAGATATGAGGCTGCTCAAATGGCATATAAAATAAGGGAAGAAGCGAAAATTAAAGCTGAAAGAGAAGCAAAGGAAATTATAGCACAAGCAATTCAAAGATGTGCAAGTTCTCAAACTTCTGAAATAACTATTAGTATTGTTGAATTACCTTCAGATGATATAAAAGGAAGAATCATAGGAAGAGAAGGAAGAAATATAAGAGCTTTTGAAAGTATAACAGGTGTTGAGGTAATTATTGATGATACACCAGAAGTTATTGTCCTATCATCGTTTGACCCTATAAGAAGAGAAAAGGCAAAGTTATGTATTGAAAGATTAATTGAGGATGGCAGAATTCACCCTTCTAGAATAGAAGAAATTTATAAAAAAGTTGATGAAGAATTTGAAAATCATATAAGGAGTGTTGGTGAAGAAGCAGTTTTAAATCTCGGTATAACCCCTATCCATAGTGATATTGTTTATTACATCGGTAAGATGAAATATAGGACAAGTTATGGTCAAAATTTACTATTACATTCAATTGAAACTGCTAAAATTGCTTCAATTATAGCAAGTGAGCTTGGACTTGATAAAAATATAGCAAAAAGAGCAGGGCTACTGCATGATATTGGTAAGGTTCTTGATGAGGAAGGACCACATGCTGTTATAGGAGGACAATTCCTAAAAAAATACGGAGAAAATGAAATTGTTGTAAATGCTGTTATGGCACACCATGGAGATGTTGAGCCAATAAGTCCCTATGCTCCTATTGTAGCAGCTGCTGATGCTATAAGTGGCTCAAGACCTGGTGCAAGAAGAGAAAGTATTGAAAAGTACATTCAAAGGATACAAAGACTTGAAGAGATTGCTTATGAGCATAAGGGTGTAGAAAAGGCCTTTGCTATTCAAGCAGGAAGAGAGTTAAGGGTAATTGTTGATGCTAACAAAGTTTCTGATACGGAAGCTTTTGAGATAGCAAGAAGTATATCTAAGAAAATTGAAGAAGAGCTTCAATTTCCAGGACAGATAAAAGTTGTTGTAATAAGAGAAACAAGAGCAATTGAATACGCAAGATGAATTTAGGATTTCAGGAGATACTACTTATTGCTTTAATTTTTATAATTCTATTTGGACCTGATAAAATTCCTGATGTTGTAAGAAGTTTTAAAAGAGCTTATAGCGAATTTATGAAAGCTTATAATGAAGCAAAAGAGCAAATAAAGGAGGTCATAGAGAATGAAGGAAATAACAAAAATGGCAATTGAAATGCTAAAAGATATAAAGGAAATAGATTATGGAGATGTTAGATTAGTTATAGAAGAAAGCGAAATAATAAATTATAAGAATGGAGAAATTGAAAATGTAAGTAGAACATTTGATATTGGAATTGGCATTAGAGTTATGTTTAAGGGTTTTTGGGGATTTAGTAGCACAAATGATTTAAGCACTGATAGTATTTATAAAACGATTAAAAAGGCGGTAAATATCGCAAAATCAAGTTATATACCAAATAAGGGACTAAAATTAACAGAAGAAGACATTTATACTGATGAGTTTTTTACAAAAATAGAAATTGATCCATTTAGTATTCCAATTGATGAAAAAATAAAAATTATGGAAAATGTTGATAAAATTTTAAGAAGTGATAGTAGAATAAAAATTGTAAATCAGAATATGAGCTTTATAAAAACTGAAAAATTTTTTGCTTCAACAGAAGGAGCATTTATTCACCAAATCATTTATCATAGCGGTGGAGGATATACCGCTTATGCTTTTTCTGATGAAGATGTCCAATTTAGGTCTTATCCCGCTGCTCATGGAGGTAATATGCTAAGTGGAGGTTTTGAAATTATCTTAAATGAAAAATGGGAAGAAAATGCATATGTTGTAAAAGAAGAATTATTAAAACTATTATATGGAAAGAAAATTGAGGAAGGAGAATATGATATTATTATTGGGACAAATCAAATGGCTCTTCAAATTCATGAAAGTGTAGGACATGCGCTTGAACTTGACAGGGTTTTTGGATTTGAAGCAAGCTATGCGGGAACATCTTGGGCTGACAAAATTGGAATTAAATTTGGCTCTGAATATATGAATATTGTTCAAGATGGAACAATTGAAAAAGGACTTGGCTCATTTGGTTATGATGATGATGGTGTTAAATCTAAAAAAGAATTTTTAATAAAGGAAGGAATTTTAGTAAATTATTTATCTTCAAGAGATAGTGCTTGGCTTATAAACAAAAAATCAACGGGAGCAAGCAGGGCAAGCTCATACAATAGAATACCTATTGTTAGAATGACAAATGTAAATCTATTACCTGGTGATAAAACCTTAGAGGAGCTAATTAGTGATATAAAAGATGGTTTTTATCTTGAAACAAATAAATCTTGGTCAATAGATCAAAAACGACTTAATTTTCAATTTTCAACAGAAATTGCTTACAAAATTAAAAATGGAAAACTCTTAAAAGATGAAGTTTATAAAAATCCTGTTTATTATGGTATATCCTATATCTTTTGGAATAATCTTGATGGCGTAGCAAATGAGAATTATTGGAAGTTATGGGGCGTTCCAAATTGTGGAAAAGGTGAGCCTGGGCAAACCGCAAGAGTTGGTCATGGCTCTTCCCCTTGTAGATTTAGGAAAGTTAAGGTTTTTTCAGTATAATATCATTATATAATTTTTGAACAATTTCATATAAACTATCATTAGCGCTAACAATACCAAACCATCCATATTTTCTTAATTTACTAAAAACAAAACTATCTTTTGGCAATTCTAAAAATGCAGATTTTATTTTTTCAATAGTCTTTTCATCTAAATAAGGTGAAACTACAAAACCATCATTAGGTATAGGACCAATACTATCAATAACTCTTGTTTTTTCAAATATATCAGGATATTCATTTTTTAATAATATTCTTCCATCAGAATAAATTGTTCCAAAATCAACCTCATTATTATAAACTGCTATAATAACATTCTCATGACTATTTAATTGAATTTTTTTAAAGTCATTTTGAGGATCTAAACCAAGTTGTTTCATTCTTAAAACAGGAAATAAATAACCACTTGTTGAAGCAATATCGGGAATACCCCATGTTTTACCTTTTAAATCATAAAGACTTTTATAAGGACTTTTTGAATTAACAATAAAATAACTTTTATAATAAATTGTTCCATCACTTCTTAATGAAGTTATAATAATTTTTGTTGAGCATTTATTCTTTGAGATAATATATGGAAGCGCAGATAAAAAACTGCCATCTACTTTACCTGAGCATAATCCTTCAATTAAAGCACTATAATCTGTTGCGATAAATGGTTTAACTTTCATATTTAATTTCTTTTCTAAATAAATTTGTAAAGGTTTTAAATCTTCAATAACTTTTTCACTTTCGGAACTTGGATAATATCCTAAAACGAAAATTTTTTCTTTCTGGCAAGAAACAAGAAAAATAAGAAATAAAATTTTTTTCATTTAACTTTTAAAATTTTTTTGCCTTTTGATAAATAAATTTTAAAGTTTTTTAAATTGCAATTTGAAACAGCACCATTTAAACTATAAAAATTTCTAAAATTATTTACACTTTGCTTCTCAGAAACGCTGACCTTACAATAACTATTTTCATAAACTGAAATATCTATTTCTGAAATTGGATAATCTAAAATTGAATATTCATAATCACTTGAATTTATTGAGATATTTTGAAATGGTTTTGTTGAAATATTATAAATGATTAATGGCAAAATTGTATCTAAAATACAACTTGAGCCATCATTTACATTAAAATCAAAAATTGATAAACTATCTTGATTATAAAATAAAATTGTATTATTAAAAATTTTTGGATTTTGCTCAAGTGCTAAACTTTTACTCTTTCTTGAAAATAATAAATTTCCAAGGGTGTCTATACTTATGAAAAATATATCATTAAAATGATTTCCCGCAATAATAAATTTATTATCAATAAGCTCAACACTTGAAACATATAAATTTATATTATCTACTGGCTTATAAATTTTGCTCCAAAGAACTTGATTTAATGAAGTGTCAAGAGATGCTATGAATATAAAGTATTTATTTGATATATCACTATATTGTGAAAAAACATAAAACTTTCCATTTATCCTAAATAACTTAATTGGAAATGTTGAATTATATAATCCAAATGATTTTGACTTTAAAATGTTGCCATTAATGTCAATTTTAATAATTGCTAAATCTTGAAAATTATATCTACAAAGAAGATAAAAATCATTTGTTCCATTACAATAATCAACATTACTTAAAGATTTTGAAAACATAATTCTTCCCAAATGATTTATTTTCAAAATGATATTTCCACTCGTTAAATATAAATTTCCAAATGCATCTGAAAAGAAAATTTTATCAAATGACTCATTTGAAGAATAAGTTATTGAAGTGCTTAAATTACCATCCTTATCCATTTTAATAATTGAAAAGAATGGGAAATTTGTAAATAAAAATATTGTATCTTTATAAATAACAGCATCTGAAATATTGACATTATAAATTACTTTTGACCAAATGGCAGTTTTGAATTGATTTAATTTAATTACAAAAGCATTACTTAAAACATTCCCGAAAACATAATAATTATTTTGATAAATGATAATTTTTGTTCCAATAACATCATTTGAAAAATATATGGTTTTAACAAAGCTAAATAGCGCTAAGGTAATAACCATTATTTTCAATTACCTTTACTGCTATATCATTAACAATTTGAGAATAATTTGGAAATTCATACCACCTTAAAAGTTTTCTTAATGTTGAAATGTACATTCTTTGCTCATCTCCACTATAAAGTGATGATAAAACTTTAATTGCTTTATCTTCAATATCTCTAATAGCATGATAAATATAAAATTCAACAAGTTTAGCACATTCATTTGCTCTTTTTTCATCTCCCATATTTAATAATTTTAATGCCCTTAAATAGCCACTTTCCGCTAAAAATATATGTGAAACAATATCTGCTATACTTGAAGAAACAATTTGAGCATCTCTTATATTTTCACCATATTTTTGAACTGCTAACGCTGAAACCATTAAGAAAACTTTCTTAAATATGTCAATAGCAAATTTTTCTCTTGATAAAAATCCATAATTGGGCATTTCAGGAATATAACTGATTACTTCATTAGCAAATTTAAGAGCAATTGGAATTAAAGGTAATTCACCTTTTAAAGCTTTTCGTAAAAGCATTCCTGTAATTACTTGTCTATTTATTTCGTTTGTTCCTTCCCATATTCTATTTATTCTACTATCTCTATATGCCCTTGCTGCTGGATAATCTTCAATATAACCATATCCTCCATAAGTTTGTAAAATCTCATCTACTGTAAAGTCTAAAACTTCTGAGCCAAAAACCTTTATTATAGAATGCTCAATAGCATATTCTCCAATTCTTTCAATTGCTTGTGATGGATCTATATCACTTGGTATAAATTTATCCATGTATCCTGCTATCCTATAACTTGCACTTTCTCCAACATAAATATAACTGACAATTTTCGCAAATTTTTCTCTAATTAATTCAAATTCAGATATACTTTTACCAAATGCTGTTCTTTCCTTTGAATATTTAACACCAAGGCTTAAAATATATTTTGATGAGCCAATAGTACTTGCTCCAAGTTTATACCTTCCTATATTTAAAATTCCAAATGCTATTCTATGACCCTTTCCAATTTCATATAATTGATTTTCCTTTGGAACTTTTACATTATCAAAAAATAGTGGAACTGTTGATGAGCCAACCATTCCCATCTTATGATATTCATTTCCAATAGAAAATCCTTCTCTATCTCTTTCTACAATAAAAGCAGTTATTCCTTTATCTTCACCATTTATATAAGCTCTTGCGAAAACAATATAAAAGTCTGCTATTCCTCCATTCGTAATAAAAATTTTTTGTCCATTTATAATCCAATAATCTCCATCAAGAACTGCTTTTGTTTTAATATTCATAGCATCTGAGCCACAACAAGGTTCAGTTAAGGCATAAGCTCCAATTAATTCAGCCTTCGCTATTTTTGGAAGGTACTTTTTCTTTTGCTCCTCATTTCCAAAATAAACAATAGGTAATGAGCCAATTCCAATTTGAACACCCCAGGTAATAGCAAATGAACTTTGAATTGAAAACTTTTCTGCTAATATCATAGAAGTTCTCTTATCTATTCCCATTCCTCCATACTTTTCAGATATTTCAGCACCTGTAAATCCATATTCTGCTGATTTTTTAAGTAATTTTTTTAATAAATCCAAATTCTTTTTTTCAATCTCATTATCATAAGGAAGGACTTCTTTTTCCATAAAATCAGAAGCTGTTTTTGCTATAAGTTTATGCTCTTCTGTAAATTCCTCAGGAATAAAGGTTTCCTCTACCCTTCCATCTTCTACTAAAAATTGACCACCTTTTATAATTTCAGACATAGAGAAATTTTAAAGCTTACTTTAAAATCTGAATAAGCGTTAGAACAATACCAATTAAAGAACCTATAATTGCGATTGTTTGAATTACAATAGTAATAATTAAGGCATTAAATTTTTGGTCAATTTTCCTATCTAATGCCTCATATTTTTCATCTATTTTTTTGTCAAGCTCTTCATATTTCTGCTCTATTTTTTTGTCAAGTGTTTCATACTTCTCATCTATTTTCTTATTCAGCTCTTCATACTTCTCATCAATTTTCTTGTCTAATTCCCTAAATCTTTCATCTATTTTTTTGTCAAGCTCTTCATATTTCTGCTCTATTTTTTTGTCAAGTGTTTCATACTTCTCATCTATTTTCTTATTCAGCTCTTCATACTTCTCATCAATTTTCTTGTCCAACTCCCTAAATCTTTCATCTATTTTTTTATCAAGCTCTTCATATTTCTGTTCTATTTTCTTGTCAAGTGCTTCATACTTCTCGTCTATTTTCTTGTCTAATTCCCTAAATCTTTGATTTATTTTTTCAGATAACACATCTTTTAATTTATGATATAAAATTTTTAAATCTTTATTTGTAACAAGTTTAATTTTGGATTTTTCAATAATTTCTATAAGTTGTTGCGGGTCATTTGAGATAATTTCCCATATTACATTAGGATTTTTTCTTACAATTTCCAAAATCTCCTTTTCTGTCATAAGAAAATTTTAAAGCTTTATAAAAACTTGTTTGAGTTCTCCTTTAAAATATAGCTATGAACGACAGAACCTTTGTCATAGCAGGTCATATAGGAAGTGGTAAAACAACATTACTGGCACAAATTTTAAAAACTACAAATGCTATTCAAAGAGCTGAAAGAACAATTCTTGACTATGACCCGATTGAGCAATCCAAAAATATGACAATAAATCTAAAAGTCTTTAAAACAAAATATAAAAATTATGATTTTCAATTTATTGATACACCAGGATTTATTGAGCTTGAAGGTGAGCTTATAAGTGCAACAAGAGTTGCTGATAATATGTTAATCGTTGTAGATATTTCTATGGGACTTGAGGTTGGAATAGAAAGAGCATTTGAAGAAGCAAAAAAATATAATTTACCTATATTTTTTGTAATAAATAAATGTAAAAGTTATGAAAAAGACCCCGATGAGATTGTAAATTTATTAAAGAAAAAATTCGGAAAACAAGTTCATCCAGTTCAAGTTCCTATTGGAATTGGTAGTAATTTTAATGGGGTTTTTAATATCATTGATGGAAATTTTGAAAATCTTGAAGAAAATTTAAGGAAAAAAGCAGTTGAAGAATATAATGAATTTATTGAAGCAGTTGTTGAAACGGATGACGAATTACTTGAAAAATATATGGAAGGAAAAGAGATAACAAAGGAAGAAATTCATTTAGCATTTAGGAAAGCAATTGACAATAGCTTGTTTTATCCTGTTTTATTTGTTGATGCACTAAGTGGTATTGGAATAAATGAACTTTTAGATTTTATTGGAGAATATGGATTATCTTTTGAGGAAAAATTTGACGATAAAAACTTTACTTCCTTAATAATTTTTAAAACATATTCTGAAGCTCATCTTGGAGAAATGTTCTTATTTAGAGTTTTTACAGGAAAAGTTTATAGTGGAATTGAGCTTAAAAATAAAAGAACAGAAACTATTGAAAAAATATCACATTTATTTATACCATTTGGAAAAGAAAGAAAGGAAGTAAATGAACTTAAAAGAGGGGAAATTGGACTTTTTTTAAAATTAAAAGATAGCAAAACAGGAGACACACTATCTAATGATAATGTAATTTACGAATGGGTTAAATATCCAGAACCATTATATGTTATCGGAATTAAACCAAAAAGTAAAAAAGATGAAGAAAAACTTTCTGAATCACTACAAAAAATTATGATAGAAGACCCAACTTTTACATTTAAATATGACCCACAATTAAAACAAACATTACTTTATAGTCAAGGTGAGGTTCATGTAAATATCATATTTGAAAAATTAAAACAGAAATTTAATGTAGAAGTAGAAAAAGAAAGAGCGAAAGTTCCATATAGAGAAACAATTAGAAAAAGTGCAGAAGGTCTTGGAAAATACATTAAGCAAACAGGAGGAAGAGGTCAATATGGTGTTGCTAATATAAGAATTGAGCCTTTGCCAAGAGGGGCAGGCTATGAATGGGTAGATAAAATTTTTGGTGGTGCTATCCCAAAGGAATATAGACCTTATGTTGAGCAAGGCGTTAAAAAAGCAATGGAAGAAGGTTTTGTTCTTGGCTATCCAATGATAGATATAAGAGTTACATTATTTGATGGTAAATATCACGAGGTAGATTCTTCAAACTTAGCATTTGAAATAGCAGGAAGTTTAGCTTTTAAAGATGCTGTAAGTAAAGCAGAGCCTTATATTTTAGAGCCAATTTACAATGTTGAAATTTTTGCTCCTGAGGAATATATAAGTGATGTGATTTCAGAAGTTAATAGTAGAAGGGGCAAAATTTTAGGTATTGAAACAAATAAAATTATTAGTCAAATTCCACTTGCTGAATTATATGATTTCTTGCCTGCTCTAAGAGCAAAAACAAAAGGAAGAGGTAGATTTAAAATGGAATTTTCACATTATCAAGAAGTTCCCATAAACTTAGTTAAGCAGTAAGAAGTTTTAAGCGGTAAGCTTATTTTTAGGGTGGGTAAAATGAGGAAAAATATGCTTTGTCCAATAAATAATGTTAAAAATTTCAGGAAATTATTGTTTTTTTGGGGGTTTGTTAGGGGGCGAAGTTTTAAGCCGAAGGCTTATTTATAGGGTGGATGGGAAAAATAACAAATAATCGTAATTTCAGAATTGTTAGACAACGCAGAAAAATATGCTTTGTCCAATAAATAGTGTTAAGTGGTTGATAATCAATAAGTTATGAAAGATTTTCTAAAACTATCGATTTCATGGGGGACTATTAGGGGGCGAAGCCCCCAGCTGAAAAATGGGCATTTATAAGGCGAAGCCTTATTTTCAGGGTGGGTGGGGAAAATATAGAAAAATAAATAGTTTCAGAATTATTGGACAAAGCTAGAAAAATAAATCAAGGCACTTTAAAATTTTCGTCATTATGCTTAAAGAGATATATAAAGTTTTAAAAGACATTAAAATTGATAGCTCAAATATCGTTGAGCTTGGATGGGTTAGTGAAGTTTTTTTTGAAAATGAAAAACTTAAAATTTTTCTAAGAATTCCAAAAGAATACATAAATTATTCAAATGAAATCTCAAATGTTATAAAAACTGCATTAAAAGAAAAGATGAATTTAGAAAAGATAGAAATTATAGTAAAAGAAAAATTTGAAAAAGATCAAAAAGTGGAGCAGAAAAACATATTTAATCCTCAAAGAATTGAAGGAATTAAAAAAATTATTGGGATAGCAAGTGGTAAAGGAGGTGTTGGTAAATCTACAATTGCAGTAAATTTGGCAGTTAGCCTTGCTCAAAAAAATTATAAAGTAGGATTTTTTGATGCAGATGTATATGGTCCATCAGCGGGAACATTATTAAATATAAAAGGTCAAGTTTTAAAAATTAGTCAAGATAATAAGTTTATACCTGTTGAAAATTATGGAATAAAAATTGTAAGTTTTTCAAGTTTATTAGATGAAGGCGTTCCTGTTATTTGGAGAGGGACAATGTTTCACAAAGTATTTTCAGATTTATTTTTCAATACGCTTTGGGGCAATTTAGATTATTTAATTATTGACTTTCCACCAGGAACAGGAGATGCTCAAATTTCAACTTGTCAATTAGTAAAATTGGATGGCATTATTATTATAACAACACCTCAAAAAATATCTCTTGATGATGTTAGAAGAACAATAAATGCTTTTAGAAAACTACAAGTCAAAATTATTGGAATTGTTGAAAATATGAGTTATATTATTGATACTTGCGGTAAAAGAATTGATATTTTTGGGAAAGATGGAGGAAAAATTCTTTCAGAAGAATTCAATATTCCTTTAATTTGTCAAATTCCACTTGATGTTGAATTTTTGGAATTAGCTGATAATGGAATTCCTTTTGTTGTAAATAAACCTAAAAATAATAGCCAAATTGAAATTATAAAAGCATTTGATAGAATTTGTGAATTTATATGAAAGGTATAATTTTAGCAGGGGGGCTTGGAACAAGACTCTATCCTATTACAAAAGTTATTACAAAGCAACTTCTTTTAGTTTATGACAAACCATTAATTTATTATCCACTTTCAGTTTTAATGCTTGCTAACATAAAGGAAATTTTAATAATTACTGACAAAGAAAACTTAGAAAAATTTAAAATTTTACTTTCAGATGGAAGTCATATTGGAATAAAAATCCATTATGCTATTCAAAAAGAACCAAGAGGAATAGCAGAAAGCATAATTATTGCACAAGATTTTATAGATGATGAATTTGCTTTAATACTTGGAGATAATATCATTTATGGTCATGGACTGCCTGAAATTTTAAGAGAAACAAAGCCTCCTTCAATTTTTTTATATTATGTAAATGAGCCAAAAAGATATGGTATTGCTCAAATAAAAAACAATAAAATTGTTTCTATTGAAGAAAAACCTGAAAAACCAAAAAGTAATTTAGCAATTATTGGATTATATTATCTTGATAAATTTGCTGTTGAAGTAGCGAAGAATTTAAAACCTTCCAAAAGAAATGAGCTTGAAATTGTTGATGTTTTAAAAGCTTATTTAATTGAAAATAGGTTAAATTATAGAATTCTGGGAAGAGGTTTTACTTTTATAGATTGTGGAACTTTTGATAGCCTTGTTGAAGCAAGTTTATTTATATGGACTATTGAAAAACGACAAGGATTGAAAATTGGGTGTATTGAAGAAGTCGCTTATAGAATGGGATATATAACAAAAAAAGAAATTTTAGAAATAGCAAATAAATACAAAAATAGTAGTTATGGCGATTATTTAAAGAAAATAGCAAGTGAAGAAATTTGAATTACTTTACATTGTCCAATAAATAGTGTTAAGTGATTGAAAACTAATAACTTATAAAAACTTTAATGAAATTATTAGGTTTTACGGGGGAGTTTAAGGGGGGCGAAGTTTATAAGCGGAAGGCTTATTTTTGGGTGGGCGGACAAAATATAAAAAAATAAATGATTTGAGAATTATTAGACAAGGCAGAATTACTTTGCTTTAAAATTTTAAAATGTTTAAGGAAGCTCTGACATTTGATGATGTTCTTTTACTTCCTCAAAGAAGTGAAATTCTTCCAAGTGAAGTAAATGTTGAAACATTTCTCTGCAGAAACATAAAGTTAAACATACCAATTGTTTCATCTGCTATGGACACAGTTACAGAGCATAAAATGGCAATAGCAATTGCTAAGGAAGGAGGAATTGGAATTATTCATAGAAATTTAACAATTGAGAAACAAAGTGAAGAAGTAAAAAAAGTTAAAAGATATGAAAGTTGGATTATTTATGAACCTTGGACACTTGGTCCTGATAATCTTGTAGCAGAAGCAAAAAAATTAATAGCAGAAAAGAATATATCAGGTATTCCAATTGTTGATGAAAACAAAAAATTAATTGGAATTATCACGAGAAAAGATTTGATTTTTGAAGAAAACAACTTAAAACCGTTAAAAGAAGTTATGAATAGAAATGTTATATATGCTTATTATCCAATAACTCCAAATGAAGCAAAAGAAATTATGAAAAAATACAAAATTGAAAAATTACCAATTGTTGATAAGGAATTAAAATTAGTAGCACTAATCACATTAAAAGATTTATTGAAGAAAGTTCAATATCCAAATTCAAACACAGATGAAAATGGAAGGCTTAGGGTTGGTGCTGCTGTTGGAATAAAGGATATTATTGAAAGAAGTCATGCCTTAATTTCAGTAGGTGTTGATGTGATTGTTATTGACACTGCTCATGCTCATTCAGAATATGTTATAAGAGCAATTAAAGAATTTAGAAAGCATTTTAAAGATTTTCCTTTAATAGTTGGAAATGTGGCAACTGGCGAAGCTGTTGAAGATTTAATAAAACTAAATGTTGATGGTATTAAAGTTGGTATAGGTCCAGGTTCAATTTGTACCACAAGGATTATAGCAGGCGTTGGTGTTCCACAATTAACTGCAATAATGGAATGCTCTGAAATTGCTAAAAAATTTAAAATTCCAATAATAGCAGATGGAGGAATAAGATATTCAGGAGATATTGTAAAGGCTCTTGCAGCAGGTGCAAGTTGTGTTATGATAGGTAATTTACTTGCGGGAACAGATGAAAGTCCAGGTGAAGTTGTATTCCTACAAGGTAGAAAGTATAAGTCTTATAGGGGTATGGGCTCCCTCGGAGCTATGGGTTCTGACAGATATTTTCAAGAAAGAGATAAATTTGTTCCAGAAGGTGTTGAGGGGATTGTTCCATATAGAGGAAGTGTTTCCGAAGTCATCTTCCAACTTGTTGGAGGACTAAAATCAGGAATGGGATATATTGGTGCAAAGAACATTCAAGAGCTTTGGGAAAAAGCTAAATTTATTAAAGTTTCACATGCTAGTATTATAGAAAGCCACCCTCACGATATTATAATTACAAAAGAAGCACCAAACTATAAACAAAGTTAAAAAATTTGATAAGCCTAATAATTAGCTCAATAATTTCTATATTTTTATTTAGGGAATTTTTCGCAGTTTTTGTCCTTGGGTTTATTTTATCTAACTATTTAAAATTTGATTTTTTAAGGGCAATTTTATCAATTATGATTTTTACAATTGCCTTTGAGAGTATTGCTTATGAATTCAAAGTTTTTGATATAAAGTTATTTTATTTTAATTTTTTAATTTCTACCCTTATTGGCATTTTAAGCTATTTTATAAAAGATAAGAGAATAATTTCAACATTTTTTTATTTGTCATATTTAACCAAGCTTTGGAAATTTGTCCTAATAATTATTATTCTTTTCATGCTTTTTCATCTTAATTTTAACACAAGCCAAAAATCATTATTATTCTTAACATTTTTGTTTTTTTCTTTACCTTTCATTCCATCACAAATAGACAAATTTGAGACTTTAACATTTATAAATGGTATTCTTCTTGGTTATGTATTTTTGAAAGATAAATTGGATTTTTTAATTTTTGGGGGGTTATATATTATCTTTTCATTATTACCACATCAAAAATTGTTTAAAATTTTTCCGATGTATTTTTCAAACTTGGTTTTTTATTTATTTAATGGAGCTTTAATAGGAATGGCAATTTATTTCTATTATAATCCTCAAAACTTAATTTTACTTAAATATCCACTAATAGCAATAGGAATAATTTTACTTCATATAGCTCAAATTGTAATTGCTTTTATTCCAGGACACTTTGTTCCTTTTATGGCAGGTTATATATTTGGTCTTTGGGGTATTTTAATTGATGGAATTGGTATGTTATTCGGTTCTTTTTCTGCATATTATATTGCCAAAATTTATGGTGAAAGAATTGTTTTAAAATTTATTAGAAAAGAGGATTTGGAAAAAGTTTCAAAGTTTGTGAATGAAAAAGGAATTATTGGATTTTATATTTTATATTTAATACCATTTACTCCAAAAGACGCACTATGCTTTGTTGCGGGTCTTCTTAAAATAAAGGAAATTTACTTTCTTATGTTAATTTTATTTATTAGGATTCCAGCAGATGCTATAATTGTTTTAATTGGAGCAGGATTTAAAAATTTAGACCCCAAAATAACATTTTACATAAGTGCTATTGGGATTTTCGTCTTAATTATCTACTTTATTTTTTCAAAATTCTTTAAAAAAAATTAAAAGAAAGCTTAAACCTTTAAAATTTTCATTCTATGCTTGGTGGCATTTGGTTTGTTGAGAAGCATACTGATAGCTTATTATTCTACTATAAGGTCAAAAAAATTATATATTCTGGAAAGACTAAATATCAAAAGGTTGATATTCTTGATATTGAGCCTTTTGGAAAAACATTGTTTCTTGATGACAAAATTCAATCCGCTTATATAGATGAATATATTTATCATGAGGCATTAGTTCATATTGCTATGTTTTCTCATCCAAATCCAAGAAAAGTTTTAATTATGGGAGGAGGTGAAGGTGCCACATTAAGAGAAGTTCTAAAACATACTTCTGTTAAAGAAGCAATTATGGTTGATATTGATGAGGAATTAGTAAATTTATGTAAAGAATATATGCCTGAATGGAATGATGGTGCTTTTGAGGATGGTAGGAGTAAAATTTATTATACTGATGCTCGTAGATTTGTAGAAGAGACAAATAATGTTTTTGATGTTATTATATCGGATTTAACTGAGCCTATTGAGAGTGGTCCTTCAGTTAGATTATTTACAAAGGAATTTTATAGTGTATTATATAATAAGCTTTCTAATGATGGAATTTTTGTTGCCCAAGCGGGAAGTGCTGACCCATTATATCCTAATTTTGTTTCAAGCTTATACAAAACCTTAAAAACAATTTTTCCAATTGTCAAAGTATATTGGACATTTATGTTTTCATTTCAATTACCTTGGGCATTTGTAATAGCAAGTAAAGCAATAGATCCAGAGAATGTTAAATTAACTGTTATTCATGAAAGGATTAATCAAATAAATAGAGAAAATTTTAAATTTTATTATCCTAATATGCATTTTGCTATGTTTTCTATTCCAAATTACTTAAAATCTGCTCTTGAAGAAAAAGGCATTGTTATAAAAGATGATGTCCCATTTATTTGGAGAGCTTAAAAGAATATATTTATGTTCAGGGATAGGCAAAGGTGCAACTTCTCTAAATGCTTTTGATAGTGCTTTAATTTCTGCTGGTGTTGGTAATTATAATCTTTTAAAAGTTTCAAGTATTGTTCCACCTAATGTTGAAATTGTTAATAAGATAGAATTAAAGCCTGGCTCTCTACTTCCAATTGCTTATGGATATATCATTTCAAATGAAAATGGTAAAGTTATATCTTCTGCGGTTTCTATTGCTATTCCTAAAAATAAGAATAATGTTGGTGTTATAATGGAAGTTAGTGGATATTTTGATGAAGATAAAATAAGGGAAATTGCATATAATATGGCTTTTGAAGCTATGAATTTAAGAAATATAGATATTGATTTTATTGAAGTTAAATCAATAAGTGCTGTTGTTGATGGTTGGACTTGTGTATTTTCAGGTGTAGCTATATTTTAAATGGAAAGCTTCATTGAATTTCATTCAAAAAGTAGTGGAATTTATTTAAGTGTTAAGAATGTTCTTTATAAAAAGAAGACAAAATATCAAGAAATTTTAGTTTTTGAAAATGAATTCTTTGGAAGGGTTTTAGCACTTGATAATTTAATAATGACAACAACAAAGGATGAGTTTATATATCATGAAATGCTCTCTCATGTCCCTATGAAATCTCATCCTAATCCTAAAAGCATTTTAATAATTGGAGGAGGTGATGGAGGAACATTAAGGGAAGTTTTAAAATATCCTATTGATAAAGCTTATTTAGTTGAAATTGATGAAGAAGTTATAAATGTTTCAAAACTTTTTTTCCCTGAACTTTCAAAATCATTTGACGATAAAAGAGTTAAAGTTATAATAATGGATGCTATTGAATGGGTTAAGAAAAATAATGAAAAATTTGATGTTGTTTTAATAGATTCTACTGACCCTATTGGAATAGCAGAGGGTTTGATAAGTGAAAAATTTTTACAAAATGTTAAAAAGTTAATGAATGATATTTCTGTTATATGTATCCAAAGTGAATCTCCATTTTACCATTTGGAGATTTTAGAAAAAATTTACAAAACATTTAAGAGTGTTTTTTCAAATGCTTATGTTTATACAGCTCCTATTCCTACTTATCCAGGTGGTTATTGGTCATTTACAATAAGCTTTTTAGGTTTAAATGCTCCTGAAATCAGAAATCAATATATTATTCAAAATTTAAAATTTTATAATGATGAAATTTACAAAAGTTGCTTTTCATTACCTCAATTTTTAAAGGAGAGGATTTATGGAGTTAATTGAAATAGCTCATAAAAAAGCTAATGAAATTGAAAAATTAACTAATTTACCAGATATTCAAATAAATCATTTGATTGATTATACATTATTGAGACCTGATGCTACTTATGAAGATTTAGAAAATTTTGTAAATAACGCAATTTCTAAAAATTATTATTCAGTTTGTATAAATCCATTTTTTGTTCCAAAAGTTAAAGAATTACTTAAAGAAAAACATATAAAAATTTGCTCTGTTGTAGGATTTCCTCTTGGTGCATTGCCATTGAAATTAAAATTATCAGAGGTTGAATGGTTATTAGATGAAGGTATTGATGAAATTGATATGGTTATGAATATATCAGCTTTTAAAAGCAAAGATTATAAATTAGTTGAGTTTGAAATAAAAGAAGTTTCTAAAATTTTTGAGAATTTAAAAATTATTATTGAAACCTGTTTATTAACTGATGAAGAGAAAATTATTGCTTGTAAAATTGTAAAGGAAAGTGGTGCTAAATTCGTTAAAACTTCTACTGGATTTTCAAAATATGGAGCAACATTATTTGATGTTGCATTATTAAGGGGAGTTGTCGGGGAAAATTTTGGTGTTAAGGCTTCTGGTGGAATAAGAGATAGGGAAACAGCAATAAAAATGATTTTAGCAGGTGCTAATAGAATAGGAACATCAACTGCTATATAAATTTCAAAAATTTTTTTATTAAGATGCTAATTCATCCAAAAACTTACAAAATGGCTGTGATAGGAATTCAATTAAAGTTTTTGTTTTTATTGATGGGGGTAAAATTCTTCTAATTAAAGCATATTTTAAATTTCTTGCTATTTCATCTATTTTTTGACCTTCTTTCTCTAATTTTAATTTATTTTTACCATAAGTAACTATTTCATAAATACCCAAAAATAAAAAATTGGGAGAAAATTCTTTATTTCTATGTGGATATTTAAAAAATAAAAGATGACCAAACTTAAAACCTTTCAATTTCAAATTAATACATTCGCCAATTAAATTTTCAAAATAATTATTTGAATTTTGCTTATAATTTGAAGTTATAAATTTCACAGAAAATATAAATGAAAAATTTGGACTTTTTACATCAAATTGAACTTTCTTTTCTGTTTCCTTAACTATTTTGTAATTTCCTTTCATGCTTATAAAAATATCAACTCTTTTTGAAGAAAATTCTCCATCAATTTCAACTTCCTTTCCATTTAAATAAAAAACATCAAAAGTAGTTTTAAAATTGTTTTCTAAACTCTTTTTTATACTTTTCGCTATAAACCCGTGCAATGGTAGTAATTTGTTTGCACTTCTTGAACCTTTTTTACCTTCCAGATAGTCCCTTAAATAATTAAAATAACTTTGACACAAAGACTTTCTTAGTCCTTTTTCCTTTATACAACCACAAAACAAACTCATCTATTTCCTCTTTTTTGCTTAACATTCTTAACTTTTCTATTTCATCTTTGTTTAATATAGGAATTTTTATTTTTTCAAGAAAAATTTTAGAATAAGCTCTCCAATTATCTCTATATGGTTTTGAAATAATAAACATATATTCTTCAATTATTGAGCTATTCAAAATTTTTTCCATAATTTCAAATTCATAAGGAGGATTAAAAATTCCATAACCTGCATAAAAGAGGGCAAATTCTTTATCGCAGTAAATAAATATAGGTCGTTTGCTTATTGATGGCGTTAAAATTTTCTTTCCAAACAAATTTTTTATTCCTTGTGTTCTACCAAAAGCATACCAGCTTTCATATCTTTTCTTTCCTTTATCCCTTTTTAAAAGAATTTCTTTGTTAGCTAAAAGATATTCATAAGCATTTGGGAATTTTTCTTTAAGTTTTTCTTCATCTATAAGTCTTCCGTTTTCATAAGGGAAAATAATTCTTAACTTATTATTCTTAATATCTTCCTTTGACTTAATTTTCGTGTTTTTTATTATCTCTTTTGTTATTTGTTTTTCAATTTTAAAATTATCCAAATAGTAAAAATTCTCATCTTCATCTTTTGGATTAAAGATAAAAACTTTATCTTTTAATGTTGCTATTCCAACTCTAATATCACCAATTTTTAATGGATGATTTTGAACAATTTCAAATATATTATTTTCTGATAATCTAAATTCAAAAACATTTTTCCAAGAGGAGCTAACTTCATAAAAGCTATTGCCTGTGTATCTAAAATAATGATAATATCCTTTTGATTTTTTCAAAATGATTATTGAGATATAAGTTGTGATTTTTGGGAAGATTTGAAAATGGTCAAAATCATATACTTCAACTTGAAATTCACTTCTTTTTAGAAATTTTCTAAAATTTTCCCCTGCCTTTGACCAAAGCCAAGAATTCGGAATAATAAAAGCTAAGTATCCATTATTTTTTAGAATTTTAATTGATTTTTCCAAAAATGCATAAAAAATATCCGTATCACCTTTACAAAACGAAAAATTATTAAAGAGAAATTCTTTATAATCATCTTCAAGATTTTGAATTCTTATAAATGGTGGGTTTGAGATTATTAAATCATATCCCTTCTCGTGAAAACTTTTCAAAAAATCACAATTGAAAAATTTTATTTTAGGATTATCTTTAAATGTTATTTTTGCTCTTTCAAGAGCATTTTTATCAATATCAACACAATGAATTTCATAATTTTTTAATTTTTCAGTAATAACGGAAATAAAAATTCCTTCTCCGCAAGCAGGTTCAAGAATTTTCATGTTGTCAAATAAAGTAATTTTATCAAGAATAAAATCAACTATTTCCCTTGGTGTCCAAACCTGTCCAAGTTGTTTATATTTTTTCAAAGTATTTAAAGTTTAAAGTTATTAAATTGCGTTAGCTATATAAATCTTCCATACTATACAAACCAACTGATTTATCCTTTATAAATTCTATTGCTTTAATAACACCAATTGCAAACACTTTTCTATTTAATGCTTTGTGCTTAATTTCTATTACTTCACCTTCATTTGCAAAAATAATAACATGCTCACCAAAAATCCCACCCAATCTAAAACTTTCAATTGTCAAATCCAAATTTTCATTAACTTCTTTTAATTTATTTAATATCATTTTAGATGTTCCACTTGGCTTATCTTTCTTAAATTTATGGTGTATTTCATATATTGCTAAGTCATAGTCAATTAAATGTTTATATAAGTCTGGCAATAATTTAAGAATTGAATTTAAACCATAAGAAAAATTATATGATAAGAAAACTGCTGTTTTCTCAGAGAGTTTTTTTATGATTTCTAAATCCTCCTCATTAAATCCTGTTGTTCCAATAATATATTTTCTTGGCTCATTTAAAACAATTTTAATATGCTCAATATTTGCTTCTCTATTTGTGAATTCTATTAAAATATCTGCTTTTTTGTAAATTTCAAAATTATCCTCTTTTGTAATTCCAAAAAAATCATAATTTCTTTCCTTTAAGATATTAGCTAATTCTTTGCCCATTTTTCCATTTATTCCAATTACAGCAATTTTCATATAAACAAGCTACTGACAGATTGTGAATTGTGTATTCTTTTTATTGCTTCTCCAAGTAAAGGAGCTATACTTATAATTTTTGAATTTTTAGGAATTTTTGAATGATTTCCTTCAATCGTATTTGTAATTATTATTTCTTCAATATCAGAATTTTCTAATAATTCTTTGGAATTTGAAGAAAATAATCCATGTGTAGCACATACAATTACTTTTTTCGCTCCTTTTTCTAATAGTGCTTTGCTAGCATAAGCTATTGTTTTTCCTGTATCTATAATATCATCTACAATAATTGCAATTTTATCTTTAACATCTCCTATTACATTCATTATTTCTGCTTGATTAGGTGAGGGTCTTCTTTTATCTATTAAAGCTATTGGTAGTTCTCCGAATTTTTTAGCAAATAATCTTGCCCTCCTTGTTCCACCAGCATCAGGTGAAACAATAACAAATTCATCACTATTTAACTGACCAAATTTTTTAATAATATACTCTCTAAATATCGGTATAGCATATAGATTATCAACTGGTATATTAAAAAAACCTTGAATTTGTTCTGCATGCAAATCAACTGTTAAGACTCTTGTAGCACCAGCAGTTTGTATTAAATCACTAACAAGTTTAGCACTTATTGGAACTCTTGGTGCATCTTTTCTATCCTGCCTCGCATATCCAAAATATGGTATTACTGCTATTACTTCGTTAGCAGAAGCTCTTTTAACTGCATCTATTATTAGCAAAAGCTCCATTAAATTGTCAGAAGGTGGATTTGTAGATTGAATTATAAATACATTATCTCCTCTTATACTTTCAAGAATTTGAACCCTAATTTCACCATCTGAGAATTTATCAACAATACAACTAACACTTTCAACTGATAAGTAATCACATATTTCATTTAATAAATTTTTTGAGGCATTTCCACTAAGAATTTTAATTTCTCTCAAATGCTATATGGAGCCGACCGGACTTGAACCGGCGACCTCCTGGGTGCAAACCAGGCGCTCTCCCAACTGAGCTACGGCCCCTTTCTAAGTTTGAAAATTTTAAAGGATAAGAGGCTTACGGCTTTGCCTTGTCCAATAATTCTAAAATATAGATTATTTCTTAAAAAACGCAATAGAATTTTACTTTATCCTTTTTAATTCTCTCTTCATTTCCCTTTCAATTATTCTTTCTTTTATTTTCTCTTTCTTTTCATATTTCTTTAAACCTTTGGCAAGTGCTATTTCTATTTTTATTAAATGATTTTTTTGATAAATTTTTAGTGGAATAATTGTTAATCCTCTTTCTTTTGATTTACCAATAATTCTGTCAATTTCTCTTCTATGAAGTAATAATTTCCTTGGTCTTTCAGGGTCTAATCTATCATAAGTTGAAAATTCATAAGGAGCAATAAACATATTTATAATATAAAGCTCTCCTCTTTTAGCAATTATGAAACTATCCTTAAATGAAACCTTACCCATTTTTATTGATTTAACCTCTGAACCTTTTAACTCTATTCCTGCTTCGTAAGTTTCTATAATTTCATAATTTGTTTTAGCTTTCTTATTTTCTAAAATAACTTTAATCATTATATAATTTCTTTTATAAGTTCATATGGGCTTTTTTTATTTTTAAATCCCTCTTCAACTAATTTTTCTAGTTGATTTTTTTTCTTAAATTCTTGCCATAATTCTTCTTTTATTAACTCTTCAATTTCCTCATAATATCTTTTTTTTCTCATTTGAATAATTTTTTCGCTTTCCTTGATATAATTTTTATGGTTAATTATCGCTTCAAAAAGTTCTTTTATGCCAATATCTTTAAGAGCGGAAACTTTAATAATAGGAACTTTCCAATTTTTATCTTTTGTATTAAAGCCCATATCAAGAACGGATTTAATATCCATATATAATTTATCTGCTCCTTCTCTATCTGATTTATTTATAACAAAAATATCTCCTATTTCCATTAAACCTGCTTTCATTGCCTGAATACTATCACCAGATTCTGGAACTAAAACAACAACAACTGTATCAGATGCCTTAATAATGTCAAGTTCTATCTGTCCTACACCCACAGTTTCTATAAATATAGGGTCAAAGCCGAAAGCATCCATAACATCTGCTACAAAAATTGTAGTTTTTGCTATGCCTCCAAGACTCCCTCTACTTGCCATACTTCTTATATATATTCCTTCATTTAAAGCTTCCATCATTCTAAATCTATCTCCAAGTAATGCTCCACCTGAAAATGGAGAAGATGGATCAACTGCTATAATGGATGGATTGTAATTTTGTCTTTTGAAATATATTGCAATTTTATTTAAAAGTGTTGATTTTCCTGCACCTGGTGGTCCCGTTATTCCAATTCTATGAGCCTTTCCAGTGAATTTATAAATTTCCGAAAATATAATTTCAATATCCATATTGTTTTCAACTTTTGTAATAATTTTTGATAATGCTAATCTATCTTTATTTTTAAATCTTTCAATAAGCTCTCTTGTATTCATATATTTGGCGATAATTTTAAAGTATTTAAATAAAATCTTGCGTCCTGTCTAATAATTCTAAAATTTAGATTACTTCTTATTTTTCCCACCCACCCTGAAATCAAGCCTTCGGCTTTAAAAAACCCTATTTTTTGACTTGGGAGGCTTCGCCCCCCTAATAAACCCCCCATTAAATCAATAGTTTTAGAAAATTTTTTATAACCTGTTGATTATCAAGAACTTAACATCATTTACTAGACAAAGCAAAAAATTTCAGCCTTGTCCAATAATTCTAGAATTATTTATTTTATTATACTTTCCTCACCCACCCTGAAAATAAGGCTTTCGCCTTATAAATACCCATTTTTCGGC
>JAVVGK010000004.1:0-34105 GCA_032249175.1 Candidatus Hydrothermia bacterium | reverse complement strand
AGTTCATTTAAGGGGGCGAAAGTTTTAAGCAGAAGGCTTATTTTTAGGGTGGGTGAGGAAATAAAGTAATAATCATAATTTGCTTTGTCCAATAAATGGTATTAAGTAATTGATTATCAAAAACTTATAAAAATTTCAGGAAATTATTGTTTTTTGGGGGAATTTAAGGGGGGCGAAGCCCCCCAAGTCAAAAAATGGGGTATTTATAAGGCGAAGCCTTATTTTTGGGGTGGGTGGGAAAATATAGAAAAATAAATAGTTTCAGAATTATTGGACAAAGCAAATCATAATTACTTTTTATCCTTTAAAATTTTCAATATGATAATGTTAATTTTAATAAATCAGGGTGCAAAAACTGATACTGCTAAAATGTGGTTTTCAGTAGGTAGAGATTACTTTCAAAAAAATCAATTTGAAAAAGCTATTGAAAATTATAAAAGAGCATTGAGTTATGATGAAAAATTCTTACCCGCTTATCTTGAAATGGCACTATCGTATATAGCTCTAAAAAAACCTGATTCTGCACTTTCAGTTTATGAAAAAGTGGTAAATTTATTTCCTAATAGACCTGAAGGTTATCAAGGGCTTGGTTATATTTATGGATATATAAAGGAGGATTATAACAAATCTATTGAAAATTATAAGAAAGCACTTGAAATTGATCCTCAAAATGAAACAATAATTAAGCTTTTGTTAGGTGTATATGAGAAAGCAAAAAACTATATATCTGCTGAAACATTATATACCGAGCTAATTAAAAAATATCCTGATGATATAAAACTTAAAAAGGCATATATTCAAATTTTAATAAAATTAGAAAAATTAAAAGAAGCGTCAGAAATGATTGAAGAAATATATAAAACTGATTCAACTGATAAGGAAATTTGGCAGATTGGATATAATGCCAATTCAAAATTAAAAAATGACAAAACATATAGAGCAAGATATTTAAAGTACCTTGAAAAACTATATAATGCTAATCCTGATGATGTTGATTATTTAAATAGTATTGTTGATGAGGCAATTAATGATAAAGACTACAATAAAGCAATAAATTATCTTGAAAATTATTTAAAGAAAAACGAAAATTCCTCAGTATATTTAAAGTTAGGAACAATTTATGTTGAATATATTAAAAATTACGCAAGAGCAGAAGAGTTATTTAACAAGGCTATAACCTTAGGTCAGAAAGAAGGTTTAACATCTGTTGTCTCATTTGCTTATGCAAGTCTTGGTGATATCTACTTTGATAGGGCACAAAGTCTGTATAATAATGAAAAATATAACGATGCTATTAAACTTTATGATATTGCTATAAACTATTACAATAGAGCATTAAATGGTGCTTCTGGTAATTTAAAAAATTATATATCAAATCAGCTTGATAGAGCTAAAAAACTAAGACAAACCGCTTGGAGAAAGGCAAATAATATAGAATGATTTGAGTCGGGTTTTGCTTTTAAATCAAACTTATGAGCCTTTAAATATCGTTAGTGTAAGAAGGGCTATAAAACTTATTTTTTCACTAAAAGCGGAAATTGTTTATTCTAATGATAAACTCATTAAATCTGAAAATATAGCAATACCTGAACCAAGTGTTATAAGATTAAAGTACTATGTAAAAGTTAAATTTAGAGAACCTCCTCTTTCAAAGAAAAACATCATTTTAAGGGATAAGAGGACTTGTCAATATTGTGGAACTCAAAAGGGACCTTTTACAGTTGATCATATAATTCCAAAATCAAGAGGTGGTAAGGAAACTTGGGAAAATCTTGTTTGTGCTTGTGTAAAATGTAATTTAAAAAAAGGGGATTTAACACCAGAAGAGGCAGGAATGAAACTATTATCAAAGCCAAGAAAACCAACTTATTTTGAATTACACATTTTAAGAGATCAAGTTATAGATGAAAGATGGAAGGAATTTTTGTACTTAAAATAATAGGTGATACAAATTTTGAAAAAATAACTAACAATCCTCAAACTGAAATAAAAAATTTAATTAGTGAATTTTCAAATAAAGGATATCCATTTGCTAATGCTCAAATTCTTGAAGCTTTAAAAATCTCAGATACAATTTTTTTAACTTACCAATTCAAAAAACAATTCATTTACATTATTAAAGACATTAAACTTTCAAATTACTATTCAAAAACGATAATTTATAAAGAGTTTTTAAAAAAGTTTAAGAGGACAATCATAAACCTTTCAAAAATTGAAAAACAGGTTAAAATTTTAGATGAATTTTACAATTTAAAAAGTTCAATTAAAATTTATGAAAATTATTTACTTTTTGAAAATGAAAAATTTCCACTAAATGCCTTTGGAGGATTAACAATTTCCGATAGTTTTTTAAATGGAAATATAAGTTTAAGTTTTGATTTTTTTAATTTCTCCTATAAAAAAAATTATCTTAACTTGTCTTTTGAATTTCCACTGCCTATTGAATTTCTAAATAAGCTTGCTTTAAGATATTATAAAAATTTAGGTGATAATAATTTTGAAAGTTATATTAACATAAATAGATTTTTTTCTGGTTTTAGGGTATTAAATAGTAAAGCAGGCATTATTGGAGGTTATGAAAGCAAAAAATTAAATTTGAGAGTTGAGGGTATGGATTTCTTTTATAAATTTTTCTTAAAAATGAATATAAAATTTTTAAGTTTGGAATTATTGTTTAATCAAATAGATAGTGTTGCTATTGGAGGTTCTCAAAACATTTTAGGTTATATGGAAAATTCAATTATTTGTAGAAATTATTTTCTTTTAACATTTGAGCCAAAATTTTTAATTTTTTATCCAATAGCTCAAATTTATTGGATTGATAAAAGCAAAACACTATATAGCTATGGTCTCGGAATAGGAAATGAAACTATTAAAATAATTTTTGCTATTAATGGTAGGGAAAGAAATCCCTACCTCCACTTAATAATTAAAAGTTAATTTCTCTATAAATCCAAAATCTTGCTAAAAAGCTACCTGCATCAGCCTTAGCATAATTTACAATTTGAGTTCCATTAGTAATAATGTCACCTGTCAAAAGACCTACTTTTTGTAATCCTGCTAATGAAGTGGGTCTAACCCATCCGTATTTTAATCTATTTCCAGGTATGAAATAACCAATAATTACACCTAAATCAGCAACTTCTGCATATCTAAATCTTAAAGATAAATCAAATTCATAACCTAGATCAAGAGCATACGGTTGATCAGGCTTAATAGGATATTTAATTGTATCTACACTAATGTACTCTTTTTCAGGACCCCAATATTCCCAATAACCAAAGAAATCAAATCTTGCTTTAAGTGAATGGAATATAGTATATGGAACAGCTTCAAGATAAACATTTATTATCCTTAAATCCGACATCACACTACCAAATATATCTCTATAAAGTCCAGGCTTCATACCCCATGTGAAAATCTCCCCAAGACCACTCCATTTACTCCAATTACTATTTAAAGATAACTCTCCTCTCATTGAAGTAGGGAACCAGCCTTCATAAACATCACTCGTTTTTCCGTCATCACCTTGAAAACTCGTATAACTAATACCCATTCCGAATGTTTCACTAGCTATATATTTAGCATCAATTGTAAATGCTAAAGAATTAAATCTAAATCCAGGACAATCCTGATTAGAATTTACATCGCAATTTCTTATAATAGTATAAAGCTTATCAGGAAAATCGTTATATACAGGCTTTACAGCATCCCATCTGCCAAACATATATCCAATTTCACCTCTTAAAGCAAACTTTCTAAATGGTCCAACATCAATATATAATCCTGTCCAAAATGGATTAAATCCAGGCGAGATTGCTCTATCTTCTGCTAATGTTAGGAAGTATATGTTAAAAGCATATGGTTGATCATTCCTCTTTAATTTCCTTAAAACAAGCCCATAGTTTTCAAGGTCATATTTCGTATATATCCATATATAGCTCTTTGTATTTTGAGTATTTATGGCAACAGGGAAATAAAACCAGTCTTCTTGATTTCCACCACCCTCTGAGATTTTCGTATATACAAAATCAATATAGACTTCCTGCTCCTGATTTGGTCTTAAAAATAAGGCAAATGTATTATATCCTTGCCCATAAAAATCAGAGAACAACAATCCAAGACCATAATTTCTTACCATTCTTCCACCAGCTATAACAGCTCTTGTTCCAAAGGGCCAATTCAGTGTATCAGTCATTACGAATGCTTCACTTATAAATGGAAAATTCTTTTTAGAGAAACCAGACCATAATCCCCACCAGGTCAGACCAAGACCGATAGTAAATATATCGTTCACTCTAATTCGTGAGTTCAATCTTGCATAACCAGCCTGAAACATTTCATTTTCAGATGAAACAGCAGACGCAGTAAGATCAGGAATGTGAGAAGTGACATATACATTAGTAGCTAGAACTTCTCCGTAGAACCTTGCATCAATAACATCACCTTCTCTAAATAGCTCAACTTGTGCCCATCCAAGCGAAACGAGAATTAAAATAAGTGAAATTTTGCGCATCATCATAAAGAGTGAAAATTATAAAGCATACATTATTAATGCAACAATAATACCCCATATAGCCCCAATTAAGACTTCAATTGGTGTATGGCCTAAAAGTTCTTTTAATTTTTCATCAGTTTTTCTTCCTGCATACAAATCTTCAATAATTTTATTTAAAATTTCTGCTTGCTTACCTGCTGCCCTTCTTATGCCTGCTGCATCGTACATAACTATAAAACTAAAAAACAAACAAATAGCAAATAAATTTGACTTGAAACCCTCTTCAAAACCAACTGCCATAGATAATGACATTACTGATGCACTATGAGAGCTTGGCATTCCTCCTGTTGAAAAAAGAATTCTAAAATCAAGCTTCTTATGATTGATATAATTTATTATAAGTTTTAAAATTTGAGCAGATAAACTACCTATAATAGCAGTTAAAAGCACCTTATTCATTTCTATTTAAAAGATAAAGTACAAAATCTTTTAGCAGATAACCATTCTTCTTAAAGTTTTCATCAATGAGTTTAATTGTAGTGCTTTTTATTTCCATTAGTAATTCTTTTATTGACTTATAATCTAAAAATTTCAAAATTGTAATATCTTCATTCTTTTCCTTATCTAAAATATCATCAACAATTTGAAAAATCAAACCTATATTTTTACCAATAACTTTTAAAACTTCTAATTTTTCACCACCTGCGAGGACATATCCTGAAACTATACTTGCCTCTATTAACTTTCCTGTTTTATAATAATGTAAATTCATTAGCTCATCTAAATTCTTTATATCTTTTTGAATATCAATAACTTGTCCTCCTATCATTCCTTTACTTAAAAGAGCATCTATAATAATATCAATAATTTTCTTATCTAATTTATTTAAAATTTTAAAAGCATAAGCAAAAAGAGCATCGCCAGTTAATATGGCTATCGCTTCTGAAAATTTTTTATGAACTGTTAATTTACCTCTCCTATAATCATCATTATCAAGAGCTGGTAAGTCATCATGAACTAAGGAAAAATTATGAATAAGTTCAAGAGCTAATGCTAAATCATATAACTCACTTATTACTTCATCTTTATTTAATTTATAACCTATGAAAGCTAAAAAGGGTCTTACTCTCTTGCCTCCACTTAAACTATATCTCATCGCTTGATGTAAAATTGATGGCTCTTCATATTCCTTTGGAAGATTAATATCTATATATTCTTCAAGCTTTAAATTGAATTCTTTCCATAATTTTTCAATACTATATGACATAAGAATGAAAATTTTAAAGCATTATTAGTTTGATTTATTCAGTAATTCTGAAACTATTTATTTTTCTATATTTCTCCCACCCACACCGATATTAAGCATAGGTTGCTGATAGTCAATTTATTGAACAATGCTTTAAACTTTAAAACATATGGATATAAAAATAGGTCTTGAAATTCATCTTCAATTAAAAACCAAAAGTAAAATGTTTTGTGCTTGTAAAAATGATTATAATTATGAGGATGAAGCAAATTTAAATATATGTCCCATATGTCTTGGCTATCCTGGAATTTTACCTTCTGTAAATAAGAGAGCATTAGAATATGCTATAATGCTATCAAAAGCTTTAAATTGTAAATTATCTGAAAAATTTCAATTTTATAGAAAAAATTATTTTTATCCCGATCTTCCAAAAGGTTATCAAATAACTCAATATAAAGTAGGCTCAATTGGTTATGATGGATACTTAAATTTGGAGCTTAAAGGTGGAAAATGTGTTGGAATTATAAGAATTAGTCTTGAAGAAGACACAGCAAGAAGTATTCAAATAGAAGATAATCAAATTTTATTAGATTTTAATAGAGCCGGCATTCCACTAATTGAAATTGTAACAAAACCAGATATGAAAGACCCAAAAGAAGTTGTTAAATTTCTTGAAAATTTAAGACTTTTAGTTCAATATCTAAATATATCTGATGCTAATATGGAAAGGGGTCAAATGCGAGTTGATATAAATGTTTCTGTTAATAATAATGAAAGAGTTGAAATAAAAAATGTCAATTCTATAAGGGAAGTTGAAAATGCTCTCTATTATGAAATAAATTATCAAATAGAGCAAATAAAAAAAGGTGTTTCTATTAAAAGAGCAACAAAAATGTGGGATGATTATTCAAAGACTACAATAGAAATTAGAAGAAAAGAAAGTGAAGAGGATTATAGATATTTCCCAGAACCAGATTTACCTTTCCTTAGACTAAAAGATTTTGAATTTAAATTTAGCACACCTTTTGAAAAATTCAATTACTATTTAAGCATGGGGATTAGCGAAGATTATGCAGAAGTAATTGTCAGAGACATAAATTTAAATAATTACTTTGAGCTATTTCTTTCAAATGGAGGAGATCCAATTATTGGAAGCAATTTAATTGTAAATATTATAAAATCTTTTGAGAATTTTCCAAATGCTAATGAACTTTCAAAATTAACAATTTTAATGAAAGAAAATAAAATTCCAAATCATATAGCAAGACAAAAATTGTTAGAAATGAAAGATAAGCTTAATGTTGATGAAATTATTAAAAATTTTGAAGTTTTAGATGAGAATGAAATTAAAAACATAGTAATAGCTTTAATTGAAAAGTATCCTCAGAAGTTTTTGGAATACAAATCAGGAAAATTGGGACTTTTGGGCTTCTTTATTGGAGAGGCAAAGAAAATAAATTCCAAAGTTGATCCGAAAGTCTTTAAAGAAGTTTTTGAAAAAATTAGTCAAACTTTATAATTTTCGTTATGAACATAAATGACTTTAAGGTTTTTAGAGAAAAGATGAATGAAATTATATTGAAGGAAGGAACATTATATACAAAACGATTTTTTGCTCTTGATAATGATGTTTATAAAGATGGTAAAATTCCTAAGAAATATAAAGAAATGATGGGTCTTGTTGCCTCAATTGTTCTTAGATGTGATGATTGTATAAATTATCATATTATTAAGTGTTTGGAAAATGGAATAACAAAAGAAGAATTTTTTGAAATTATTGATATTGCGTTAATTGTAGGTGGCTCAATTACAATTCCACATGTAAGAAGAGCGGTTAAGACATTTTTTGAGCTATTGAGCGAATACTCTCAGCAACAACAAAATTCGTAATCTCACATAACTCTTCAAAGGGAAATTCAACTTCATTTGTTGTTAAGGTAAAAATAATATCTCCATCATAAGAGGTAAATGATGGTTCAATTGACCTTGATATTCCAATAATTGAACGTTTTGAAAGCTTATAACAGCCAAGTTTATCAATTTTAGCATTTGTAAGAATACAAACAATCGTAGTATTTATATTCTCTCTAATCCTTAAAAATCTAAATTTTAGGTTTTCTGCCAAAAATTTATTATCCTTTTTAGCACCTCTTAAAATTTTTCCATTCTTATCAATAATATCTCCAACACTATTTATAACACTTAATGCACAAACAATTAAATTTTTATATTCATAACAATAAAAACCTAATCCACCATCATCTTTATATTCAAATCCCGCCCACTTCCCGACAGTAGCACCAAGACCAGCACCAATTTTTCCAATTTTTACATCAAAATTGGCATCTAAACAAGCTTTATATCCATCATCAATCTCAGGAATAATATCTAAAACCCCAAGGTCATATATAACAGCAGATGGAACAATAGGAACAATTGAAAATGGTGTTTTATATCCTATATTATTTTCTTTTAAAAATTTAACAACACCGTCTGCTCTTATAAGTCCAAATGCTGAGCAACCTGTCAATAGCAAAGCATTAACAACATTTACAGTTTTGTCAGGTTTGAGTAATTCTAATTCTCTACTAGAAGGAGCATAACCAGGACAATAATAACTTCCAATAGTTCCATTAGGACATAATATAACAGTGCAGTTTTTATAATGTCCAACTTTGAAATTTAGTTTATTTAGCATTTTCTATAAGTTTTAACATTTCTTCATATAGTTTTTTTGTTAATTCAACTTGTCCTTTTCTATCATTTGTAAAGCTTCTAGGATCAATTGGCTTTCCTATATGAACTTCAAGTCTTTTAATTCTTAAAATCCATAAGAAAATTTTAAGAAGTGCTCTTCCACCATTATTTTTTATATATATTGGAACAACTTTTGCATTTGTATTTAAGGATAAAAATGCAACACCAAGTTTAAATGGTAATAATTTTTGTTTTGTTTTATTTCTTGTGCCTTCTGGGAAAATTGTTATGACTTTATTTTCTTTTAATTTTTCAATAGCATAAATTAACGCAGTCTTTGATTCAACACTTCTTTTTAAAGGAATTGCATTATAAAATGATATTAACATAGCAAATGGCTTGAATTTAAATAATTCTTCTTTTGCTAAAAAATATGTTTCCCTTGTACTTGCGAAACCAACTACAGGTGGGTCAATATAACTTCTATGATTTGGAGCTAAAATTAAAGGACCATTTTCAGGAATGTTTTCTCTTCCATAAACTTTAATTCCAAGAATAAATTTGGCAATTGGATAGGCTAATATATAAGTTATTTTCCATTTTAAAGAGCCTTTTGGAAGTATCATATTAAACTTACAATTTTTTTAGCAACTTCAAACTTATCTAAATTTTTAAATTCAAAAACTTTTTTGAAATTCTTATCCATTATAAAACCAGTCATTTTATCAGAGGAAATACTATTTAAAGTATTCGCAACGATAAAATCCAAGTTTTTTTCAATAATTTTATTTTTAGCATTTTCTTCAATTTCTTTCTCTTCTTCAAGAGCAAATCCAATATAGATTTTGTTTTCTTTTAAATTTGAAATTTCTTTTAAAACATCAACATTTGGTTTTAAATTTAAATAAAAATTTCCATTTTTTCTATGAACCTTACCCTCTATTTTATCACTTACAAAATCAGAAATCGCAGCAGGTATTATAATAACATCATAATTTTTAATTCTTTCTTTTAAAGCATTTAAAAGTTCCTCAGTTCTATAAACTCTAATAAAGTCCTTTTCAGGTACATTTTCAATAGATCCGCAAACAATAATGTCATGATAAATTCCTCTGCTTTCAAGTGCCTTATGGATAAAATAACCCATTTTTCCACTTGAACGATTTGTAATTACTCTAACATCGTCTATTGGTTCTTCTGTCCTTCCATATACAAGTAAAACTTTTTTTGAATTTTTAAATATATAATCTATTATTTCATTTACTTCAAGCATTCTCCCTTCCCCAAAATCACCACCAGATAGCTCTCCATAAACAGGTCCAACAATTTCAATCCCACTTTTTATTAACTTTTCTACATTTTCTCTTAAAAATTTATTTTTCCACATCTCGTCATGCATAGCGGGTGCTAATATAATTCTTTTATTAAATGAAATAGCAACTGAAAGTAATAAATTATCTGCTATACCATTAGCAAATTTTGATATAAAGTTTGCACTTGCAGGCGCTACTAAAAGTAAATCACCCCACCTTGATATTTCAATATGAAGATTTGAATTGAAAAAATCCTTTTGTGTATAAACCTCTGCATCTGATAATGCCTTAAAAATTAAAGGTCTTATGAATTTTAATGCAGAATTTGTTAAAATAACTTTCTGCTTTAATCCTCTTTTAAAAATTTCTCTTGAAATTAAAACACTTTTATAACAAGCAACACTTCCAGTAACACCGAGAATAATTTTCACTTTTTATATTCTATTTTTTTATTGAGATAAGCATCCATTGCTATGAATATCGGTTTTGAAGGTAATTTAAAATTTTGCTCTTTTGATTTTTCAAATAAGTATCTTGCATATCTAGCAGCAACGATAATCGCTTCGTACTTATCATCTATCTTTTTCCACTCAAATTTTTTCGCAAGAAGCTTAAAGTTCTTGTCCATAAGTTTTAAAATTTTAAAGCTTTAAAATTTCATGGCTTGAAGTTAATTGAAATAAAGGGAAATATAAATTTTGACTTTAATGAAAATGATTATCTAGCTATTTTAGGAGAGAAAAGAAATGAAATACTATTTAAAATTCTGGGTTTTGTTAAAAGAGAAAATGAAATTGTTAAAATTTATAATTATAATTTTGGTTATGTTTTTGATGAATTACCAATTTTGGAAAACTTAAAAGTTAAAGAATTTATTGAATTAGTTTTAAGTAATTATGATAAAAATAACTTTCAAGAAATAAAGACCATTTTCAATATAGCAAGCTTTGAAAATAAATACTTAAATGAGATTTCAAGAGAAGAAAGGAAAAAGTTAGCGATTTTTTTTGCTCTTATAAGAAATCCTTATTATTTAATAATGAATGAACCAACTTTACATTTTGATTTATCATTTAAAGAATTTTTTTGGCAATTTATAAGAAGTAAATTTAGTAGTGTTTTATTCTCTACAAGTGATTGGGATGAGGCTGAAAAATATAGTAATAAAGTGGTACTTTTGTTAAAAAATAATTCATCAATTTTTGACAAGACTGAAAATTTAATAAAGAAATTAAAATATAAATTGAAGGTTTTAATTGAAATTAAAAATGAAATTCCATTAGTGAATTTTGGAAATTTTAAAATTATTAAAAATGGTTTCGTTCATGTTTATATTGATAGTGAAAACTTTGAGTTTGATGGAATTGTTAAGAGAACAGGTTTAGAAGATGTTTATATAGCTTTAAATGAAAATTATCATGAGCTACTTCTTAATTAGTTTAAAAATTAATTTCATTTTAGGTTTGAGAAATAAACAGACGCAATTTTTTTTATTTTTTCTCCCAATATTTTTGTTTATTTTATTCTCATTTATTTTTTCAAATCCAAAATTTTCCTATTTTTCAATATCAACACTTACAATCCTTGGTCAGGGATTATATTCTATTGGACCAATTATTAAAAGACATCAATTAAATGATTTTGACAAAGTTTTAAAACTTCTACCAAAAAGTCCAATTATATATTATTCTTCACTTTTTCTTTCAAGAATTTTAATTGGATTATTATCCTTAGCAGTTTTATCAATAATTGCTTACTTTATTTTTTTGTATTTTAAAGAAAAATTTTATATCACTTATTTTTTGAAAGCATCTTTAAATTTTATATTTGGAATAATTATATTTGGCAATTTTTCAATTTTTGTTATGAAAATTTTTAATTCTGAAAATATAAAATTATTGCCATTACATTTAATCTATTATCTTTCGCTATTCTTAGGAGGCATTTTCTTTCCAGTTGATATTTTGCCAAGCTATTTGAAAATTCTTTCGTATGTTTTCCCTACTACTTATATGATGTTATTTTTCTATTCAAGTCCTTACTATTTATCAGGGTTAATAGTTTGGTTAGTTATAAGCTTTAAAATTTTCAAAATTGAAAATATCAGTTTCAGGAATAAGAGGAATATATCCAAATGAATTAAATCCTTATACTGCCTTAATTTGGACAAATGCATTTTGTAATTATTTAGATGGAAAAAATATCATTATTTCAAGGGACACAAGAAAATCAGGAAATATATTATATCCAATAGTTGTAAATACTGCTCTTTCAACTTGTAAAAATGTTTATAGTTTATCAATTTGTCCAACACCAACAAGTTTATTTATAATAAAGCAATTAAATTTAGATGGTGGAATTATTATTACAGCAAGTCATAATCCAACTGAATATAATGCCTTAAAACTTGCTATAAGGAATAGATTTTTATTTGAGGAGGAGCTTGAAAATTTAAAAAATTATTTAAACAATTTAAATTTTTCTTCATGCATAGGTGATTTAATATATGCTGAAAATAGTTATAAAATTCATATTTCTTCTATTGTTGATTTTGTAGGTTTAAAAATTGTCAACAGCTCATTAAAGGTAGCTATTGATTGTGTAAACGGAGCAGGTTATAAAGCCTTTCCGGAATTAATTGAAAAATTTGGTATAAAAAACATTATTAAAATAAATTGTGATAATAGTGGGATTTTTACAAGAAATCCAGAACCGAGAATTGAGCATTTAAAGCATTTAGAAGAATTGAAAGATGAATGTGATTTAATTTTTGCTACTGATCCTGATGGAGATAGACTTTTATTTGGCATAAAAAATTATGGATTATTTTCAGAAGAATGGACAATTTTAGTTGGAATATATGAAATTCTTCAAAGAGAAAAAGGAGATATTGTAGTAAATTATTCTACTACGATGTTGGTTGATTTTATTGCTAAGGAATTTGGAGTGAAAGTTATTCGCTCAAAGGTGGGTGAAGCAAATGTAATAAAGAAAATTGAAGAAACAAAAAGTATTGTTGGTGGTGAAGGAAATGGTGGAATTATTTATCCGAAATTCAACAAAACAAGAGATGGATTATTATCCTTAGGTTTAATTTTAAATAGCTATGTTGAAGGAAGGATTTTTAAAATCATAAATAATTTTCCAAGGACATATTTTATAAAAGAAAAAATTGAAAATAACAATTTTGATGAAATTAAAGAAAAATTTCTAAAAGAATTTTCAAATTTTAAAAAAAATTTTGAAGATGGATTGTACTTAAAAGAAAATGAGGGATGGATACATATTAGACCTTCAAATACTGAGCCAATAATAAGAGTATATGCGGAAAGCATTAATAAGAAATTTATAGATTATGTTTTGGATTTTATTAGAAGGTCTTTTAATAAATGAAGTTATGAATTATCCAAGTGATGAAAGTTGTGGGGAGTATATTGAAATTTATAACAATTCCAACGATACAATTTATTTAAATGGATTTAAAATCACTGATGGTGAGGATATTGACTATATTGTAGTAGTTCAAAATCCTCCAAATTATATTCAATCAAGAATGTTCATTTTACCAAAAGAATTCACACTAGTAATTGATAGTGATTATTTTATAAATTGCTCTATAAACTATAATTTATTTTCAAATGTCTTAACAGTTGATGATAATGCTATTGGAAATGGTCTTTCAAAAAATGATAGTATATATATTTTAAATCAATTTAATGATACAATTGCGAAATTTGAAAAACCAATTCCAAATGTTCCTATTGCTCATTCAATTGAAAGAATAAACTACGAAATTGATGAGTGGGGAATAAGTTTAAATGTAAATGGCACACCAAATTATCAAAATTCAATTTTTTCAAATAGTTTTTTAAAATTAGATAGTGCATATTTAATTTCAAATTATTTAAAAATCAGAATAAAAAATTTTTCAAGTCAATTATTCTCTGATACAATTAAAGTCATTTCAAAAGATACATTTTACTATGTTGCTTTAATAAATCCAAATGATAATTATGAAATAACGATTTCAAATCCAAAATCACCTAAAATTGAAATTATCTCAAAAAATTTTCAAGATTACTTTTATGTGCCAATTTTCTATCCTATTTTAATAATAAATGAAATTGAATATGATAATAATCCTGAATGGATTGAAATATATAATAATAGTGATATTGAAATTGATTTATCAAAGTTTTCAATTTTAGATATGGCAAAAAATGAATTTAAATTGATTGGGAAGATAGAGGCAAAAGGTTTTAAGGTTTTTAGAGCTGATAGTTTTAAAGATTTTATATCATTAAATGATAACTATGAAAGTTTGATTTTAGTTTCAAAGTTTAATTTCTTGTTTGATAGTGTTTATTATACTTCTTCCTATGGAGGTAAGGGAACGTTTACCTTAGAAAAAATAAATCCAAGTTTAAAAGGTTATTTGAAAGATAGTTGGAAAAGCTCCTTAATTGAATTTGGAACACCTAATAAAATAAATAGTGTCTATATTGATAGCTCATCTTTGAATTTAGAAATTTTTATTTCAAATAAAAAGGTAAGAAGGGGAGAGATTTTAACAATTTCAGCATATCTAAAAGAAATTGATAATGTAGATGTTTATCTTTTTGATGATATTGGAAGACTGATTGAGAAAGTTTATAGTGTTAAAAATACTAATAGAATTATTTTCAATTTAAATACACAAAATTTAAATGATGGAATTTACATTTTACTCTTTAAAGGCTCAAAAGTAAATAAAAAAACCTATTTTAGAGTTTATGAATGATAACTTTATCAAATACAATTAGCGAGAAAATAAACAAAACATAAAAATTTGAAAAAATAAACATTAATTTTTCATTAATAATGCTTTTCCAATAAATGAAGTTAAGAGTAATCCAAATTAAATTTAGAAATAAAACGAAAATCAAAAAACCATAACTTAAATTAGCAATATAATAAATTGCTATCGTTATTGGAATTATTGAAAATGAATAAACAAAGCTTAAAATTTTATTATACTCATAACTATATTTAACTGAAATAGTAGGAATTTTGGCGTTTTTATAATCATCTTTTAAAAATAAGGATAAATATATAAAATGAGCAGGTTGCCATAAAAACATTAATGAAAAAAGACTAAAAGCAATAATATCAATTTCATTTTTCATTGCTATGTATCCAATTGAAGTTGGAAGTGCTCCTGGAATTGAACCAATTATTATGGAAAATGGTGTTTTCCTTTTCAAAAATGTATATACAAAAGAATAAGATATTATTGCTATTAAATCTAAAATAAAGGCTTTAAAACTAAAATATAAAATTCCTAAAAGCCCTAAAATACATAATAAAAATCCATAAATTAATGCAATTTTTGGATTTATTTTATTACTAGCTAATGCTCTATTTTTAGTTCTATTCATAATTCTATCAATATCTCTATCAAAATAGTTGTTTAAAACTGCTGAACCTCCTGCTGAGACCATAACAAAAAAGCTAATTATTAGTGACTTAATAATATCAACATTGGCAATAATTGAACCTCCAAAAGCAGTAATTCCAACCCATAAAGTAATACCAGGTTTAGTAATCTCAATAAGGTGTTTTATCAATATATAAAATTTTAAACCTAAAAGTATTTGCCTTAGTTCCCTGCCAAAAAATGGGCATTTATAAGGCAAAGCCTTATTACTAAACAACGCACAGAAAATAACTTCACATTCTTTAAAATTTTCAAATTTGACATTATTATTAATTGCTATTGATATTATTAAACCATATGATAATATTTATAAAATTGACCTTTCGGGTGATAATCAAATTGCTTTTACAAATAACGATCTTAAACCATTAAGAGTTCAAATTCTTGAAAATAATGAACCTTTAAAGGATTTTGAAATTAACATTTTTCTTATAACACCGAATAATGTTGAAAAATATAAAGTTAAAACGGATAGTCTTGGTTATGCTATATTCATTCCACCAAAACCAAAATTTGAAGGTTTATATAGGGTTATATTTTATAAGGATGAAAGCTTTTCATATTTTACTTTTAATGCAATAGATAGATTTTTCATTTTATTTTCCATACTTGAAATGGTTGTTGGATTTGTTATTTTTCTATATGGAATGGAAAAATTAAATAGAGGGATAAATGCCTTTGCAGGTGCTACAATTAAGGGTTTCTTGAAAAAATTTTCTGAAAATAGAATTTTTTCATTTTTAATAGGCATTATTTCAACAATTGCTATACAATCATCAACTGCTATTAATGTTATGCTTGTGTCATTTGTAGATTCTGGATTATTATCTTTAAAGAGTGCATTAAGTATTGCTCTTGGAGCAGGAATAGGCTCAACATTCACTACACAATTAATATCATTTGGAATATTTGAAATCTCACCACTTATTATAACAATTGGTTATATATTAAAAAGAATGGAAGGCAGAATTAGAGCTTATGGTAATGCCATATTTGGTATAGGTTTGTTATTTTTCTCAATAAAAATAATGTCAAATAGTGCTTATTCACTAAATGTTTTTCCACAATTCAAGAACTTTTTTGAAAATGTAAATAATAATGCTTTGTTTGGTATTTTAATATCAATAATTTTTACTTCATTAGTTCATTCAAGTGCTGCTGTTGTAGGACTTGCTATATCACTTGGATTTCAAAATATTATTGATTTAAGAGGAGGAATTTATATAATTCTTGGAGCTAATGTAGGAACAAGTATAACAGCAATTTTAGCGTCTTTGAAGACAGGGGCTAGTGGTAAGCAAATAGCATTTGCTAATTTTATATACAAATTTTTAACATTTTTAATTATTTTAATTTTCATAAATGATTTTATAGAGATTGTTAAAACCACTGATAATTCACTTACAAGACAGATAGCTAATGCTCATACTTTATTTAATATAATTGGAGCAATTATTTTTTTACCATTTGTAAATTTTGCCCAAGTAATTTTTAAGAATTTATTTAAAGAAAAAATGGAAACAAGAGTTTTACCAGATCCTTCAATTTTTGAGAATAGCTCAATTGCTATTGTTGTTGCTCACAGAAAAGTTATAGAAATGTCAAACATTATTGAAAATATGCTTGATAAAATTCCCGAAATTTTAATTACAAGAAACACTTCTTTAATGAATAAGGTTGAATTAATGGATGAGGAAATTGATAAAATTAGAAATGAAATTATATTATACTTAATAAAACTTCAAAAAATTGAGATGACAGAAGAAGAAAGTAAGAAAGTCAAAATCATTTCAAGTATTATTGATGAATTTGAAGCAATAGGGGATGTTATTTCAAAAAATATCACAAGAAATGTTTATAAACTTTATAATGAAGGAATTAATTTTTCAAAGGAAGGACTTGAAGATTTGCTTGAATTTCATAAGGAAGTAATGATTAGTTTTCAAATTATGAATATAGCTCTTTTGGATTTTGATAAATTAAAAGCAAGAGAAGGTTTTGAAAGAAGATTTTATGTAAATAATTTACTTGATAGATTCCATCAAAAGCATTTTGAAAGATTAAAAGCATTAATTCAAGAAACATTTTTAACAAGCTCTATACATGTTGAATTATTAAATAATTTAGAGAGAATAAATTACCATATTAGTGAAATATGTAAAGAAATTTTGAATGAATAAATCATTTCTTTATTTCGTCAATAATGTCTTTTAATGTCATTTTTGATAAAATATCTTCAATTTGCTCATTCATCTTTTTCCAAAACCCCTTCATTAAACACATTGAGATAAAACTACAATTGTTATCGCTTTCAATACATTTAACAATTCCGAATTTTCCTTCAAGTAATTCAATAATTTCAATAATTTTTATATCTTCAGGTCTTTTCCTTAAATAATAACCACCATTTGGACCTCTCTTTCCTTCTACAATTCCTGCATTTTTAAATTCAGCCATTATTCTTTCAAGGAATGATTCAGGTATTAACTCAATATAAGATAATTCTTTTGTAGTTAAAGAGCCATTTAAATGTAATCTTAAAAGCGCTCTTATTCCATATTCAACTTTATTAGTTAATTTTAGCATATATTTAAAATTTTAAAGCACTTTTATTTTATTAAAATGCATTGTCTAGTAATTCTGAAACCATTTATTTTTCGTTATTTTCCCACCCACCCTAAAAATAAGCCTACGGCTTATAAATACCCCATTTTTTGCTTTGGGGGCTTCGCCCCCCATATTCCCCCCAAAAACCTATAATTTCTTAAAATTTTTACAAGTTCTTGATTATCAATCACTTAACACTATTTATTGGACAAAGCATTATTAAAATTAAGTCTTTTTTATTATTTTAATTTAAACCTTAGTACTTCATAAATAAGTTTAAAACTTTCAATAAAAGCTTTAATAATAATTTTGAAATTCGTTTTAGATTTTCCTTCTTTCCTTGGAAGATATTTAGATGGGATTTCAATAGGCTTGTATCCAATTCTTTCAAGTTTGGCACATATTTCCGTCTGAATTAATGAGCTTCTTAATTTTAGATTTAATTTTTTAATCATATTTGTTGGAAAAACTTTAACCCAATTTACATCTTTCGTTTTTATTCTTAAAATAATTCTGTTTATTATAACATTATTGTAAAATGTTAAAAATTTCCTAAAAATACCATAATTTCTTAAATTTTCTCTATAAAATGATATAAAAGTTTTCTCAGGAATTACCTTAATTAAGTAAAGTTCATTAGTATCAAACTGCCCATCAGCAGGCACTATAAAAACATATTCATATTTAGCATTAAAATATCCACTTCTTAAAACTTCTCCAATTCCCAAATTCTTATGATGAAATATTGCTCTTATTTTATCATTTAAAAGCTCTTTTATGATATTTCTTGAATTGTCATTTGAGCCATCATCAACAATTATAATCTCAAATTCTTCTGAAATTTCACTTAAAACTCTATATAATTTCTCTACAACATCTCTTATAGTCTTCTCTTCATTATATGACATTACAACAGCACTTAATTTCAAAATTGAACTTTAAAATTTTAAAGTTATGCAAGAGAAACATAAATTTTTTCAAATAATAGCAGAGGATGTAAAACTTGGAAAAGATGTGAAAATTTACGGTTTTGTAAATCTTTATGGATGTGAAATAGGTGATGGAACAAAAATTGGAACATTTGTTGAAATACAAAAAGGTGTTAAAATAGGCAAAAATTGTAAAATTTCAAGTCATACATTTATTTGTGAAGGTGTAACAATTGAAGATGAGGTATTTATTGGACATCATGTTGTATTTATAAATGACTTATATCCAAGAGCTACTAATGAAAAGGGTGAATTACAAACGGAAGAGGATTGGAGGGTTATTCCTACACTTGTAAAAAGAAAGGCATCTATTGGAAGTGGTGCTGTTATTCTTGCAGGTGTAGTTATAGGAGAGGGTGCTATTGTTGGTGCTGGCAGTGTTGTTACGAAAGATGTTCCAGATTGGACAATTGTTGCTGGAAATCCCGCTAGAATTTTAAGGAGAATAAAATGAAGAAATTAGTATTATTTTCACTATTATTAAGTGGTGTTATAAATGGTGCTAACATTTATCAGAGATTAAAGGATGGTTATTCATTAAGAAGTGATTTTTCCTCTGTTGAAAATCTTATAAATCAAAAGAATGCTTTTTATAGTGGTGATAGATTTGGTTATTTACAACAAGCTTATGGTTTTTATAAGTACGGTTTGCCTGTATATGAGCTTGAAGGAAAATTTTATGAATTTTGTCCAAGATCCTATCTTTCATCTTTGATATTCTTGCCATTTATTTTCATTAGTAAAAACTACTTTGAGTTGATATTTGTTGTTATCAATTTTTTAGCTTTTGCCATTCTTCTTTCAATTTTACTACATAAAATTAATCCAAAGTTTTACCTTATAAATTATTTTTTGGTATTTTTGGCTATTATTTATGAGTCAAGCTCAAGCACAAGAATTCTATTAGAAACCGTAATATCAAATTTGTACTTATTAACATTTATATTTCTTTTGAAATTCTTTGAAACCAAAAAGCAAAGTTTTTTATATTTTTCTTTATTTTTTATATTCTTTTCGGGTGGTATAAGAAATGAAAATTTTATATTAGGTATAATTATTGCTTTATTTACAATAAGAAAATTAAAGGATGCTCTTGTTAGCTTCTTAATTGCTTTACCTTTCTTAATACTTGTTCTAATAAAAACTTTCAGATGTGGTGATACTTCAAATTTTTGGGGAGCTAATTTTGTCGGTGTTAAAAAGTATTACTTGAAATTAACAAACCAAGATGTTAATGTTGATATATGGGCGGAAGTGATTGAAGATGTAAATAAAAAAGTAACACCACCTTTTGGGGGTGAAAAGGCACTTATTATGTTAGATTTAAAGCCATATTATACACATATGAGGGATTATGAAAGAAAAAGAATTATTGAGATGATAAGTGAAAGAAAGGAAATTATTTTGATAGGATTGTTTAAATTCTTTTTTTACAATATAGGAGCAATTCTATTTACTCAACCTTATGAAATAGAAGAAATTTTTAATAATTTGAGATTTTATAATAAAGACATTATATTTTTTGCCATTTTTATTTATAATTTTCTGATTTTAATTTCAATATTTATGGTTTTACACAATTTCTCAAAAATTGAAACATTTTATAAAATTGCTTTTATCGTTTATTTAACTTTACTTATTATTTATAGCTTCTTTACTATGTTTGGTGAGCATGATTGGACAAGATATAGAAATGTATTTATACCAATAGAGCTAATAGTCCTTTTAGGAGCTTTAAAATTTTCAAAACATGATTAATGTTGGAATTATTGGTTATGGTTATTGGGGTCCTAATTTAGTGAGAAATTTCTTCTCAAATAATAAATGTAATGTTCTTAAAGTTGCTGATAAGAATCCAAAAAGGTTAGAAGTTCTTAAAAAATTTTATCCTTCAATAGAGGCAGTTAGTGATGCTTATGATATTATAAATGACAATAATATAGATGCTGTTGTAATAGCAACACCTGTAAGTAGTCATTATGAATTAGCAAAAGCTTCATTATTAAATAATAAGCATGTTCTCGTTGAAAAACCATTTACACTCAATTTGAAAGAAGCAGAAGAGCTTGTTTCTATATCTGAAAAAAACAAAAGAGTTTTGATGGTAGATCATGTATTTGTTTATAATCCTGCAGTTATTAGAATGAAAGAATTGATAAAAAATGGTGATATTGGTGATTTGAGGTACTATGACGCAGTAAGGATAAATTTGGGATTATTTCAACAAGATGTAAATGTTTTGTGGGATTTGGCTGTTCATGACATTTCAATTCTTCTTTATATTTATGAAAGGAAACCTCTTAGTTTAAGTGCTACTGGCGTTTCACATCTTAAAAATTCATTAGAAAACATAGCCTATATAACACTTTTTTATGATAATGATTTTATAGCTCACATTAATGTTTCTTGGGTTTCACCTGTTAAAATCAGAAGAATTATTGTAGGAGGCAGTTCAAAAATGCTGATTTACGATGATATTGAGCCTACTGAAAAGATAAAAATATATGATGCTGGATATTATATTAAAGATATTGTAAAGGAGGAGGAAAGATATAGAATTCTTATAGATTATAGATTGGGAGACATTTATGTTCCCAAAATTCAGCAGGTTGAAGCACTTTCAAATGTTGTAGAAGACTTTTTAGATAGTATAATAAAAAATAAACTTCCCATTTCAAATGGTTATTTTGGATTAGAAGTAATGAATATATTAGAAAAGGCAAACTTATCAATAAAAGAAAGAGGAAAAGAGTTGAAGTTATAAAGATAAAATTATTCTAAGTTATCCTTTAAAATTTCATATATGACTGAACTGAAAAATGAAATAATAAATTTAAAGAAAAAATTAAATGCTATTATATTAGCGCACAACTATCAAGTTCCTGATGTTCAAGATATTGCTGATTTTATAGGTGATAGTCTTGAGCTTTCAAGAAGGGCAAGTGAGACAAAAGCAGATATAATTGTTTTTTGTGGTGTTATGTTTATGGCTGAAACTGCCAAGATATTAAATCCTAATAAAAAAGTTTTAATACCTGATTTAAATGCTGGTTGCTCATTAGCAGATTCAATAAATTTAGAGCAGTTGAGAGAATGGAAGAAACAACATCCTAATGCTGTCGTAGTATGTTATATAAATACATCTGCTGATGTAAAAACTGAATGTGATTATTGTTGTACATCTTCAAATGCCTTAAAAGTTATACAATCAATACCAGAAGATAAAGAAATTTTATTTTTACCTGACATGTACCTTGGTATGTGGATAAAAAGACAAACTAATAGAAAAAATATATTTATTTGGCCTGGGGAATGTCATGTTCATGCAGGTTTTAAATATGAAAATTTAATTAAAAAAATGAAAGAGCATCCTGATGCAGAAGTTATGCTACACCCTGAATGTGGATGCACTACACAGTGCTTATATCACTCTAATGGTAATCTAAAAGTGCTTTCTACAAGTGGAATGATTAAGAATGCCAAAGAAAGTCCCTATAAAAAATTTATTGTTGTTACGGAAACAGGTATTTTATATCCATTAAAAAAAGCAAATCCTGATAAAGAATTTATTCCTGCTGATGAAAATGCTATATGTAAATATATGAAGATGATAACACTTGAAAAAGTATATGAATCACTTAAAAATTTAAAATATGAAGTCATTTTAAGTAAAGAAGTTATTAAAAAAGCATATGCTCCAATTAAAAGAATGCTTGAAATCGTATAATTATGGAAGTATCGTTAAAAGATAAAATTGAAACAATTTTTAAATTAATGAGAAATCAAAATCAAAATCAAAATCTAAATAAAATTATAAAAAGACTTATTGACGCTACACAGAAAAATTTACTAAAAGCATTAAAACCAAAATTAGAAGTTATTTCTTTAAAGGAGAATATGTTGTTATCGGATGCTCTTGAAATTATAAAAAAATATAATTACACAAAGTATCCTGTTTTAGGTGAAGATGGCGAATTTATAGGGATATTTTATTTAAGGGATCTTCTGAAAAATTTAGAGAAAATTAACGAATTAACTGTTAGAAAATTAACAAAGCCTGCTATTACAATCCCATATAATTATAACATATTACAAGCATTAGAATTTTTGAGGAGCAAAAGGGTTTCTATGGCTTTCGTAATAAATGAAAATGGAATAATTATAGGAATAATAACAATTGAAGACCTTGTTGAGGAAATAGTAGGGGATATTAAAGGAGAATATGAAGTCTTAGATATTATTAAAGTTTCAGATGATGAATATAGAATTTCTGGGGGTTTATCCTTTGATGAATTTTTAAACTTTATTAAGGAAAATTTCAATGTAGATTTAGAAATTGAAAGTAATGCTAGCACAATTTCAGGTTTTGTAATGGATAAGTTAAGTAAAATACCAGTTGTTGGTGATAAAATAACAATTGGAAATTTCATTATTGAGGTAATAGAAACTGATGGATATAGAATAAAGCTTTTAAGGCTAAAAAGAAAATGATAAGTTTTTTGTTTGTTTTTCTTCTTTCAATTATTTTTACATTTATAACTATTGTAATTTCAAGAAAATACAAAATTTATGATTATCCAAATAGCAGAAAAATTCACCAAGATCCAATTCCAAGAATAGGGGGGGTTGGCTTTTTAATTCCAATTTTTATTTCTGCTATTTTCTTTACTGACATATTTGAAAAATTTACTTTATTTACAATTGCTATGCTAATTATAGTTTTTGAAGGTTTATTAGATGATTTAATAAATTTACATTTTTCACAGAAATTTATTTTTGAATTCTTTTCCGCAAGCTTTATATTCTTATCAGGTTTTGGTGTTAAAACAATTGGTTTTGATTTTTTACTACATCCCGCAATTTCTTTTATTATAACCATAATTGGATTCGTTGGAGTTATGAATGCTTTTAATATGATTGATGGACTTGATGGTCTTTTGACAATTTTAAGTATAATTATATTTCTAACATTCTCTTACTTTTTTTACATTTCAAATAATTTTGAGTTAATGAGTTTTTCATTGTGTATTGTTTTTTCACTTCTTGGTTTTTTAATTTTTAATTTTCCAAATGCTAAAACATTTATGGGAGATGTTGGTGCTTTAAGTCTTGGATTTTTAGCAGCCTCATTTTCAGTATTTCTAACACAATCTAAAAATTCAATAGTTCCACCAATAATCCCTGTTATTATTCTTTCAATACCAATTTTTGATACAATTTGGACAATAATCAGAAGAATTTTAAATAATCATCCTATTTTTTATTCTGATAAACGACATCTTCATCATATATTATATAGTAAATTTGGAAAAATAAAAACCATTATCATACTTAGTGTTTTACAAGCTCTTTTTAGCACAACTGCAATTTTATTTTATAGATTAGATGAAATTTACTTATGGATAATAGCTATTTTTTGCTTTATAATTTTGGGACTTCTTGGGTATGAAAAGAGTTATTATATATGGTTTTGGAGAGGCAGGTCGGCAAGTAGCAGATGATATATTAAGTAAAAATTTGTATGAAATTGTTGGATTTTTAGATGATGATAAAAATAAATTTAATAGTGTATATAAAAATATAAAAGTTTTGGGAGATATTAGCATATTGGAAAATCTGAAAGAAAAAATTGATATTTTAATTATTGCTATGCCTTCCGCAAGCATTGAGAGAATAAGAGAAATTGAGAAAATAGCTTTTAAAACTGGTATAAGAGATATTAGAATTGTTCCAAAATTTTATGTAAAAGAAGAAAAAGTTTATTTAAGACATGTTGTTGAAGTTGATATTTTTGAAATTTTTAAAAAAAGAGAGATTGAAATTAATTATGAAAGCTTGAAAGATTTTTATAAGGGAAAATGTATATTGATAACAGGATGTGCAGGTTCTATTGGCTCAAATTTATTAAAAGAAATTTTAAATTTTGATGTAAAAAAAGTTGTTGGTTTTGATATTGATGAAACAAGATTATATGAATTAGAAAACGATATAAATGATAATAGATTTGAGATATTCTTAGGTGATATTACAGATGATAATTGTTTAGATGATGTTTTTAAACAACATTTTGATATTGTTTTTCATACAGCAGCTTATAAACATGTTCCAATACTTGAAAAATTTCCTTATATGGCAAATAAAGTTAATGTTATTGGTACAAAAAAGCTTGTAGATTATTCAAAATTAAAAGACATTAAAAAATTTATATTTATTTCAACGGATAAAGCAGTAGAGCCAATTAGTGTTATGGGAAAGACTAAAAAGATAGCAGAAGAATATGTTATTAAAAATGGTTATACTTCTGTAAGATTTGGAAATGTTATAAATTCAAGAGGAAGTTTAATTCCAACAATTTTAAAGCAAATTCAAAAAGGTTATGTTAAAATTACGGATGCTAACGCAAAAAGATATTTTATAACACCAAAAGAAGCAATACTTTTAACTCTAAATTCTGTTATTGTTTCAAAAGGTGGAGATATTCTTATATTTGATATGGGTGAAGCAATTTGTATAAAAAATTTAATTGAAGAAATTGTAAGAATGCTTGGTTATGAGCCTTATAAGGATATTAAATTTATATTTACAGGTTTAAGAGAAGGTGAGAAATTAGAAGAGAAACTAATAAATGATGATGAAATTATTGAAAGTACAGAAAATCCTACTATTTTCCGTGTTTTGAAAAAATAAGCTTTAAAATTTTCAAAATATGACATTTCTTCGCTTTGTAATAGTTTTAATTTTATCTTCTATGCTTTTTTACTTTCTTTTGGAAAATAGTGAAATTAGAATAAATTTCCACATCTTTGGAAGCACTTATGAAAACGTTCCTCTTTGGGTAATAATTTTAATTTCATTTATATTTGGATTTGCTTCCTCTTCAATAATTGGTTTAATTGAAATTACAAGAGCAAAAATTCAGCTTAATAATAAAGAAAGGAAAATTAAGCATCTTGAAAGTGAGCTTGATGAATTAAGAAAATTTTTAATGGAGGAGGAAACATGATTTGGATTTATATTGCCTTATTTTTAATAATTTTATTTTTCTTATTTGGTTATATTAGGGAAATTTACACACCAAAATTTACACCAAGTAAAGAAATTATAAAAAAAGTAGAGCAAATTCTAAAAAATCCTATTAATGTTGCTATTGATTTACTAAAAGAGGAGGTTAAATCTGCCAAAATAAGTGATAAGTATTACATATACTTACATTTAGCATTTTTATATATGGAAATTGGGAAAATTGAAAAGGCTTTAAGACTTTCACGATCACTTATTGTCGGTGCTTATATTGATGAAAGCATTAAAAATAGAGCAGTAATTTTAGTTGGAGAATTGTATTTAAAACTTAATAGAATAAAAGAAGGTTTGGAATTTTTATTAGAGCATAAAATTGATGATAAAAATTATTATTTTTTGATTGCTAAATTTTATGAACAGCTTAAAGATTACAAAAATTCAGCTTACTATTATAAGAAAATTATACATAATTTAGAAAAAGAGCAGTTTTCAAACATATTGTCAAAGCTTTCAATATCTGCTATAAGAAATGGAGAACTTGAAATTGGTAGAAAACTTATAGCAGAAGCAAGTAAAATATATGAAGATGGATTTTCTATTTTAGGAATGGCAATCTATCAATTTTATAATGGAAATTTCCAAAGAGCTATTGAATTATTTAAGGAAGGGCTATTGAAATCTCCTAATTTATATAGTTATGTAAAAGATGAGCTTAAAGAGGCATATTTTGAACTTGGAAATTATAATGAATTTTTGGAATTTCTTAAAAATCTTGAAAATCCAATAGCAAAGTTAGATTATATTAGAATTTTGTATAATATGGGAGAATTTGAAAAGGCAAGGGATTATTTTTATGAAAATAAAGAAATTTTCATTTCTAATATCTCATTACTTTCAAGAGTTTATGAAATTATTAAGGATGAGCAAATTATTAAGGAAATTTTAAACATTTCTAAAAATTTAAATTTTTATAAATGTAGTAGTTGTAATAAGGAATTTAATAGTTTTTATATTGAGTGTCCTAATTGTTATAGGGTTGGAACTTTGAATGTAATTTATAAAAAAACCTCAAAATCTCTTGAAGATATTAAATCTCAAATTATTGAGGAATATATAGAATGAGAAAACTAATTTTTTTACTTTTGATTGCTTGTAATTCAAAAGGTTATTCATCAGAAAATGATAGATTTCTTCTAAATAAAAATATAGATAGCACAAGGGCAAATGCTATTGTTTATGCAAGTCAATTAGCGGCACCAAGTATTGTTTCTATAACAGTTTTGACAAAAGAAGTTGTAGAAGAATATCCTCCATTTTTAGATCCTTTTTGGAAGGAAATTATTCCCCCAAGTTATAGTATAAGAACAGTTCAATCGCTTGGCTCTGGGATTGTTATCACATCTGATGGTTATGTTATAACAAATGAGCATGTTATCGGTAATAGTCCAGATTCAATTCTAATAACATTTCCTGATGCAAAGCAATATAGTGCAAAGTTAATTTATAAAGATGCTAAATTAGATTTAGCTTTACTTAAAATTAATTCAAATAGAAAAGATTTTCCATATGCTAAACTTGGCAATTCAGATGATTTGATGGTAGGAGAGTGGGCTATTGCGATTGGTAATCCACTTGCATTTTATTTGGAAAATACAGAGCCAACTATTACTGCTGGTATTATAAGTGCTATTGGAAGATCAGTTAAGGGTAAAGGGGATAGGGAATATAGGAATATGATCCAGACAGATGCTGCAATTAATCCTGGAAATAGTGGTGGAGCATTAGTTAATGTAAAAGGTGAGGTTATTGGGGTGAATACATTTATTTTTTCACAATCAGGAGGGTTTGAAGGTATAGGTTTTGCTATTCCAATAAATACTGTTAAGAAATTTTTTAATGAAGTTATAAAATTTGGTAAATTGAGAGAAGCTTTTATTTCAATTGATGTTCAGCCACTGACTAATGAAATAAAAAAAGCACTTGGTTATAGTGGTAATTTAGGTGTTTTAGTTAGTGGTTCTTATGATAGTCAGATTAAAGAAGGGGATATTATTCTTAAAGTAAATGGAAAGGAAATTAAGAATGTCGGTGATTGGCATAATTTGACATATTTTTTAGTTCCTGATGATATTTTAAAAATTGAATTATTTAGGAATGGGAAAATTTATAGTTTTGAAATAAAACCGAAAGAAATAAAATATGAGGAATATAAGAGTGATTTTGGAATAAAATGGACAATAAATAATCCGTTAATAGCAAAAAAATTTTCATTAAAAACTACAAAAGGCATTTTAGTTCTTGAAGTTTTTCAAAATACATTAGCTGAATATATTGGAATAAATAAAGGTGATGTTATTTTAAGAATGAATGGTATTGAAATAAATAATAAGAGTGACTTTGATAAGGCTTTTGAAATAGTAAAATCAAAAAGATATATTGATATTGTAATTGATAGATTTGGACAAAAGCTTTATTTTAGAAGTTATTTATAAAATAGAAAGCATTTCCCTTAAATTTTCAAATTCATAATCAGAATTAACAATTTCAACTCTTGGCGTTGCTCCAAATCCTCTTCTCTTTATATGAGCAGTTTTAATTCCTAATTCCTTAGCAGGAATAATATCATGATAATAACTTTGAGCGGTATGTAAAATTTCATCCTTATTTGAGTTAAAAACTTTTAAAGCATATTCAAATACAATTTTTGATGGCTTATAAGCTTTAACCATTTCAGAAGTTATAATGTAATCAATTTCAAATTCAAATTTCTTCTTTGTTAATTCAAATAAGTCATTATCTACATTTGAAATAATAGCAATTTTATATCCTCTTTTTTTAATTTCTTTAAGAGTTTCGTTAACATCTTCAAATAATTCAAAATTAGCCCAATTATTTAATAAGGCATTTTCTTCGCCCCTTTCAAGGTCAAAGTCAAAGTAATCCGAAAATTTTATAACAATTTTTTTTAAAATCTCTTTGTAAGGTATGTAATTTTTTTCAAGCCTACTTTCAATAATTGAATAAATTTCAAGTATTTCTTCATCTGTTATATCAACCTCATATTTTTCAAAAATTGTTCTTAAAGAGCTTATTATACCCTTTTCCCAATCCACAAGTGTTCCATAACAATCAAATGATACAATTTTCATGTTTTTAAAGGTTTTCTTTTTGTTGAAGGAAGCAAAACATTATTTAAAATTAATCTATAACCTGGTGAATTGGGGAACTTTGATAAGTCAGTTGGTGGCTCTCCTACAAAGTGCTGATAATCCTCCGGGTCATGTCCTCCAAGAAATGAAAAGAATCCCTTTCCGTAAGTTCCATAAATGTACTTAACCTCATCAGTTCCTGGAACATCAGCAAGAATTATAACATTATCCTTAATTTTATCCCTTTTAAATCCTGTATCTTGTCCAAGAAATTCCTTTATGGTTGATGTATGGTCTTGGGTTAGAATTGTAGGTATTATATCAAATTTAGCAGAAAATTCAAATAATTCAAAATAACTATCTGGACCTCTTAAAGCTGCTTCTCTTGTTATATCAATATCAGAATGCTCGTAAATGTAAGGGTCAGAAATAACTTTAAAATCTTTAAAAGCGAATGTTTGTGAATAGTCTAATTTATTATTATAGTTTGGTTCAGGTGGTGTTCCATCAAAAGGAACATCTGCAATATCAACATTTTGACTTGCTAATGCTATATCTAATGTAATTGGAGCAGCGCACATAGCAAAGAGAAACTTTCCACTTGCAACAAAATCCCTAATTTTTTTTGCTACTGCTTTTTTTAGTGAAGGAATATCTTTAAAACCTAATTTTTTTGCCATTTGTAAATTTATTTTTTCCATATTTTGATACCAATCAGTAAATTGATAACTTGCCCAAAATTTTCCAAGCATTCCTGTAAAGTCCTCGTGATGTAAGTGGAGCCAATCGTATTCCATAACTTTTCCATTTAAAATTTCTTCATCCCAAATCCTATCATAAGGAATTTCAGCATAATTTAGAGCAAGTTCTACTGCGTCATCCCATGGTCTATTATAAGGTGGTGCATAAACAGCAACTTTTGGCGCTCTAACAAGCTCAACAATTTCCATATTTTTCTTCTCAACGATTGAATAAATTTCTGAAACTTCACTTTGATTTAAATTTTCAACATAAACACCCATTTTACTTGCCTTAACTAAAATATCTTTATTAAATTCCATCATAAAACTTCCCCCTCTATAATTCAATATCCACCATGTTTTAAAGCCATTTTTTACTGACCAATAAGCAAGACCATAGGCTTTTAAATGGTTTGTTTGAGTTTCATCCATAGGAACAAGTATTCTTTCAAATGTTAAAGTTAATAAAAGCATATTTTATAATTTTAAAGGATTGGAGAAATGCATTGTACAGTAATTTTAAAATTATCTATTTTACTATATTTTGCCCATCCTAAAAATAAGCCTTCGGCTTTGGGGGGTTTGGCAATAATTTCAAATAGGTTTTCATAACTTATTGATTTTCAATCACTTAACATCATTTATTGGACAAAGCAAATTTTAGAGTTTTTTAATTAACTCAATTTCAGACTTTATTTCTTCTTTACTTGCTCCATTTACAATTTTCTCAATTATAAAAATTAACGCTTGATTTTGATTTCTTAATCTCTTGTTTTCATCCTCTAAATTCTTAAATTTTTCTTCAAGCTTAACAACCAATTCTTTATCCGCTTTCTTTTCTTTGTAATCTTTTACAAAATTTAGCCATGAAATCAAAAATGTAATTAAAACAGTTAAAATCCCTACAAATAAAGTTCCAAAAAATATCATTTGATTTCTTAAATCATTTCTTAAATCTTCTATTCTCTTGTTAGTGTCATCTATTCTCCTATTAGTATCATCTATTCTTTTATTAGTGTCATCTATTCTTTTTTCAATACCGCTTAACCTTTCTTCAATTCTTGCTACTCTTGTTTCAAGAGTATTTATTCTATCTTCAATCCTTATAAGTCTTTGTTCATTTAGACCCTGACTTAAGAGTAGAAGAATTATCATATTAAAATTTTAAAGCATGTTAATTTTGACCTTTTATCTTGTCTAATAATTTTGGAAACATTTATTTTATTATATTTTCCCCGCTCACCCTATATTAAAGCCTTCGACTTACTTTCGCCCCCTTAGATGAACTCCCAATAAAACCCATAATTTCCTAAAATTTTCATAAGTCATTAGTTCCAAAAAATTTTTCTTAAACTATTTATAATCAAGCACTTAACACTATTCCTTTCATTTTATGTTTTTTGAATAAAAAGATATTATTGAGCCTAAAATGATTGATATAACTATAAAGGAAAGAGATATGGTTTTTAGCTCGTAATTTGAGAAAAAGTAAGCTAAATATATTGAAAATTCACCTTTTGGAATTATTGTAAGGGATGACCTAATAAATGTCTTAAAATCATTAAAATGAAAAAAATAAATAGATTTAAAAATCGTTATGATGATAAATAAAACAAATCCAATAATAATGCTTTTAATTTCAAAGAATTTAAAAAATGATGACAAGTAATTTCCGAAAACAAAAAAGAAAATAATAAGGATAATTTCCCTAAGTATTGAAAGCTCATTTTCAAAGTAATCCTCATAAGTTTCAGAAACAATTATTCCCAAAAAGAAAGAACCAATTGGCGAATTTAAAAGAAAATTAGCAAAAAAAATAATTGAGAATAACAAAATAATAAAAAGCTCCCTATCCAAATTTATAAAAAATCCCAATAATTTTTTTATTTTTGTTCTAAATTTCAAATTTACAAAAATTGAGATAATCATAATTGGAATGTAAAATATTGAAAAAAATGACTTACTAATTAAAATTCCCATAAATAACGGAATAATAATATCTTCAAAAACAAGAAAGATGATGATTAGTGGAACTTCAAGATTTGCTAATCTATTTGTTTTTTGGAGAATTCTTATAATTATTATTGATGAACTTGGAAATATAAGAAATGAAAAAATAAGACTATCAATGATATTTTTTGAAATATAGTATGAAAAGGTAAATCCAAAAGAAGTAATAACTAAAAGTGCTATTGTGAAGTTAAGAATCCCATACTTTATGTAATTTTTTATTTTACTATATGAGAATTCAAAACCAATAAAAAACAAAACTATTGATATTGCCAAATTGTTAATTATCTCAACAATTTCATTATGAAACTGAAAAAACTTGTAGGAAAAAGCACCTGCGAGAATATAGGCTAAAATTAAGGGAAGTTTTAAAAAATAAAAGGCTAAGCTTAAAGTTAAGAAAATAATAATTATAAGAATCAATTCCATTTTATAATTTTAAGGGCTTTATTTAAACAAATAACACTATAACTTCCTTTGCCTATTTTAAAAACTTCTCCATCGTAATGTCCGTAAATTTCTTTGTCTATTTCAAAGTAAATTTCACTAAATTGATTATAGATGACATATTTATCAAAAATGTGATTTCCTTTTAAGACTTTTAAAATTTTAATAAATGTTTGAAAATAAGGAACATTTTTAAAAATTACAAAATCTAATAAATTATCGTTATTTTGGGCATTTGGAAACATCTTAATACCATGTCCTTCAATTTTATTTATTCCAATATGAAAAGAAATTGCTTTTCCCTCATATATCTCATTTACTCTTATTTTAAAAGTTTTGTAATCAAAAGCTAAACTTTTAATTGTTGAGATTTTGTAATTTTTGAAAAACTTAACATTTTTCGCAACATTTCCCGCTATTCCTATGCCAAAAGAATTGAAAAAATAAATATCTAACTCTTTAATATATCCTACATCAACAAAATCATAATATATTTTATTTTCCTTTAATGAAAAAATAAGTTTTTGAAATTCTATATCTTTCCAATTACTTTTTGAAAAATCATTACCACTTCCTCCAGGTATAACAACTAATCCAATATCTTTATATAGAATTCTTTTGGCAACACTATTAACTGTTCCATCCCCTCCAAAAACAATTAAGTGTTTTATATTATTTTCTTCAAATTCATTTATAACCTTATCTAAATTTTCTTTTGTAAATACAAGGACATGCTCAAGTTTATTTTTTAATAATAATTTTTCAAACTTTGATAAAATTTCAACTGCTTTCCCATTTCCCGCTTTTGGATTCGCAATTAAACCAACCAAATTAAATAATTTTCTGTTTCATCTCTTGGAATTTCTCTTTCTATGGAAATAGCAATAATTCTTAAATTCATTATTTCTACTTCTAATCTTGAAACATATGAAAGAATTGGTCCAATATCTAAGAAATTTGAATTTTTTAGATGATAAGTATATTTATAAATATAGCTTTCTATTTTCCTTTCAATTTTTACTAAATCCTTTTCATCCTTTATAATTTCTCCATAAATTGTTCCTTTAAGGAAATTTAAAGCTTCTTCATAATTTTCAGAATTGGCTAATTTTTCTAAGTCTTCTCTTTTTAAATTTCCACCCCCTATGAATTCAATTTTAGGAATTTTTACACCTTCACTTAATAACAGCAATATGGAAATAATATTTCTTAAATCAATGTGAAAACCAATAATTTTTTTAAGAGGCTCAATGCCTTCCACATCTGAAAGTGATAATAAAACTTTTCTATAAAATTCTTTATAAAGATAAAATTCTGCACTTCTTAAATCACCTTCCCTTAACAATTTATTTAATTGTGTGTTTATTTCAAATGGTAATTTTATTCCCATTGAAGCAAGTTTATCTAAAACTTCATAAGCTTCATTAACATTTAATAATTCATTTATTTCTAATTTTGTTATACTTCCAAATGGCATAATGCCTTCTAATATCTCTTCATTTTTAAATTTGCTAAATTTACCTCTTATAATTGTTAGTATATTATATAAATCCCACCTTGAAAGATAAGCTTTTAAAATTCTTCCAATTTCTTTTCCTGAAAATCTAACTACTTTTTCAATTTCATCAGAAAATGCCTCTTTAAGAACATCTAAAAAACTATCAAGATTTTCGTTTTTCATTCTTGAAATATATTCATTATACCATGTTCCCTTCAAATAATCAATTAAATTTTTTAATGATTTGTAGGTTAAAAGCTCATTAAATATATTCAAAGGTAGTAATTTTGAGCTTCTGCTACTAACACGAGCATTAACATATTCATAAAGCATAGCTGAAAATTTTAAAGTGCGTTGTCCTGAAATTAATCCTTCGGCTTTAAAATATTCAGTGTAAATAATTCTTAATCTTTTA
>JAVVGK010000003.1:0-35525 GCA_032249175.1 Candidatus Hydrothermia bacterium | reverse complement strand
GAAATTGAAATAATGAAAAAAATGTCATAAAAAATAAAAAAAATGAAAACATTTCTTTTATTTCTTTTTGGAAGTTTTTCTTTAATTTTAACTCAATATCCTTTTTATTTTTTCCCTGCAAGTTTATTTGCTTTTGTTCCACTTTTAATAATAACTAAAAATTCTAATAATAAAAAAACATTTCTTATTTCTTTTCTTTATACATTTCCATTTTTTTTCATTCATTTAAATTGGTTGTATAATTTAGATGTTGGTAAAAGTCTTGGAATTTTACTAATAATTGGTGTCAGTTTTATGATAATTTTAAGAACAATTTTATTTTGTATTTGGTTTTTATTATTTAGGAATTCAAAAAATCCTATTGTTTTTGGTTTATCTTTTACAATTTATGAATGGATTATTTCCTATTGGTTATTTGATTTATCACTTCCTTGGGCAAATTACTACTATTCATCACTTGGCTTTTTAATATATGCTCAAATTAGCTCAATTCTTGGTCCTCATTTTATAACATTTTCACTTATTACATTTAATTATGCACTTTATCTTTCAATTGAAAGAAGAATTAATATATTGCCATATTCATTTTTTGTATTATTTATAGTAATTTTTGGAATTTTTTGGAAAAATTTTAAAATAAAAGAAAATAATTATTTAAGAGTTGCCATTATTCAACCAAATGTTCTTCCAAGATATGCTTATGACCCTATGGAATGGAAAGAAACAAGAGAAGCTTTTTCAATTTTATTAGATTCTATAAAAGATAAAAACTACGATATTTTAGTTTTATCAGAATCAGCAATACCTGGCATTTATCCTCAAAATTATTGGAATTTTGAGCTTGTTAATAAAATTTTAAAAGAAACAAGAAAACCAATTTTAATGGGAAGCGCTCGTGAAGAAGATGGTAATTATTATAATACTGCATTACTAATTGATACGAGTGGAAAAATTATTGATTTTTACGATAAAGTTCATATTGTTCCTTTTGGTGAAAATTTACCATTTTATGAATATCTTCCAAGTTTTATAAAAAATTTAGATTTAGGACAGGGAAATTACAAGAAAGGAAAATTTTTTAAACCTATAAGTTTTAAAGAACAAAAAATTGGTGTTATGATATGTTATGAGAGCATATTTCCTGAAATTTCAAGAAACTTAATTAGAAATGGAGCTAATGTGCTTTTTGTTATAACTAATGATGGATGGTTTGGTCCTTCAATTGGACCAAAAGAGCATTATTTATTTTCAAAATTAAGAGCAATAGAAACAGGTAAGTATATTGTAAGAAGTGCTAAAACAGGTATTTCTGCTATAATAAATGATAAGGGCGAAACTATTAAAAAAATAGATTTATTCAAGATGGGATATTTAATTGAGAAAGTTCCAACTAATAGCTATAAAACATTATATTCTTATATTGGAGAATTGTGGATTTTTATTTTGATAATTTTTTTAATTTTATTAAAAATTGTAAAATCTTTTGGAATTTCTCATAAAATCTCTCAAAACTAAAAAAATTTACAAACTGCTCATTTTCTCTAAAATCTTCAATTTCAAAATTTCTTATATAATTTGCCATTTCTTCTATATTATCAAAGCACCACTCATATTTATTAAATAGTTGTAAAATCTCAAAAGCTCCGCCAGCACTTTTTAAACTTAAAACAGGAACACCATAATAAAGCGATTCTAAACAAACATAAGAGAATGATTCATAATAACTCGTGATTATTACCGCTTTTGCCCTATTTATAAAATCATAAACATTATTAACATATCCAAAAAATTTAACATTATTATAGTTTTTCCCTTCAACACCTAAAATCCAACCCTCATATTCAGGCAATAAATTTAAAAGTTCTAAAAATCTATTTAGTCCTTTAATCCAAGCATTTCTTCCAATCCAAAGTAAAACATTATTACTTTTACTTCTTTCTATTTTTGGCAATAATTCAAAGTCCATAGGATTATGTAAAACAAAGCTATTAGCATTATAAAATTTTTTCGCCATATTACTCATAGAAAACGAAACACTTATAAAATAGTCAAAATTTTTAATCCAATTTTTAAATTTTATAAGTTTTAAGATATGATATGGATTAAATTCAAATTTATTTAAAATCATTCTTCTTGAAATTTCCCTTAAACCTTGAAAATAATAAATTTTCAACTTATTTTTAAAGGGATTGAAGTCAAAATTAGGAATATAGCCATACAGAATTATAATATCAACCTCATTTATACTTAAAGGTGGTTCTTTCTGTTTTTTCATTTCCCAAATTACTTCACCTCTTTTTTCAAGAATTTTTAAGAATGCTCCTATTCCTCCGCCTTTTATATTTGTAATGTGAAGGACTTTCATTTAATTTTTCAAATTTTAAAGTAGGTTTAAAATTTAATGTTAATTAATGTTCCCAACTTCAATAATTTTTTTCATTTTTTCATTACTCATTTATTTTTTAAAAACTGATTTTTCGCTTTTATTTTTTTCAATTCATAAACTAATGATAATTTTAATTACTGGCATATCGTTATCAATTTCAGGTTTAATTTTACAGAATTTATTAAAAAATCCACTTGTTGAGCCTTATATTCTTGGTATATCTTCAATATCTGCCCTTGGCTTTGTCCTATCAATTATTTTAAATTTAAATGTTATTTTATCAAATTTACTTATGTTAGCTCTTGTTATTATCTGCTTTTTCGCTATCATTTTAAATTATGAAAACTCTCTTAAAATTATCCTAATAGGTTTGTCAATTAATATGTTATCTTCAAGTCTAATAAGTTTTTTAATGGCAATCTCAAAACAAGATATATTTAAAACAATTTTTATTCTTTGGGGAAATGTTGATAGAATTTTAAGAAATTCAGAGGTTATATTTTTGTATTTTTGTTTTATTGTTGTTATTTTAATTTCTTTTTGGTTATTTTTAAATCGCAAAAAACTTTTATTATTATCGCTTTCAGATGAGGAAGCATTAAGCTTTGGATTTGATGTAAAAAAATATAAGAGAATTTTCTTGATAATAAGCTTTATTTTAACTTCAATTAGTGTTTATTTTTCTGGAATTATCGGTTTTATAGGTTTAATCATTCCTCATATTTCAAAAATGCTAAATGGTGATAATTATGCCTTTGTTATAATTGATTGTATTGGACTTTCTATATCTTTTATTATTTTTTCAGTATTGATTTTTAAGTTTTTCAATTTATCTTTGCCAATAGGAATAATAACTTCAATAATTGGAACACCAATTTTTATTATGATGCTTTCTCGCAGGATTTAAAATTTTCAAAGTTTGAAAAAAGTTTATATAAAATCATTTCCTGAATATTCTATTGTTTATGATGATTTAATAATTTCAAGAGAAGGTGGTCCTGGTCCGGGAGATGTTGTTTATGTTTATCATAAAAGTGGTAAGTTTATAGGCTCAGCATTTTATAATCCACATTCAAGAATAGCATTACGAATTTTCTCATTTAAAGAAGAAGATTTTGATTATGAATATATTAAAAAGGCACTTTTGAGAGCTTATAATTATAGAAAACATTTAGGTTTTAATGAAACATTTAGATTAGTTTATTCAGAAGTTGATTTTATGCCTGGATTAATTATTGATAAATATAAAGATGGATTTGTTTTTCAAGTTTTCTCAATTGGTATTGAAATTAGAAAACAACTTATTATTAAGGCACTAATTGAAACTTTCAATCCATTATTCATTTATGAAAAAAGCACGGGTCATTTAAGAAAACTTGAAGGACTTCCATATATAAATAAACTTCACTATGGAGAAATTCCAGAAAACTACATTATAAAAATCAACAATATAAACTTTAAATTTTTCATTGGTCAGAAAACTTCTTTATTTTTGGACCAATCTGAAAACTATCTGAAATTATCTAATTATATTCAAGATAATTTTGAAATTCTTGACGCCTTTTGTTATGTTGGGGGGTTTGGATTACATTTTTTAAAGAAGAAAGTTAATGTTGTATTTTTAGATATTTCTGAAAATGCTTTAAATATATTAAAAGAGAATTTAACATTAAATGAAATTAATGGAAGTTATGAAATTGTTTGTTCCGATGTATTTGATTATTTGAAAAATTGTAATAAAAAATTTGATTTTATTGTTCTTGACCCTCCTGCTTTCACAAAGAGTAAGCAAAAACTTGAAAACGCTCTAAAAGCTTATGATAGATTACATAAATTAGCAATAAATTTATTAAATGAAAATGGATATTTGGCAACATTTAGTTGCTCATTTTATATAACTGCTGAGCATTTGATTGAAAGCATTAAAAAGGCATCAAAAAATAACTTTATTATATTAGAAAGCCTTTATCAATCAAAAGACCATCCTTGGGCTTTAAAATTTTCGGAAAGTCTGTACTTAAAAGGTTTTTTATTAAAAAGAATATGAAAAAATTTTTTATATTTTTAACGATAATGGCTTGTAATGTAAAGAAGCCAGAAAGTGGTCCAAGTTGGGATGTTTATCCAAGATTTCCGATTGGCGATTCTATTTCCTCTGCTTATGATATAGCAAGAAGGTCAGCAGGTAAAGATTCATTTAAAATTGTTCGTATTGATGATAATTTATTTTATTGGATAGAAGAAGATAAGAGGTACAACGATACTATTAATCTTCCAACGGATACTATAACTTCATTATTTGTTATAAACTTTAATAGACCAAAAGAAATTATAAGAGGTTATGATAAGGTTTATATTAATGATTGTAAAGCAAGAATAATATTTTATTTTAGAAATGTCCTAAATGATTATATATATGGTTATTTGAAATTAACAATACTTTACAAAGAAACAAATCAATCTCAAAGCTATATTATATCAAATATAACAATACCCCCTGGTGATTATAGAACGAATCCTTATATTTATGAGAAAGATGGTTTTACAATAAAAGCGGAAACAACAACTGTCTATATGGACTTTATAGCAAAATCTTCAACAAATCCAAGTTTATTTGCTATTCTTGATAGCTCAATTGGTCAGCTTTGGGTTCCTCCCCACTTTGAAGCTTATGATACTGTAATTGCTTATAAACTTCAAGAATTTGAGCAAAATCAACCAATACCAAATGAAACACTTGGATTTAAAGTTAAGAAGCTATGGGTTGAGTTATACACAAGACATTCACTGCCTGTGAAAATTCTATCAAATGTATGGCTTAAAGATACTACTTCTAATGATTCTATATTTATTACTAATGAGTATTTCAAAAGTGCTCCAAAAGATCCATTAACAGGTTATTCAACAGGTTATATTTATGATACGATTATTATTGAATTGGACACAAATCAGTTAAATTTTTATAATCAAAGAAGAGGAAAATTGAAGTTTTCGCTTTTCGGTATTGCTCCTATATATACTAATTATCCTGAAAAAGCTTATATAAGAAGCAAAGATTCGCTTGAAATTTGGGGTGATATAAAGGCAATAATTGGTGTAAATCAGGGGAGGTGAAATATGTTATTTATATTGAGTTATTTTAATCCTGCTTATCCTGGACTTTTATATTATCCGAATTTTTATTTTTCAATACCATATCTTAAAGCTCAAATTACAAATAATTGGATAAATTTAAATATATATAATGCTTATGTTAATAGCTTTATAACTGATGATGATAAGAATTATTTATTATCCCAAATAGATGGAAGAAATTATTTTATATGGGGTTTTGCTGATGCCTCAATTTTTTTAAATTATAAAGGGTTTTATCTTGGTATTGAAAATTCTGGTGGTTCTTATCTCTCAACAAAAAAGAATGATTTGATTTCATTTATTCTTTTTGGTAATAATGAAGTTAATAAAAATTATGATTTATCAATAGAAAAAGGACAAATGTTAAATTATATTCAATACTTTTTAGGTTATGCTTATAGATATAAAGACCTTATTTTTGGATTAAGATTAAATTACATTCAAACAACACCTTATTTAGAAATTCTTTCAAATGTTAATTTAGATAACAATAAAAATTATATTTCATCACTTGATACTTTGAAATTAAATTATTATGCAGGGGGTGATGGAATATCTGCTGATTTTGGTTTTCTATATGAGCCAAGAGGTAAAGGATGGTTTGTTGGATTTAATGTAAGAAATTTATTATCTTCTTTAAACTTCTCAAATACTTGGAAATTTCCATTTTATAAGCCAGATTTTAGAGATAGTGTATGGATTATTAGGGGTTATTATCATAAAACCTCTGATACGACTGCTGAATTTACAAAAATTGATAGCTTATTATTGTATTTAACACCAGAAGAAGCATTTGAATTAACATTAATTGGTAATTTAGATAGTGTAAATGTTTTAAGAATTCTCTTCTCTGACACATCAAGAAAACTTCTTTTAAATGATTATAGTTATTCAAGAAATGTTTCAAAAAATTATAGGCTTCCACCAATTTTATCGTTGGATTTTGGTTATAGAGATTTAACTAATAAATATGGTTTTAATTTTAGTTATATTCAAGGTTTTAGTGAAAGTTTTATATCTACTAAAAAACCCAAATTTTTAGCAAGTGCTTTTTATAAAGTTTTAAAGTTCTTACCAATTGGATTTTATATATCTATCGGTGGAAGAGAAAAATTTGAATTTGGACTTAATGGTGGTCTTGATTTCAATTATTGGGTTTTGAAAGGTGGTTGGGATTGGTCAAGAGGTTTTAGCTATTCTGCGAAAGGTCATAGATTATACTTAGAAAGTGCTTTTCAATCTCCATTAAAAGGAAAACTTCAAATAAAAGTTATTGATTCATTAACGAATAGAGTTATTGCTAATGCTGAAATTAATATAAATGAAGGCTCAAGAACAATTAGAAAATTATTTACAAATTATGAAGGTCTTTCTGTTGTTAATTTGTCTCCTAATAAATATAAGTTAGAAGTTTCAGCAAGAAATTACATTACGAAATTTGATTCAGTAGAAGTTATTCCAAAAATTGTAAATGATAAAATTATAAAACTTATGCCTGCAGGTGGATTGATAAACATTGTTGTTCTTGATAGTATAACAAAAGATACACTTAAAGATGTTAAGGTTGTTTTAAATGATAGCAGTTATAATTATAATGGTGGAATTTTAAAGCTTTTTGCCAAAGAAGGTGATGCTAAAATAATGGCTTTTAAAGATAGATATAAAGACTATTATGATGTTTTAAGTGTTAAAATTGGTGATAGTATAAATAAAGTAATTTTAATGAAGCCAAAATTTGCTAATTTAGTAGTTAAGGTTTTTGATAGTGAAACAAAACAGCCATTAAGCGGAAATATAAAATTATTTAGAAATGATAGTTTAATAAAGGAAGCTTTAACTGATAATTTAAAAATTGAGCTTGAAGATGGAAATTATAAATTACTTGTAAGTAAAGAAAATTATTCTCAATATGTTGATTTATTTGAAATGAAAGGTGGGGTTGATTTAACGAAAGAAGTTTATTTAAGTAAGGATGTTGGTTATTTATTGGTTGAAGTTATTGATAGAACTACGAATGAGCATTTAAGTAATGTTCAAATTTCTATAATTTCAGAGAAAAATGATACAATTTCAAGAGCAATAACTGATAATAGCGGAAAATATGAAACTTCAATTAGTAAGGGTCTTTATAAGATATTGGCTCAAAGAGATGATTATTTACCAAATTCAGATTTTGTACAAATTGAGAAAAATTCAAGAAATAAAATTGTAATTCCATTAACGTCAAAATTTGCTATTATTTATGGTCTTGTTCTTGATGCTGAAAAAGGATTTAGAGTAAATGCTAAAATTGATATAAAGAAAGACAATAACCTAATAAAAACAATTGAAGGAGATAGTTATTATGTTAAACTTGATGCTGGAAATTATATTTTTGAAGTAAGGGCTAAAAATTATGCTCCAAGAATTGCTGATATTAGCTTAAATAATGGTGATAGATATAGAAGGGATTTCTTATTAACGAAAGTTGGACAAGTATTTACATTTAGGAATATATATTTTGACTTTAATAAAGCAACGATAAGGAAAGAATCTTATCCTGTTCTTGATTCAATATATCAATTCTTAGCGGAAAATCCAACAATTGTTGTTGAGGTTGCTGGACATGCTGATGAAAGAGGTGGCTATGAATATAATATAAGACTTACACAAGCAAGAGCAAATGCGGTTGTTGATTATCTTGTTAAGAAAGGAATAAATCCAAATAGATTAATTCCAAAAGGTTATGGATGGACACAACCAGTTATTAAAGGTGCCAAAACCGAAAGAGAACATCAATTAAACAGGAGAGTTGAATTTAGAATTATAAAGGAACTTGAAGGACAATAACTGTGTCTGAATTTTTAATAAGGCTTATCATATATGGTGTTAGTTTGTGGATTATTTCTTATATTACACCTTGGATAAAATTTTCCTCTCCTTCTTCTCTAATTATTTCAACAATCATTATAGGAATTTTGAATGCCTTAATAAAGCCTATTATTCTGATTTTAACCTTTCCTTTAACTATTTTAACACTTGGAATTTGGATATTTTTTGTAAATCTGTTTTTGTTTTATATAACAAGTTTAATTGTTCCTGGGTTTCAAATAAATGGATTTCTAAATGGTCTTTTGGCAGTTATTGTATTTTCTATTTTAAGCACTATTATTTCATGGACTTTAAAATTTCAACCTTGAAAAAACTACTAATTATCTTTTTTCTTATTTCTTGCTCAAAAAAAGAAGGGATTGAAATTACAAATGCTTATGGAAGAATTGGAATAAAGGGAGGAGCAAGTGCAGTTTTTATGAAAATTAGAAATTATGGACAAACAGATACATTATATGAAGTTTATTGTGATTGCTCAGAAATTAGTGAAATCCATCAAACATTTAAAGAAGGAGAGAGACTTAATATGCGAAGAATTGATTTTATTGAAATAAAAAATAATTTTGAATTAAAACCGCTTTCTTATCATATAATGTTAATAAACTTAAAGAAAGACCTAAATGAAAATGATACAATTGAAATTAAATTAAAATTTAAGAAAAATGGAGAAAAATTAATTAAAATTCCAATCAAAAGGCTTTAAATTATAATTTTCTATTTTATAAACTTTGGCATTTTTAGCGTAGTTTAATAATTCAAGATTATGTGTTGCCATGATAATTGTCATACCTTGAAAATTCAATTCAATTAAAATTTTAAGAATTTCAATAGAAGTTGATAAATCAAGATTTCCCGTAGGCTCATCTGCTATTAGAATTTCAGGTTGTCTCGCTATTGCTCTTGCTATCGCTATCCTTTGTTGCTCACCCCCTGAAAGATAATATGGATAATCATTTTTTATATTACTTAATTTTGTAAATTTTAAAGCAAATTCAACTCTATCCTCACATAATTTTTTTGAAAGTCCCATATATTTTAATGGAAAAATAACATTTTCATAAACTGTTCTATCGCTTAAAATTTTATAATCTTGAAAAATAACAGCAATTTTAAGTCTTAAATCTTGAATTTCTTTAATTTTCATCTTCTTATGAACTAATCTGTCAAATATATAAACTTCTCCACTATCAGCAAACTCATCAATATATAAATGTTTAAGTAAAGTGGTTTTACCTATACCACTTTCACCAACTATAAACACAAAATCACCCTTATTTACTTGGAAATTAACATCTTCAAGAACCTTTTTACTTCCATAGCTTTTTGATACATTTATAAGTCTAATCATAATAATTTCAAAAAGAATTCATGAAGTTTCGTATCAAAAGTAATTTCTGGATGGAATGTTATTCCTATAAAATTCTTATCTTTAATACCTACAATTTCATCACCTAATTTAGCAATAACTTCTCCTTTATTTATTTTTCTAATAATTGGTGCTCTGATAAAAGCAACTTTTGATTTATAACCAAATGAATACTCAACTTCTGCTATAAAACTTTCCTTTTGTCTTCCATAAGCATTTCTTTCAATTTCAATATCTAAAAAACCAAAACCTCTACCCTCCTCATCATTTAAAATTTTCTTTGACATTATAATAATCCCCGCACATGTTCCAAGTGTAGGTTTTTCTTCTTCCTTCCATTTTAAAATTTCATCTTCCAAGTTATTACTTTTAATAATTTTCCTTAATGTTGTAGATTCTCCACCTGGGATAATAAGTCCATAAATATCTTTAAAATCTTCCTTATTTTTAACAAACTTATAAGGAGTATCTAATTTTTCTAAAACTAATTTATGCTCGTAAAAATCACCTTGAATTGCTAAAATACCAACTTTTTTCATATCTTAAAAGCCCCCAAAAGGGGGCTAAATAAGAATTATTGAACAACAACTTTATAATTTTCTTTATTTATTCTAACAATATAAACACCTCTATTAACCTTAAATATGATGTTATCTCCAACTTTCCTTTCAATTAGTGAGCCATTTACATTATATAGTGATACAACAGCATTTTTATCTGCTGTCTTAACCTTAATCTGACCTTTCAAGCCAATTATAGAATAATTAGAATTCTTTGAAAATTCAGAAACATCTACAACAATTAAGCTATCTTCAAAATCACCATTATTATAAGAAATGCCTTCCTTAGCTAACCAATTGTAAGAGCCAGTAGTACTACCAGCACTTAAAGCATTACAGTGAATATCAGTAGAGCCATCCGTTGGTGTTAAATAGGCAATAATTAGCGAATCCTGGTCAGTTATTGAAAGGTCTCTTTCACCAACTCTTGCAGGCCATACAAAATCTTCAAGCTTACTTGGATTATTATTCCAATTGACTTTCCTAAGACCCCAATTCACACCACCATTAGCACTTGCGATATAGAATATATCCTTTGGAGCATTACCTACATAATTTGTTCCACAACCAGAATTTGTTGAATCTGTCCATTGAACAAAAAGAATAACGATTTTATCATCGCCGTTTATAGCAAGTTTTGGTTGATGAGCAAATGGCAATTTATCTTGAACACCATTATTATACCAAGGCGCCCATACCCACATATAAATAGGAACTGACCAATCTACTTCTCCAGTAGCTGTTCTTGTATATTTCTGTAAAACTAAAATGTGTGAAACAGTGTTATCGCCATATGGAACAGGATTTTCTTGAAGTGCATAGAGAACATAAATATAATTTGATGTAAATCTGACATCTATATCTACAAGAACGTCAAAAGTTTTACTCCCTATCGTAAAGGCATAAAGAGCAAGTGTATCTATGAAATTAGCAACAGAAGGATCTGGATTCGTTGTTCCATCTTTTCTAATTAAGAAATATCCGACTTTATCTTCAGTAGGACTTCCAGTAGTAACATCAAGACCAACAACATAAACTGAATCGCCACTTATATCAGTTGCATAAGGCGCAATACCAAAATCAGTAGTCGGATCTCTAACAGCAATAGGAGAACCTATTAGAGCATTATTTATTGCATCATAAAAACCAAGATAAACTATATATGTACCTGCTGTAAATCCTATAAAAGCAAATGTATCTGGAGCAATTTTATAACCTATGCTTCTATAAGTTCCAAGATTGCCAGTAGAAACAGATGGACTGCCAACCTTCCCTATGGACATATTACCCCAAGTGCCTCCAACAAGTTCTGGCCATGAGCAAACAGGCGTTCCATCTGATGTAAATCCAACAGCACTTGGATATCTTCCGTTTGAATTACCATTTATATTACCAGCAGTATTCCAAGTTTGACCTCTATCAAAGCTCCAAGCAACGCCTATCCTTCCAGAACCAGGACTTGGGTCAACTCTTCTAAAGCAAAAGAGGATAGTATCACCATTAGCAGAAACATAAACAGGTTTGTGGAGTGTTGAAAGCAAACCATATTGATTTACTGAGCTATCTTGGTATATATCAACAAAAGCAAAGGTTTGAGCAGGATTCTTGGGATTGTAGTAGGAGACTTCCCTTTCAACATAGGCATGCATTCTATTGAGTTTGGAAAGGTCAGCTCTTCCAGCAACTTTGGCACCCTTTATAAGTGCCATCTTGCTTATCAAAATCAGCTCCATCATCTTCCTTACCTCCTTTTATGGTTGTGTAGATAAAAACTCATAAAACTTTGATTTTATAGCATTTTGGTTATTGTAAGACCAATATATATCAGCTTTTATATTACTTCCCCAACTACTATATGGCCAATCTGGATAAACATCATGAAGTAAATTTGCTAAATTATAATAAAGCTCCAATTTATATAAAATTCTTGCAAGATTAAAAACATTATCTGAATTTTTAAACCTTTTTACAATTCTTGGATTTAATGAATTTATGGGATTTGTAAAATATGCTAAATAACCATATACCATAGCTTGATTAAAATTATCGCTTAAATAACCCAAACCTGAAGATAAAATAACAACATTCCAAAGCAAGCTATCAATATCTTTAAGAGTAGGTATTGAAACAGCATATAAAATAGTATCGTTAGCTTTCGGAAGATCACTTTGCTTAACATTACTATTTTGATCTAAAACATGAGTAAATGGCACTATAATTTTATTTCTATTGAATCCATAAATAGATTTAAGCGAATTGTTTAGAAATATAGATGAAACTTCAAGAATTGGAGTGTCAGATATTTGAATATAATAAAAACCAAAATAAACACTATCATTTCCAACTTTTTGAGCAGATATTAAAATAGTATCTGGCATAGCATTTAAAATGATTTTATTTACAACTTTCTTTAATGGTGGTTCTCCTTGTGCGAAAATTCCAGAGGATGAAAGGGAAAAGGCTTCTTGATATAAGGATAAAGAAGCGGAAGATAAAGCATTTCCATAATAGGCTTCCCTATCCCTACTATTTATTGAAAGTGCCTGAGAGAATAAATTTCTTGCTTGTGAAAACTCAAAAATTGAATATTTTGCCCAGGCTTCATTCATAATATCATCATATGTAATAGGTGTTTCGGATGAGGTCTTCTTAGCTGAACATCCCAAAATTAAAAATGAAATAAATATAAGTCTTCTCATACCTTAACCTCCTTAATTTATAACTTGCTTAAATCTAAACTTATTATTATTGTATTTAATCTCAAAGATATATAAACCTTTTTTAAGAGGAAGCTCAATAACACTCAAGCCAGAGGTAAAATGCTTATTAGCATCATATAGAACCCTACCACTAATATCAAATATTCTAATTTTTACAGTTCCTTCAGATGGTAATGTAAGAAGCAGATTTCTATTTTCAACTTTAAATGAAAATACATAAATGGGCTTTCCCGTGGATACTTTATAATAACCATTTCCTACAAATTTTGCCATTAAATAACCATTCTCATAATAAGTAGTCAGAGGTTGATTTTCATAATAAATCACTTGATTATCAAAACCTCTAATATAAACATAACCATCAAATTTAGTACTAGAAAATATATAGAAACCCTCATTTGATTTCTTAATAACAATAGGATATTCAAAATTCTCATTATTCTTTATTTTAAGAGAACCTTCATAAAGTGAAATAAGAGATTGTGGAGATAAGTAATTCAGAGTTATTGTATCAGAAGGATAACTTGAAGGTATATTATCAAATTTATCACGAAGATTAACAACAGAAAATACATAATCTCCTTCTTGAACCTTAGATAGAAGGATTTTTCCATAATAAGCAATATCAGTTACTGTTTCTAATTCGTCTAATTCTATTATAGGCTTATATATCGGATCGGGTGTAAATAATTGAACATAAGCTTTTGAACATTTACCAACATCAACACACAATAAATCATCTGCCAATAGAAAAACTTCAAATGTATTTAATGAAAATTTATTTGGTAGAACAAAGAAAGATGAAATCATAGGAGGAATAGTATCATTTATACCATACCTTATTTCTATTTTTTTCTGGTCTAAATTTATAATAAATAATCTTTCTCTTCCTCTTTTCAAGCTATCAACTTTAAGTCTTAACGGATCTATTAAAAGCTCAGAAACTGTTTTTGAAACAGTATCAATTTTAAAAACCTTTATCTTTGAGCTATCTATCCAATTCCAAACAATGGGTTTATTTGCTCCAGTAATAGCAGTAACAACAAATCCTTCCGCACCATATATAGGAAGAGAAATCCACCTATCAACATCACCACCGCCAACACCCTTAAATACAGAAGATGAGCCTGTCCAAGGATATATTTCCTTAGTTTGTAAGAAAGAATTTGAATAGTTATATCCATAACCTTTTGAATTAAGTAAATTTTTCAAATGAAATTCAACAACATAACTCTTAATTAAACTATCTGAGAATAGCTTATAAAATTTATTATTATTATCTAAAATTTTACTTTTTAAAGCATTAGCATCTTTTTCTTCAAGGAAATTAAACCAAAGATATGAAATCTGAGCTTGTGGATCGTCAAGCGTATTCGCCAAATTAACCTGATTAATGTAAGGAGATGTAGGATTTATAGAAATATTGTATTTGAAAGTGGCATCAATTTGATCATTTATAATATAAAGCAAATTTCTTGTATTACCTTGTCTAAATCCATAAAAGAATGAAGTATCATTTGAAACTTTTGAAGCAAGATAGTAAGCAATTTGAGAGCGAGCAAAATTATCCTCATTAGGTTTATAACCATACAAAACATAATTTGTATATAAAAAGTATAAAGCTTTCTTTAATGAATTTCTATTAAAGGATTTTCTGCAATCACCATCAGATGAGCTTTCAGATGTTAAAACACTTGCACAATTTAGGACAATATATTCATGTCTTGGATATGACGTTTGTAATGAATAATAAGGGTCAAAATAACCAACTACATTATTTGGACTAACTAAACCCAATGCGTCACTAACATAAAAAGCTCCAATTACAACAAAAAGTCTTGGATCATTGTCTGAATCAAGAAAATTTGGACTATACCCAAAGTAATTAGTTAAATAATTATCAACATTTGGCTTAATTTGATTAAATAAAGTGTCTATTAAATTAGCGATTTTTAGCGCAGTATCAGGAGGAATAATATAAGTTTTAGGTATTTCTTGAATATAAACTGTATCCATAGTAAGAACATAAATATAAGGTGTTTTTAAAATTACACGAGCATATCCACTATCAGAAGCTTCTACGTAATCTTTTCTAAATGTAAGTGAGAAATAGGTAAGGGGAACTTGAACCCTATCACCTATATTAAGCTCAGCACTTGCTACTGAAAGGAAAGAAAGAAATATAAATAGTTTTCTCATAACCTCAACCTCCTTTAAAACTTATAATGGACTGCTATTTGGTTTATAGGCGGTAAGACACCTTTATTATAAAATCCATAATCTAAACCAATCCTACCATAATTAATACCCAATCCAAAATTCACACCATTTGCTCCATTAACAGCTTCATCTGGATTAACATATATTTTATAGCCCGTCCTTACAAAAATTATGCTCATGAGTGAATATTCCAAACCTATATTATGGCTTTCCAAATTGTCAGTAGGGTGATTTAATTGATAAGCTAATAAAATTTTTCCATAAGCAGAAGATAATATGGAAAATGATAATCCAAAGCTAAAAATTGTTGGAAGTCTGTAACTTGTATATGTAGCGGTTGTTTCAACAAGTCCTGCTTCATAAAGGTACCTTGTATATTCACCAGAGGGTTTCATATCAAATCCAAAATTTCTAATACTTGCTGCTATTACTAAATCTTTAAAACCTGTTATATAATAAGTTCCAACATCAAGCGCTAAGCTATATGCGTTAGAAAAACCACCAAAACCTTCATATATAATTTTTGGAGATATTCCGAACGAAAATTTATCTGTTAAAAATCTTGAAAAAGTAAATCCAAGTTGAGTAGCAAGATAACTAAAATTCCCTATACTATTTATATTACCATTGGGGTCTAACTCATATCCTTCCATACCACCCACATAAACACCAGATGTCCAAAAACCTAAATTACCCCTTTTTGAGGGAACAACATAAGAAATAGCAAAATTATTTATACCCCAAAAGAAACCTGCTAATCCATAAATTGTTTTTAAATTTAAAGTAGATACAATAGAAGGATTTACAAATGGAGAATAGCTTGATAAACTAACACCAACATCACCCATAGATTCACTTCTAACATCATAAGGAAGAGATAGAAATTTAGCACCTGCTTGACCAGCCTTTGATATTTGAGCATTTAAAATTCCAAGAGAAACAGAAATAAAAAATAATATCTTTTTCATCCTAAAACCTCCTATCTTAAAATCATAAATCTCAAAATTTTGTAATCTCCATCTTTATCAGATATTTTAGCTAAATATATACCAGGTGATACAAGAAATCCATTCTTGGTCAATAAATTCCACCTTAATGAGCCAGAGGCAGGATTATTATGATAAAGTGTAATAATATGATCACCTGAAAGTGTGAATATATCTATTCTTGCTGATGAAGGTAAGTTCTGAAATTCTATTTCTTGTGTTATCTTTGTAGCAGACCAAGCAGCAGATCCTTTAAATGGATTAGGAACAATTCTAACTTTATCTTTCCAGTTATCTTTTGAAGAAATAGGAGAACCTACATATAAAGCCAATGGAGAACCATTAGCATCCTTAGCATAATTATCAAGTGAACTTTGCTGGGAAAGACCATAAGTAGAAGGATCAGCTGTTGGAAAATCAAAAGCACTAACAGCATAAAAGTAAGGAAATCCTGGTTTTACTGTTATATCTTCATAAGTTCTAATGATATTATCAAAAACTTGAACACCAACTGATTTTAAATCATTTAATGAAACACCAAATAAAGCTTTAACAATTGAATCTTTTCTAGCATCACTTGTTCCATCCTTAAATACAAGAGCTAAAAGTGAGCCTTTATCAATACTATTATTTTTCTTTGAAGGCAATGTAAAGCTTGGATTATAAAGTGTCCTATAAATGGCATATCCAGCGAAATCTAATTCATTAGTAACATAATCAGGTGTTATTTCTGGCTTATTATCCCAAACTAAAATAACCTTTCCACTTTCTGAGCTATATTTTAATGAAGGTGAAGGTGGAGGAATAGGAATTTTATAATGATTATCAGGAAATCTGTCAGGGTCGGGCTTGCAATTATCAGGATGACCAGGGTCACAATTACTACCTAAGTAATATGTTCTATAAGCAATTTCAACAAGCTGTCTTGCACCCAACATATATTTACCACCCTTATAATAATTATCAACACCACCATTTAAACCATAACCAACACCTGTAACTAAAACTAATCTAATTGTATCAGGATAATTTACAGAATAAGGACCAACTGTAAGAAGGAATCTATAATCAAATTGAGTAGCACCAAGATTCAATGGTATTGGAACAAATCTATAAAATTGTGTTTTTGCTATATGACCAGCCATATAATTAAACATATCAGGATTTGAAGAACCAGCATAAGGTGGATCCGTTTCTATATTCCACCATTGGTGAGCATGAGGTCTTACAATTCTACCTCCTGGAAAAACACTATCATTAGGGGTTGGATCCGCGTATATAAATGAAGCAAAAGTAAAACCAGGACATCTTTTAATATTTTCAGAATTAATAAGTTTATCTCTTGCATCATAAAATATGTAAGACATTCCTCTTGGAATTAAGTATATGTACTTTCTACCATTTGGAAGTGTAGGTAAATTAGTTGTATCAACACCAGCCTTAGCAGAAATCTCCCTTTCAATAGGGTCATCACCCCAAATAATATAACCATCCGGAACTCCATCAGGCAATTCAATTGTAGTATCGCCTAAAATTGTATATTTATCCTCAAGTCCAAAATTAACACCATTTAGATAAGTCAAAAGTGGGTCATCAGTAGAATAACCAGGAAGTGTTAAATATCTTGGGTCCTCATCTATAACCTTTTTATAAAGTCCATCATAGAAAACTAAATTATCGTACCAGAATGATGTTCTTGTACTCGCTGCACAAGCATCAGCATCAAACCAAACACCGACAAAAACACTATCAATACTATTTTGAGCAATAGTTTTTAAACTTGGATCAAAAACAATTTTATATTCATGAATGAAGAATTGATTATAAGGTCTATTCGGCCAAGCAAGTGTCCTCTCAAAAACCCTAATACCCAATCTATTTCCACTATTAGCACCACTATTTTCTTTAAAAACTGCATAAACATCAAACGCAGATTTACCGGGACCTATGTACTTAAAACCTGTAACGGGATTTATATTGTTGTCATCCGATTCAAACTCATCATTATAAAATTCAGCACTTACAATTCCTCCACCCACATTAGCACCAATCCACAAACCACCTCTATAAAGATAGTTAGTTATAATATTGGCAGGATAATTGTAAGAAATGGGGTCAGTTACATTATAACCATATAAACCATTATTGAACTTTGCAGTAGATACTTCACCTATGTTTATATGAACATATTTCGTTGTTCCAAGGGGATAATAGTAAGCACCTCCAAGCTTTGATAAAATTAATAAACTTATCATAGCTTTACCTCCTCCAGTTAATTTCAAAACCTATTTCAGTTATTCTTGGTAATGAATAAACACTTATATCACCATTTGGACCCTCAGCTGCTCTTTGACCCAAGCATGTAGGAAGACCATTTCTACAGGCATCAGAGTTTGGACCATAGCCAAACCAATAAGTTTGATTGGAATAGGTTATAAGAACTCTATTGTTAAATAAATTATAAACATTACTAAATATTCTCAAATCCAAACCCTTTATAATGAAGCTCTTATATAAATTCAAATTAGCAACAGATTGAGAATAAAATCTTAAAGTATTTGTTAGCTCAAGATAATCTCTTGGTGTTCTAATTTCTGGAGAATATGGTAGTGCTGTTCCATAATTCCATACAAATGAGCCACCCCAACCTGTTCTAAATGGACTTTGAGCAATGAATGGTATCATATATCCAACATTCACAACAATTCCATGTCTTTGGTCCCAATCTAAATAAAATTCTTGTGTAAAGCCAGGAGCAAGTCCATAGTACTCATTTAAATAATTACTATTAGGATTAGATGAGCTTCCTCTTGCAACTTGGAATGTATAGTTAATATCAAAGAATAAATTATTTAAAATTCCAAGACCTCCTCCAATTTGCTTTGAAAGCTGAAGCTCAACTCCTCTAACTGTTGCATAATCTTCATTCACATAAACTGTGTACCATTTACCTATTCTAACTTTTTGACCTGTAATTGGGTCTATCTCATGCATATCATATCTTTGGGACTGAACTAAATCATAAATATCTTTATAAAAACCAGTAACATCTATGTAAATATATGGATTGAATGCATGTCTTATACCAAGCTCGTAAGAAATTGTTTTTTCAGGTTTTAGAGCGGGATTTCCTTGTCTTGGATAGGCACCTGAAAATATCCACCATTGATTAGAGTACAATCTTGCTAATAGTGGAACTTGGAAATAATGACCATAAGTAAAATGTAAAACATCATTTTCACTAATTGGATGTGAAATGCCAATTCTTGGACTAATATAATAATAAGGTTTAACTTTAACAGGATTATTTATATTCAGAGTATCCCTTCTTATTCCATATCCATTATCCCATGTCCAAGCACCATCTAAGGTATCAGGATTAGCAAAATCGCTATTGTCATTAACCTTAACAGGTATTTCGTAATCAGCAGGAACATAAGCATTAGGATCAAAATAATCAAGCCTAAGTCCAACATTTGCTATTAAACCCTCAAATTCTATTTTATCTCTAACATAAAAAGCAAATTGCTTTGGATCAGCATCAACAACAGAAGGATAAACATTTCCACCAGATGCAAAGTCCCATATATCTTGTCTTAATCTTATAGTCCTATATTCAAAACCTGTTTTAAATTCATGTCCTTTTAGATTCGCAAAATCTTGTTGGACAAAGTCAAACTTCAATTGATTTGTATAATTATATCTCCAACCAAATGCAGTTCTATCATAATTTAGTGGATTTGGAATATTTATTCCACTTATTCTATATAAAGTATCCTTTATAGGAACATTCAACTGATCACTAACTGCAACTGTATCACCTGATGGTGTAATACCAACTAATAATCTTAAAGCAATACGTTTTTGTTGAGGATAGCAGTTAATAATAGGTGTTTGCCACCAAAATGCTCTTAGTTCTACAACACCTGGTATATCGGTAGGTTTAGCAAAACCAGGTTTATTTCTAATCATATTTAAAAGATCAGAGCAATAATAAGAATAAGTTTCATTCCCTACAAGAACACTACTCTTTAACGCATTAGTATCAATTTCAACATAACCATTTTTATCCCTGTCAGCAAAATCATCAATTCCATCCATATTTATATCTTCAAATGAATTCCAAATTGTCTGATTTCTATATCTACTATATCTAATTTCTGAATATGTCTTAGGAGAAATTAAGAAGTTTATACCACCTATTAAACCAAGTATATCCGTTTTAGTATAGGCAGAATGAGTAGGTGCTATTCTCCATTCTGGCTCCCAATAAGATGTAAATGCCCTTGTTCCTACAACACTACCAAAAACCTTAATTTTTTGATTTGGCAATGCAGTTATCTTTGCTTGATAATTAAATTGATTATTCCTATTGGGCATAATGTTCCTTTCACCTGCATTTAATCTACTAAATCTTCCATTTGAATTTTGGATATCAATTGTTCCGCTAAATCTTAAATACTTTTTAATAATAGGACCTGATGCTGTAAATTCAATTCTATTTAAATCTTGCTTTTGATTATAAAATGTCGTTGGAAATGGCATACCATCTGTATATAAAGGCTTAATATCTGAAAATAATGGGTCTTCACTCTTAAAGTTCATCTCGCTATATTTCTTTTGTCTTAAAATTTCATATCCAAAAATCTGATCATAATAACTACCCATATATTTTCTATCAAACCACTTAGCATAAAAATCACCCTCACCTCTTGATAAGAAATTATATATAGGAAGCCCAATATTCTTTGAACCAATATATAAATTGCTTAAAAATCCAAAGTCAGAAGTCCTTGCTCTCAATTGAAATTCATATTTATCAGTTCCTTCTTTTGTAACAACCTCAACAACGCCAGATGCAGCATTTCCATACTCAGCACCAAAACCACCTTTATTTACAGAAACTTCTGAAATAGCGTTAAGTGGTAAGTTTGGAGTTGAAGCATTATCATAAGGATCTCTCAAATCTGCCCCATCAACAACATAAGCAACCTCACCTGTTCTACCACCTCTTATTTGCAACTGTCCTCCATACCTTCTAACACCTGCTTGAAGTTGAAGTGCTTGCTCTACATTAGCAACAGGTAAGCTTTGAAGTTTTTCACTTCTAATTTTATCAACACTTGCTGTTAAATCCTTCTTAACAATAGGCTCTCTTGCTACTACAACTTGTTCCTGTAAAACTACTCCTGTTTCTTGAAGTTTTATGATACCACCAAGAGGACTTATCGTTCTATCAGCTTCAACTACAAGATTTTTCAGAACAAATGGCGAATATCCTGTAAATTCAACTTTCAGTGTATAAGTCCCAGGTGGTACTCTTAATAAGACAAACTCTCCTTTATCATCAGTATATGTTCCGATACCAAGCTCTTCTATATAAACAGCAGCAGCAACAATTGGTTGTCCGCTTTTAGCATCTACAACTTTACCTATAATTTTACCATATTGGGCATAAGCGAAGTTAAACAATCCCAAAATAAAGGTTATAAGTATAAACAATCGTTTCATTTTCATAACCCCCTTTTAAACAATTTGAAAATTTTAAAGCATATCATTTTTTAATAACAAAATTAAAGGGTATTAAAACTTTAACTTTAACTTTCTTATCTTTCATCATAGCAGGAGAAAATTTATATTGATAGGCTGCCTTCAAAGCAGACTCATTGAATATACTATTTGTAGAACTTACTATTTGTGCGTCAATAACATTCCCTTCTTCATCAACAACCGCACTTATTATAACTCTCCCCTCAATTCCAGCTTTCTTGGCAAATTCAGGATATTCAGGAGGAACAGATTTTATAACTTGTGGTTTAATTTCAACTTTAAAGAATTCATAAACTTCTTCACTTGTAGGAGCAGGTAATGGAATGTTTTCTATTGGATTTTGTATTGGAGATTCAACAACTTTCTCTTCTGATTTTTGAGAAGAAGCTGTAAGTTCTTGATTTTTTTCATTTGAAACTTCTTTCTTCTTTACTTCAACGATTTTAATATCCACTTTTGGTTTAATTGGTGGAGGAGGCTCCTCTATTCTACCAATAACAGGCATAAATTCAATAGTGACAGGCTTTGGAGGTTGAGATGGTTTATATACTCCAAATTCAATTTTTTTAATACTTGAAAATAAGAAAGCTATTATTCCAATTGAAATTATAAAACCAAAGAAAATATTTTGAAGATAAAAATCTTCAACTTCTTGACCCTTTTGAATATAATGTTTTGGTAATTTTGCCATATTTAGCCCCCTGTTATAAAAGCAATTTTGTTTATCCCAATCTGTCTTAACTTGTCCATAACTTCAATAATCGTATTAACTTTTACATTTTTGTCAGCCTTAATAAGAACTGAAATATCCTTTTGAGATTTCATTAAGTATATAGTAGATAAATCATCTAAGGATTTTATTCTAAATCCCTCCGCATATATCTCATTATCATTTACTATCAAAATTGTTGAAACCTTGCTTTGCGTAGGAATTTTAAAGGAGTTATTTAGTTTTGGAAGATTTATAACTTTTGATTTTTCATAGTACTCAATTTTAACGACAATTACCATAAATACTGCTATTATAAGCGCTAAATTGGCTAATGATACGAAAGAAATTGAAGGAATTTCACGTTTTGGAAAATTTATTTTAACTGCCATAATTACCTTTTTATTACTCCTATGTAGATTTTAGGTGATAATTTTAAAGCCTTGAAAGTCTCAATCGTTACATCAAAAGCTTTTATTAGATATTCATAAGAAGCATCTTGATGAATAATAATGTAAATTGATCTCGTGCTATCCTCAGTAAGATAATTTTTTAACTTATAAGTAGTTTCATCAATTTTAACAGGCTCATCTTCAACAAAAAATTCCCCCTTATCATTTATAGAAAATTTTATATAATTTGAAACTTCATATTTTTGAGATAGTTGGAATTTTTCATAAGAGTAAAGAATTCCTCTTGCAGCACCACCTGTTATCTGATAAGGCAATTGGGCAAATGCAGGCTTTTTTTCAAAGGCAAATAATATACCTTTTTCTTTTTTAGGAATATTTAAGGCAAAAAATGAAAGAATAATAAAAGATAAATTCGCAACAGATAATGAAACAAAATCAAATTTAAAATCAATTGTTTTAACTTCTTTAAAAATTTTCATATAACAAGGATACCTTTTTCAAGAAGATACTCAACGAGAGCATTTGAAGCTTCTTCTATCTGTTTTTGATATGTATTTATTCTATTTGTAAAAATAGCATAAAATAAGGCACAAGGAGCAGCGATAACAAATGATGTTAATGTTGCTATTAAAGCTTCACTTATACCACCTGCCACAAGTGTAGGCTCAACTTCACCAGATATAGCTATTGCATTAAAAACCTTTATAAGTCCTATTGATGTTCCAATAAATCCAAGAAGAGGGGATATTGTAGTAATAGCAGACAAATAAATCATATTCCTATCAAGGAAAGATAATTCACTTATAGCTTTTCTTATCATAGCATCTTCAAAAGCACTTTTACCTAATTGAACTTTCTCAAGACCTGCAACTAAAACCTTAGCAAGAGGGGAACGTCTATTATATAAATAATCAAGAGCCTCTTTAAGACCTTGCTCCTCAATAATTTCTATAACCTTTTGAACAAGCTTTAAGGGGTTTGTAAATGAAAGAATATAAAGTGATATAAATCTCTCTAAAATGATAGCAATAGCAAAAATGGCGAGGACCAAAAGTCCCCACATTACAATTCCACCTTTCTGAAAAAGTTCAATCATAAGCTTCTAAAATTTTAAAGGGTGTTAAATTAAAATTTGTGCGTTGTCCAAGCCCCCTTAAATAAACCCCCAATAAAAACTATAATTTTTTAAAATTTTCATAAGTTATTGATTACCAATCACTTAACATTATTTATTGGGCAAAGCATTGATTTATTGGATTGTCTAATAATTCTAAAAATATCGTTATTTCTATATTTCTCCCACCCACCCTAAAATCAAGCCTATGGCTCTAAAAACTCCAATCTTGCTTCGGGAGGCTTCGCTCTCCATTAACCCCCTATAAAATCAGCAATTTACTAAATTATTTTTCCTTATTTCACCGACCACTAACCATTTTTATGCCAACTAAATTAAAATAAATTTTCCTCTTAACCTTTCAACATCAACAATTTTTTTTACATCCATAACAGCTCTTTCCAAATTATCATTTAAAACCCAATAATCATATTCCCATTTGAAATTCATTTCAATATCAATAAGTGAAATCCTTTGAAATAATTCTTCTTCACTTAAATCACCTCTTTTTCTCAATCTCTCAATTAAAGCTTCTTTACTTGGTGGTATTAAAAATACGCTAATTACCCTACCTCTAAAATTCCTTTCTATCTTTCTTTTACCTTGAACATCAATATCCATTATTATGTCCTTACCATTATTTAAATTTTCAAAAATTGGTTTCTTAGGTGTTCCATAAAATTTCCCATAAATTTCAGCCCATTCCAAAAGTTCGTCTTTCCTTATCATTTCTAAAAATTCTTCCTTGCTAATGAAAATATAATCAATGCCATTAACTTCATTCTCTCTTTTTTTTCTTGTTGTAATAGATACCGAATAAAATAAATTTTTATCTAATTCTAAAAGTTTTTTACATATTGTTGTCTTACCACTACCAGATGGTCCTGATATTATTAAAATGAAATTTTGATATTTCATAATTTTGGACCAGCTTCTAAAATTTTACTATCAATATCAAACTTTTTTATGTTTTCAATAAACATATTGGCAAGTTTTTTGGCGCTTTGAATGTAATCTTCTTTATTTTTCCAACTATTTTGTGGATAAAATATCCAATCTGGAATATTTTGAATTTTTTTAGGAACTAACAAGCCAAATATAGGAAATTCATAAAATTCTGCATTACCATCATTTATAGCCCAATTTATCATTTTTCTTGTCAAAACAATATCAATTCTATTTCCAATACCATAAGGTCCTCCAAACCAACCAGTATTTACAAGCCATATATTGGGATTATATTTTTCAATTTTTTCAAGAAGCATTTTAGCATATTCAATAGGTTTTAAAACTAAAAATGGCGCTCCAAAGCAAGCGGAAAATGTCGCTGTTGGCTCTTTAATACCTCTTTCAGTTCCCGCAAGCTTAGCAGTGTATCCTGAAAGAAAATAAAATAATGCTTGTTCTTTTGTTAATTTTGCTATTGGCGGTAATATACCAAAGGCATCAGCTGATAGTAAAAATATATTTTTGGGATGATAACCTTTTCCATCTAATTTTACATTTTCAAGAAAATCAATAGGATAACTTGACCTTGTATTTTCTGTTTTTTCATCACTATCAAAATTAACACTTCTGTCCTCATTTAATATAACATTTTCAAGTATTGTTCCAAATCTCGTAGAAGCCTTATATATTCCAGGTTCTTTTTCCTTTGATATTTTTATTACTTTCGCATAACAACCACCCTCAAAATTAAATATCCCTTCATCTGACCACCCATGCTCATCATCTCCTATTAGTGGGCGCTCAGGATCTGTTGAAAGCGAAGTCTTGCCTGTTCCTGAAAGTCCAAAAAATAAAGCAGTGTCTTGATTTTTGCCTATATTTGCACCACAATGCATAGATAAAATGTTTTTAGCTTTTGGATAGTAATAATTTAAAAATGTAAAAACGGATTTTTTAATTTCACCTGCATACAAAGTTCCTCCAATTAGAATAATTCTTTTTGAAAGATGAAGGATAATAAAAACTTCACTTTTTGTTTTATGAATTTCAGGCTTAGCTTTGAAAAACGGAGCATGATAAATAACAATATCTGGATTAACATCTAAATTATCGCCTTTATTTGGTCTTATAAACATATTTTTAGCAAATAATGCATGCCAAGGACTTTCAGTTATAATTCTTAATTTTAATCTATATTTCTCATCTGCTCCAACAAACAAATCTTCAACATAAATATCTTTTGTATTTAAGTAATTTTTCACCTCTTCTAAAAGTTTATTAAAATCCGATTCATCAAAAGGTTGATTAATCTCACCCCACCAAACATCATCTTTTGTTTCTTTTTCATATACAATAAACTTATCCTTTGGAGATCTGCCTGTATAAGGTCTTGTATCTACAACAAGCGTTCCATCATTAGAAAGAATGGCAAGATTTTTCTTTATACTTTCTTCGTATAATTCAGCTACACTTAAATTATGTTTCATAGTTTCAAAATTTTATAGCCTAATAATTATAAACCAATCCTGAAATTTAGCCTACTGCTCCCAAAGCCATTTAAGAACGATAGAAAAGTCTCTACTTTTAGCCTTTTTACCTCTGCCCTTTGATGATAGCCTTTCATTACATATACTTATAGCGATATTAATTCTTTCATCCCATATATTTGAAGGTTTATATTTAATTGAAATTTCTAAAATTTTTATAGCTGATGAATAATCACCACACATACCAAGAGCTACACCCTTCCAATATAATGCTTGAAAATTCGTAGGGTCTTTTTCTAACGCTTTATCAAATTGCTCAATAGCCTGCTTACAGTGTCCTTTCTCCAATTGTTTTTTTCCATTTTCTAAGTGATTAACAGAAGCAACTTTATGACCAGGTGGTTGATTTATTACAGCTGTTGAGCAAGAAAATAGGAATAATAAAATAATGTATAATCTCATATAGTATTAAAATTTTAAAGCATAAGGGGCAAAAGCCCCTTATTGAGAAGCTCTCTGATAGCTTTTGAGTTTAAGGTCAGTAGTATCACTTGAAAAACTAACTATTATTCTAACAAATATGACATCCTCCTTTATGCTAAATTTGAAAGTGGCAAAAGGAAAAGGTACATTATAGAGCACGCCATAATAATCTTGATTTATCTTTATAACATTATTATAACTTCCTGCAGGAACATTCTCAACAGCATTTACAGAATCTACTCTTGTTTTTACAACAGCTAATGTATCCTGAGAAATATATGTTGTATCTTCCCAACTATCCCCAGCATTTACATTAGCTCTTACAAGTCTGGAAAAAATCAAATGATTAGATAATGGAAATACAAAGAGAATAGAATCCGAAGCATTTACATAAATCCTTGGTGTATCTGTAAGATCTGCAATAGGATAAAACTTTATAGATTTATTATTTATGGTAAGCGTTGTTTCAGATTTTGCTATAAGAACAAGTGAATCATTAGTATTATTCACTTGAAATACCCACCTATCACCAGCCCTTATAGAGTATTTAGGAACTTGTGGTGTAGGAGAAGTAGATTCGCTCTTTTTACATCCAAAAATTATGGTCAAGAGGGTGAAAGTTATAAAAAGGATTTTCCTCATACTTGAAATTTTAAAGCCTTAAAATTTGGTTATGCTTCACATTACCTTTGGCCTCTTCGTAGATGTTCCAAAAACTAAGTTCTTTGGGATAGGAGCTTATATAAATCCTCAATTCCAAAATAGAGTTATTGGATATTGGGAAGCCTCTTATACTGCCTTCACTAATGGACTTGTAGGTTTTACGCTTGGCTCACAAATCCATTTTGGAAACATATATGCTTCTGAAATATCATCAAGTGATACTGCTTTATATTATTTCCCAGGCTTTCAAATTTTTCTTGGACCTGCTCTTGGAAAAAAATTCTTTTATATATCACCCGTTCTTAGTTTTGGATACTTCAAACCAAGGTCAGTTAAAAGAATTTTAGTTTCTGATCCAAAGTATGGAGATACCTTACTTTATGGTCCAACATTCTCATCATCAGTTGGAATAAAAATTGGACTACTATATCATGAGCATTTTTCACTAATAACTGCCTATTTTGGTTATGGACAATATGTTATAAAAAGGTATAATAATGAAAATTGGGTTAAAAATCAAGATAGCATTATAAGGAATTTTTATTTTTCAGTAGCAATAAATCCACTTTTCTTTACAAGCACATATCCATTTAGGGAATGGGATGAAGAAACATATACAAGATATTATCATGGAGATATTGTAGAAAAGGCAGAAGAAAGAAATTTTGTAGTATTTACAATATACACTCAAAGGATGTTTTCAGATAGCTCCTACTTTGATTATATTTATGAAATTGGTCTTTATAGATATTTTCCACTTAAAAAGTATGGAAATGAATGGACAATTGGTCTTAGAAGAGTTAATTACGAGCCAAAAACACCACTTTTGAATTATTACAATTTACCATCATTTATTTACTTTAAATTTAGACCATATTTTGGAACAAAAAGTTATGATATTGGACCATATTTCTCATTTGGTTATGCAACGGATGGAAGAAATTTAAGAGGTGGGGGTTATGATTTCGGATTAGCAATTAGATGGAACATATTTTATCTTGATGTAGGAATGACAAAAGCATATAATGGTTTATTTTACGATCCTATGAAGACCTATATTTTAAGAAGCAAACCTGATACTAATTATTTTAATGATTATAATGTTTATTCCTCAAAATTACTTCCAAAGGTTTCATTTGGTTTAAGAATTTTATATAATCATTCTGATTATGTAATAGCACCATTTATATTTAATCCTCAAAATGAAAGAACATTCTTATTATGGACTTTAAATGCTGGTGTTAATTTCCAGGCAAGCAATGAATTAAAAATTGTTCCATTTGATTTTATATTCTTTAAATATATGAAAAATAAGCCATTTGGATTTGGCATTGGTTTAGACTTTGAAAATATAACATTTAAATTAAGAAAAGATACTACACTACCCTCACAAATAAAAGAGAGAGTTAAAGAATCAAGATTTTCATTAAAACTTGGACCTTCACTTGGAAATAGGGCAATTTCAATAATGCCTTATGGTGTAGTTGGAACTGCTTTCTATCCAAGAGACTTAATTTATGGTGGAGGAATAAAAGTTGGATTTGGTAGTTGGGGTAAAGCGTGGGATATGCCTTTTTATGTTTTAAGTTTGGATTTAAGATATGCTAATGATTATTACTTTGATGGTTCTAAATATGTTCAAAATTTTGGATTTAGCCTTAAGTTTGGATTAAGTTATCATATACCTATTTGGAAATTTACAAGGAAAACCGAAAGTGATATATACAAGCCGATAAAACCTGATTATTTTAAAGGGTATTGATTTTAATTCCAGATATTTTAACAACAATTAGATTAGTATTAGTTCCATTTATTTTCTTATCAATTTCAAAAAATGAAATTCTAACAATTATTCTTTTAATAATTGCATTCATTACAGATATTTTTGACGGCATAATTTCAAGGAAATTAAAAATTCAAAATAGAGAATTTGGGAAAGCCTATGACCATCTTGTAGATAAACTATTAGTTTTTGTTATTGTTTATGGACTTGTTATCTATAAGAATTTGCCAAATTGGGCATTATTATTTTTTTTAATAAGAGAATTTATTTTAATAATTGGGGCAGTATTTTTATGGTTTAATAAAAAGAAAATTGAAGGCTCTAATGTTTTTGGGAAAATTGCAGGTTTTTTCTTTTACTTTATGGTTATTAGTTATTTACTTAATTTTGAATTTAAATTTTTATCTTTAATTTTTTCAATTTTAAGCTCAATTTTAGCATTTTTAATTTATGTTTTAAGAGCTATTTATTTTTCTCACTTTCAAAGTTAATCCTTCAATACCTATTACTTCAACCTTATTATCTTTCAATATAATGTCATTACTTTGTGCAAACCAAATTTCTCCAAGAATCATAATCCTACCTTCACCCTTTTGAAAATCCTCAATAGCAACACCAACCTTCCCAATAACGGATTCTGAACCCGTTTGTGGTTTTTGTCTAAGCGCCTTAATAGCAAAAGCAATTATTACAAAAAAGAAAATTAACGTAAAAATCAAAGCAGTTAAAATACTAAAAATTGATATTCTTATTTGAGGATTTGAAATATCAAAAAGCATTAAAGAGCCAATTAAAAATGATATTGTTCCACCAATTGCCAAAAAACCACCTGTTTGTAATTTTATTTCAGCAAAAAATAGAATAAAAGCTATAATAATGAGTAATAATCCAACTAAATTAGCACTTAAAACTTGAAGTGCAAATAACGCTAAAAGTAAAGCAATAATGCCAATTGTTCCTGATATGCCCCAACCTGGACTTGCTAATTCAAATATGATTCCATATAATCCTATAATCAGAAGAAAATAAGCTATATTTGGATCTGCTATTTTTTCAAGAATTTTTTCTCTTAAACTCATATCAAGCTTATCAATAACTTTGTTCTTTACATCTAAACTATCAAGCAAATCACTTACATTATCAACTAAATAATCAATAAGTCCAAATTCCTTCATCTGCGAAGAGGAATAAGATTTTGCGTATATTACAAAACTATCAGACCAAAATTCTGGCTTATTCCTTGTCTTTAATATGCTCTTTAAGAAAGCATTAGCATCATTCATAACTTTCTTTTGCATAACAGAATCCATTCCACCTGTTAGAGAAACGGGACTTGCTGAGCCTATGTTTGTGCTACTTGCCATAGCAGTAATATGAGAAGCAAGAACGATAAAAACACCAGCGGAAGCAGCTCTTGAGCCACTTGGATAAACATAAGCTATTACTTTAACTTTTGAATTTAGTATCTCCTTAACAATTTCTCTCATAGCACTCTCAAGACCACCAGGTGTATTTATAATCATTAAGATAAAATCATAATTTTTTTCATTAGCAGTTTTAATAGCTCTTTTAACATAGCTTGAAGTGATTGGTGTTATTGGACCATTTATTTCAATTTGAAGAATGTTTGAAATGATACAAAAAAACATATTTAAAATTTTAAAGGAAAAGATATAATGTTTTTTTGTATTGTCTAATAATTCTAAAATTACGATTATTACTTTATTTTCCCACCCACCCTCAAATTAAGCCTTCGGCTTTAAAAAACCCGATTTTTTGACGTGGGGGCTTTGCCCTTTAAATCCCCCAATTAAATCAATAGTTTTAGAAAATTTTTTATAGCTTACTGATTATTAATTACTTAACACTATTTATTGGACAAAGCAAATGTTTGTTGGCTTGTCTAAATAATTCTGGAAGTATTTATTTTTCTTTATTTTGCCCAACCACCCTAAAAATAAGCCTAAGGCTTATAAACTTCGTCTCCCCTAATAGTCCCCCCGTAAAGCATATAACTTCATTAAAGTTTTTATAAGTTATTAGTTTTCAATTACTTAATACTATTTATTGGACAAAGCAAGTCAAAATCGCCTCATTTTCTCACTCACTCTAAAAATAAGAAGGCTTACTTTGAATGCTTTAAACTTTCAATATGATTCAAACCAAATTTTTAGATGAAATAAAAGAAATTGCCCTTAAAACCTATAAAGAAAGTGAGCCTTTAAGAAATAAATATGTAGATTATAGAATTCTTAAACCTGAGAACTTCACTACTGAAACAACCTTAAAAGAGGAACTTTCAGACTATATAAAATCAATTATTAAAGAAGAAAAAGATACAATTGGTTTTGCTTTATTTGTAAATAATAATCTAATTTCAATTGATTATGATAATAATTTAAAAGAAAAAGGGCTTATTATTGAAGAACTGATTTATGCTTTCAATAACATTGATTTTAACTTCTCTGCTTATTTTTCAAAAATTGTCAGTCCAAATGAAGATAAATTTACTGCCAATCATTATTTAAATTTAAAAACAGGACTATTCATATATGTTCCTAAAAACTTAATTATTGAAAAACCTTTTCAAGTGTTGTTTGTCCATAGTTCAAATGAAATAGCAATTTATCCTCATATTTTAATAGTTCTTGATAAAGGCTCAAAATTTAGCTATGTTGATGAAGCACACTCTATAAATGAAAAAATTTCAGGATTTTATAGTCCTATATATGAAATTTATATAAATGATGAATCAGTTTTAAACTTCTCTTCAATTTACGACCTTAATTTAAATGTTTATTCATTTTCAAGAAGAAGAGCAATTTTAAATAGATATAGCAAAGGTTATATAAATCACATATGGATAGGCGGAAAATATACTGTAAATTATATGGAATTATTTATGAATGGAGAAGGTTGTGAAGGAGAAGATACTCAAATTTTCTTTGGAAGAGATGAGCAATTTTATAGTTTGTATTCAAAATTAATGCATAGGGTTGGAAATAGTGTCGGAAATGTTCTTGTAAGAGGTGCTTTAAAAGATAAAGCAAGAAGTCATTTTGATGGTTTAATTAAAATTTTTCCAAAAGCTCAAAAATCCAACGCTTATTTACAAGAGCATACAATTTTATTAAATCCGGGAACAAGGTCAGATGCTATCCCAGGTCTTGAAATATCAGCTAATGATGTTAGATGTACTCATTCTGCAACAGTTAGTGAAATAGATTATGAAAAATTATTTTATTTAAAATCAAGAGGAATAGATGAAAATAATGCTAAAAAACTAATGGTTCTTGGTCATTTTGAGTTCGCAATTGAAAAAATTCAAATAGATAAAGTCAAAAATAGATTTTTGGAGATATTAAATGACAACTTTGAATGAAATTGAATTCTTAGAACCAAAAGAGATAATTCCACACGAAGAGCCATCTATTGAAAAATTAAATGCCTTAATATCAAAAATTAAAAATGATGGATTTATAAATCATCCTATTTTAACTACAAAAATAAAAAACAAAATTATTATTTTAGACGGAACACATAGATTTTTCGCTTTAAAAAATTTAAATGTTAAGTTCATTCCTATTCAACTTGTTAATTATCATAAAAAGAGAATAAAGTTAAGCAGTTGGGCTTGGCAGTTTAATGTTAATGAAGAATTTAAAAATTTTTTAAAAACATTTGATTTAAAAATCACTTATGATATTAGAATGCCTAAGAATTATGAAATTCTTATAAAATCAAAAGAAACATTTTTAGTAAAATTTTCAGACAAATTCAAATTTTTAAATTTTTTAAATGAGGTTAAAAACTTAAACTATGAAAGAGTTTTAAGGGAGCAGTTAATTGAAGGAATAATTTTTCCAAAATTAAATCATAATTTTTTTTTATTTCTTGCCAAAAACAATTTAAAAATCCCATCAGGTATTACAAGGTTTAAAGTTCAAAATAGAATTTTGTATTTAAAAGTTCCTTTAAATGTCCTTAATGATGAAAAATTAATTTTAGAATTTAAAGAGCATTTAAAAAATAGGAAATTTAGAATTTATGAAGAGAGTGTTTTAGTATTTGAGGAATAAAATCTTTTAAAAACAAAATAAAATCCAAAAAATCCATTTAAATAACCACTAAAAAATCTCCAAAGAACTACTACAAAACCAATAAATTTAAAATCCAAATTTTCACTTATTATAATTGAGGAAATAATTTCTGAAATACCAAGTCCGCCAGGTGTAATTTGAAAATAAGTTGAAAGTTGCATTATAATTTGTTTAAAAAAAGCTTCTAAAAATTCAACTTTTATTGAAAATGCTTTAAGAACAATATAAAGAAAACTTAAATACAAGGATTGAATTGGAAAGCTAATTAACAAGGCTAAAATTAGGAATTTAAAATCTATTCGCTTTAATGCTTGACGATAATTCTTTTTCAATAAAACGAAAATCAAAAATAAAACAGCAATAAAAAATGAATAAAATAAAAAAATTTTTGAAATCGTTGTTTTTAAAAAATTAATTACAAAGGGCAAAAATGTTAAATATGGAATAAATATACAAATTCCTCTTAAAATAATTAAACTTATTGTTTGAGAAATTGAAAATCCATATTTATTTAAAAGCCATATTTGATAAGGAAGACCACCACTACCAAATGGTGTAATTAACGCAAGAAAAGAACCAGAAGTTATAAATTCAATAGATGTTAATAAACTTAATTGTTTCTTTAAGCCTCTTGAAATTAGAATTAATCTCAAACCATCAAGAATTAAAAATAAAAACCAATTTAAAAAACCTAAAAAAACAAAGAAAAAATTAACATAAGAAATAATTTTGAAAAATTCTCTTCCTGAAAAAATTAAAATCCAAGCAAAACTAATAACAATATAAAAAATTATGAAAATTTTGAAGAATTTTAAAAATTTTTTAACTTCCATTAGGCAATTATTCCTGCTCCAATTAAATAATCATCAATATAAATAGCACCAATTTGTCCTCTTGCTGGTGAAAATTGTGGCTTTTCAAATTCAACTTCCGCATAATTTTTAAAAACTTTTATCAAAGCATTAGCAGGTTTATGAACATTTCTAATTTTTACCTGAGCAATAAATTCATTTTCTACTTCAACAAAAAAATTCAAATTCTTTAATCTTATAAAAGAGCTATAAGCATCCTCTTCAAAACCAACAACGACGACATTATCCTCGGGAATAATATCAATTACATAAGCTCTTTTACCAAGAGCAATATTTAAACCCCTTCTTTGTCCAATTGTATATAAAGCATATCCTTTATGTTTTCCAATTATATTACCAAATTTATCTACAAAATAACCCTCTTTTGGCTCATAATTTCCTTTTTCAACTATAAAGGAACGATAGTCACCATCTACAAAACAAATATCCATAGAATCAATTCTCGTAGCATTTATAAGCCCAAGCTCAAGAGCTATTTTCCTAACTTCATCTTTCGTAAAATTTCCAATAGGTAAAATTAAGTTATCAACCATTTCCCTTGTTAAATAGCTTAAAAAGTAAGACTGATCTTTATTTTCATCAATTCCTTTCATTATAACTTTTCTACCTCTAAATTCTCCAATCTTTGCATAATGTCCTGTTGAAAATTTGGCATTTATGCTTTTAGCATAATCAAATAAAACTTTCATTTTATAATCTCTATTACAAAATACACAAACATTTGGTGTATTTCCTTTCAAGTATTCATCTATGAACATTTTCACAATTCCACTTTTAAATTCTTTTGAATAATTTACAACCTTAAATGGAATATTGAATTTTTTAGCTACTTTATAAGCAAGCCTTAATGCTTCAATTGAGCAACATGCCCTCTTATTCTTACTTTCATCATAAAGAACAACATTAACTCCAATAACTTCATATCCCATTTCTTTCAATAAATGTATTGCTACTGAGCTATCAACACCACCCGAAATCCCAAGAACAACCTTATTATTCATAATTTATTAAAATTTTAAAGCATAAATATAAGTTTTGTGTGCCTTGTCCAATAATTCTGAAATCATTTATTTTATTATATTTTTCCCACCCACCCTTAAATTAAGCCTTCGGCTTAAAAATGCCCATTTTTATGCCTTGGGGGGCTTCGCCCCCCTAA
>JAVVGK010000002.1:0-37921 GCA_032249175.1 Candidatus Hydrothermia bacterium | reverse complement strand
AAATATAGTGCTTTGTCTAGTAATTCTGAAATTATTTATTTTCCTTGCTCACCCTGAAAATAAGACTTTTGATTACAAATACCCATTTTTATGCCTCGGGGGCTTCACTCTCGCTTAATAATCCTATCAAATTTTTTAGACCATTATCAAACCTTGACCTTTATCGCTTTCATTTTTCTCTAAATCATTGTCCACAAAATTTCTTTGAATTTGAAAACATATTTGAGGTAAAGCATAAAGCAAGCAAAACCCTGAAATTAGATTTCTTTTATATTCATCATTTACATATATCAGATAATCTAAAAATTTATCATTAATTAATTTATCATAAATTTCAGAACTTCTAAAATTCACAATTAAATCCAATAGCTCCTTTCTTTGATCTTTATTAAGGGATTCCTTGACCATTCCATAAAGATGAAAATAAGCATCAATCTTTTGATTATACTTTGGATTTAAACTGAAAGCCTTATAAACCAAATTTTTGTAATTTTGATAAGTTTCAAAAAAATTATTATTATAAATAGCTAAAATCCTTCCAAGTTTTCTTGAAATTCCAATTGAAAAGACTCTAATTACCAATTTATATCTTGAATGAAAATTTATAAGTTGTTTTATATTTTCACATCTTTGAAGATAAAAAGTCATCTCAATTTTCTTAAAAAAAACCCAAATCTCCATAAATTTCATAATAGCCATTTAGCTCTTATTATGGCACTTGAAAGACTTTGTCCAGGGAAATAATAATCACCCATAAAGTAAATTCCTTCCTTACTTAAACCTCTAAAAAAAGCTCTAATTAAATTCATATATGAAATTTCAAAACCACCAACATAACCCTTATATCTTCCCGTATATTTTTCAAATGATTTACTATTAGCAATTGTGATTAGTTGAAATTCTATATTCATACTTTTTAGGACATTTAATAAACTATCAATTTCTTTCTCATTGTAATAATTTTTATAGTGTGAAGAAATTGTAATTGTTCCATTTTCAAAAAAACTAACAAAAGGAGCATGAATAGTTTTTAAATCCCTATCAAGAATTAAATAATAATAATTTTTTAATGGCTTAACTTTCCAAGTCAAATATAAAACTAATGCATTCCATAAATTATTTTCATTTGGTAACTTCAATAAATTTTTTCCAAGAATTCTATTTACATTCCAAGGGTCAAGATTTAAGACTAAATTCTTTGCTTTATAAATTCCATTAGTAGTTTCAATTTCAAAATAATTACTTAATTTTTTAATTTTAACAACTTCACATTCTTTAAGAATTTCACCATTCTCAATAATTCTTTCTTCAATAGATTCAATTAAATTTCTAAAACCTTCTTTAAATATAGCCCAAGTGCTAAAATAATAATCATAGGAAAGTTTCTTAAAAATCTCAAATGGCGCTTTTGAACTTTGAAGAGAAATTATTAGAGAGTTCTTTTCATATTCATTTAAATTTGAAACTTTTAAAAAGTCAAATAAAAACTTCATTAACATTAATGGATTGTGATAAATTTTTTCAAAAATTTTTTCATTTGAAGTTATAATTTCTTTAAAATTTAAAATTTTATTATTCTGAATATCAATTATATCAAAAGCTGAATTATGTTCTTTGAAATTTAATTTTATTCCGAAATTTTCAAAAAACTTATAAACGAATTCATTCTTTCCCATAAATGCTATTGTTGTTGCACCAGAATTGAAAGCTAAATTATTTCTTATGAAATAACCACCACAACCACCAAGTGTTTTTGATTTTTCAAAAAGAATAAAATCTTTTAGTTTGATAGCACTAACTAACCCCCCAAATCCACCACCAATTATAGCAAATCTATACATGTTTTTTGACCACAATTGTATGAATATCATTAAAAAATAATAAAAAAGGCTTAAAAACCAATGAAAGTAATAACCAAGTTATAAAGTTTTTTTCTTTTGGTTCTAAAATTGTAAGACCATATAATAAGAATTTATCAAAACTTGTAAAATTGCTATAATGAATAATTCTGAAATTTTTAACAAGAGAAAATAAACCTTCTTTTGAAAAAATAGTAAAATGTCTTGGTGTGTGAATTCCTGCCCAATTATTTTTAAAAATTTTAAACCCATTTGAGGGAAATTTTGGTGTTTCAATAATAATAATTCCATTTTTATTTAATAAATTATAACATTTTTCAATAGTTTTTATTGGATTTTCATCGTGTTCAATATAATGCCAAAGTGTAATAATATCAAAATTTTCATCAATTTCATTTAAATTATTATGAATTTTAATGTTTTTATTCAATTTTACAATATCAACTCCGACAACATAACAATTATATTGTTTTTTAAGAAATTCTAAAAATTTTCCATCACCACATCCAACATCAAGAATTTTCAAATTTTTCAAATCAATAAATTTTTTAATAAACTTTACCCTTCTTATAATAGTATTTTTCAACTCAAGCTCAACAAACTTATAATACTTACCCCAAGTTCTTTTAATATCAAAAAGTGGATAATTTTCATCATAAAATTTTAAAATTTCATTTAATTTAAAGTTTGCTTTTAAATTTAAGCTTTTACAATCTTTACAAATATAAAAATCGTAATTTCCACTTACACCAAGTTGCCCTTTTGAAGAAAAATAGAATAATAAATTATTTGAATTACAAGCTCTACAATTCATAAATTTTTTTTGCTTTATTTATAAATTCTTTTCTACTTTCGTAAAAATCAACAATAGGTTTATATTTATAATTCTGATAATTCGGAATATAAGTTTTTATATACTCAAAATTAGGGTCAAATTTTTGTCTTTGAATTTCAGGATTAAAAACTCTAAAATAAGGCGCTTTATCAAGACCAAAACCACCAACCCATTGCCAATTTCCTAAGTTTGAGCTTAAATCAGCATCTACTAAATTCCTATAAAACCATCTTTCACCAAGTCTCCAATCAATATGAAGATTCTTAATTAAAAAGCTCGCACAAATCATCCTAACTCTATTGTGAATAAAACCTTCTTCAATTAATTGTTTCATTCCCGCATCAACAATTAAATAACCTGTCCTACCTTCCTTCCAAGCATTAAATTTTTCCTCATCATAATCCCACTTAAAATTTCTCCACTTTTTATCATATTCTAAATTTACACATTCTTGATTATAAAAAAGCCAAAGTCTAAAAAACTCACTCCACATAATTTCCCTTCTAAATGCCTCATCACTAACATTATTGATAACATATCTATATGAAATAAGACCCATTCTAAAATATATTGAAAGTTTTGATGTCCAATTAAGATAAGGATAATCTCTAAATTTTGAATAATTTTCTAACTTCTCTTCTTTAAATTTTTTAAAATGTTTTAAAACTTCTTCTTCGGTTTTAAAATACAATTTGATAATTTTATTATTATTGTTTATTTTTGGAATTTGAATTTCATTAAAAGTAATTTTGGGAGTTATTAAAAATTTAGGTCTTTCTATAATTTTTCCAAAATCTTCATCTTTAAATGTTCTATAAAATTGTGAAAAACTAACAAAATTGAACTTTTCAAATTTAGGCTCAATTAAAAATTGATAAACTTTTTCAAGTTTTATATTTCTTCTTAAACATTCGTTTTCTATAAATTTTATTCTTTGTAGTGTTCTTGGCTCACTATCATAACAAACCCTAACAACATCAGGTTTAGAAATATCTAAAAATTTTCCGAAATCTTCAAGTTTAATTTTATATAGATAACTATTTAATTTTTTTAGTTCTTCTTCAAAATTTTCAATCGTTTTAAAAAATAAACTTTTTAGGTTTTCTCCATGCTCAATTTGATTAAATTCATCAAATAAAAATAATGGAATTATCTCATTATTCTCATATCCCTCAAATAATTTATTGTCCAAAAGTCTAAAATCTCTTGAAAATATACTTATTAATCGCATTTTTTAACCTCTTATATCTTATATTAAAAAATAGTTTCATTAAGAATGCCGGAATAGGAAGTTTATATCCAACAATTTCAATAATTTTATTATCATAAAATCTATGTATATGAAACCAATTTTCAAAGTAATCCACAAGCTCATTTTCGTTAAACTCAATAATATATAATGTTAATTTTTTTCTAAAAATTTTAAAATCAACTAAAAAATCTATAATTTTTTCACTTTCTATTTTAGCATCACTAACAATAATTTTCCCAAAGGGTAAATTTACATTAGCATTTGAAAAATCAGAATGAAAATTTACAATTACATCTTTTTTAACATCAAGCCTTTCTTCAAATTTTAAAAATTTAAATTTTTTAGCTCTTTTTAAAATCTCCTTTTTAATTCTATAATCAAAAAACAAACTTAAAAACTTAAAAAATCTATTTACATAAGCCCTTTTATTTATATTATCATAATCGTTAAATCTTATAGCATTTAAAATTTCAAGATACCATATACCTGCTCTATAAATAGCTTTTCTTATTTCTTCTCTTAAAAATTTTATTTTATCAACATTTTCATAAAATAATTTTTCAGCAATTTCCATTAAAAATTCTAACATATCAATATAATTTGGTGTAATTAAGCCATGTTTTATATGAAATTCTTTTATTGAAAATTCTTTTAAAATTGTTCTTGGAATATAAATTCTTTTCCTTATTTTATAATCTTCTCCAACATCTCTAAGAATATTTACAATTTGCATAAAAATCCCAAAATTATAAGCAGATTTTAAAATTTCTTCATTTTTATAATTTGAAATAATTGGAAATAACATCGCTCCAACTGAACCTGCAACCAATTTTGAATAATTTATTAAATCATTTAAATTTTCAATTTCAATACCTTTAATATCCCAAATAGCACCATCAATAAGTTCAAGAAATGGTTTTATATCAAATTTGTACTTTTTAAAAACTTCTTTTAGACCTAAAAAAATTTTATTATCCTTGTTATAATTTCCTTCAAAGGCTAAAATTAAATTTTCTTTAATTTGATATATTTCATCCAAAGCTTTCTGTTTATCATTAATTATAAAAAAATTATCAGCAATCTCATCTACTAATCTACAATAACTATAAATTACCCAAAAATCGTACCTTAAATGTTTTGGCAAACTTAAACTTGCTAAATAGAATGTATTCGCATGCTTAGATATAATTTTTTCAAAAAATTTATAATCTACCATAATTTCACATTTCTTATCATTGAAATTGAAATTATTATTAAAATTCCCAAAACCCCAAAAACAAACGGAACTAAACCACCTCCTAATAACGACATTAAAACACTAAATCCAACAATTAAAAGATACAAATAAAAAACATATTTTGAATATCTTTCAGAACTATTTCCATTTAAAACATAAAATACAAAATTTATTATAAACAATGTAAATAACCAACCACCCCAGTTTTTTATAGGCATGTCATACAAAAAGCCTTTATCTATCCAATACCAAAATGGGTAAGTTTTTGTCATAGCAAAATCCAAAGACAAATCCCAAAAGAATCCAAATAATGTTGAAGCAATTATCAAACTAAACCCACTAAATAGTAATCTTTTAGCAATTAAATAAGATAATGAAACAATTGAAAACCAAGATAATGGAATAATTATAGGAACTTCATTTAAAATTTTATAACCTAAGAAATCAGTATATTTATAATTACCAAATGGAAAACCATTATAAGTTGAAGATAATTCCATAGTTAATGATGTTATAAATGATATTGAAAATAATAAAACCGTTCTAAAAAATCCAAAACAATTTATACTAATGATAAATGAACAGAAAATAGTTGATAATGTAAATCCAATCGCACCAAATTTAATAAAAAATGGAATTAAACTTGAAACATTAGCTGTTAAATGAGGGAAAAATTTTAATACAAAAAATCCTAAAATACTAAAAATAAAAATTAGAATTGATATAATAAAACTTATTCTAAGGAGCATTACCATAATCTTTTAAAATCCTTTCAATAACAAGCTTTGAAGATATTAAAACCATAGGAATACCACTTCCTGGAATTGTTGAAGCTCCTACATAGTAAATACCCTTCTTTTCGTAGTTTTTAGGTCTAAAATATGCACTTTGTAAAAACTTATGAGAAAGACCAAAAGCAGAACCATATTTAAGGTTATATAAACTTTGCCAATCATAAGGTGTCCTTTTTATTATGAATTTTATTCTTTCTCTTCTAAAATTCGTTTGACTTTCAAGTCTATCAAAAACCTTATTTATAATCTCGTTTAATTTTTCATTTAAATTTTCCCTTAAAACTTTTAAATTAGGAACAGGAATTAAAATATATATATTCTCACAGTTTTTAGGAGATTGACTTATATCAGTTTTTGAAGATATATTAACATAAAATGATAAATCATTTGGAATAATGCCTTTATTAAAAATACTCTCAAATGATTGTTTGTAATTATCTGTTAAAAATACATTATGATGAAGCATATTCGTTGAACCTTCATAACCAATATACAACATTATCGTTGAGCAGGAATAATCATAATTTGGTAATTTCTCATTTAATAAATCACTTTTAGCATATGGTAAATCAGCATTTATTACAATAACATCAGCATCAAAAAATCCTTTATTTGTATATATTGTATTAGTTTTTTTATCTATTTCTTTAACTTCCGTTTCTCTTAAAATTCTTAAATTCATTTTACTTATAATTTTTTCAAGAGATTTAACAATCTGATACATACCACCAATTGGATAATATATACCCTCAATAGCTTCCATATAATTCACAACGGTATATACAAATGGAGCATTAAATGGAGAAATTCCAAGGTACATACTCTGAAATGTATTAGCAAATATAAGTCTATAATCATCAAAATATCTTGAAACTCTATAATACAAATTATCAAGCATTTTATGTTTCAAAAGTAATTTTACACTTCTTAAATTCAAAAAGTCAAAAACCGAATAATAATTTTTTTCTACAAAATTATAAATTGTATCGTTATACATATAAGTTATGTCAGAATAAAATTTAAGTAAATTTTTAAATTCTTTTAATGAGACTTGTCTAACATAATAAGCTAAATCATTTGATGGTTCAAGGAAACTTCCATCTTTAAAATATATTCTATAAAGAGGGTCAATTTTTACAAGATTAAGATAGTCATTTATATTTTCTTCAACTTCTTTAAATAGTTCAATTAGTGGTTTTAGCATTAAAAGTAATGTTGGACCTGTATCAAAAAAATAACCATTATTTTCAATATAATCCATCCTTCCACCTATTTTTTCATTTTTTTCAAGAATAATAACTTTATATCCAAGCTTTCTAAGCCTTATAGCAGTAGCTAATCCACCTATTCCAGAACCCACAACAACAGCTCTCATAAAGTTTTAAAATGTTAAAGCATAAATTATCTTTTTTATCTTTTTTAGCGATTTTATCCTTTAAAATTTTAAAAATGTTTTTAAAAACCAAAGATTTAGCAAAAATTTTAGGTGTAAGTGAAGCAACGATAAAAAACTGGTCAAGAGAAGGATTATTAAAATTCCATAAAACAATAGGTGGTCATAGGAGATTTCCAATTGAAGAAATTGTAAAATTTATTAAAGATAATAAAATAATTGATTTAGCTGGTTTTTCAAATGCTGATGTCAATACCCTAACTTATATTATTTTTGAAGATTATGAGGAATTATCAAAGGAATTACTAAATTATATGTTAAATAAAAGTCAAAAAGAGGTTGAAAATTTATTAAAAATAATTTTATTTTCATTTGGAGTTATTAAAGCATTTGATTTGATTGTAAGCAAAAGTTTATCTGAACTTGGTTTGCTTTGGGAAAAGGGAGAAATTAGTGTAGACCAAGAACATATTGCCTCATCAAAAATTATTGAATCAATTATCAATTTAAAGAATTTATTTGAAGCTAAAAAGAAAAAGAAAATAAAACTTGTAATAACTTCCCTTGAAGGTGATATTCATGAAATACCTTTGAGAATTATTGATTTTATCTTAACTTATGAAGGATATAATGTTATATATGTAGGAGCAAATACACCTTACTCTGATATTACAAAAACAATTGAAAGAGAAAAACCTAATTTTTTAATAATTTCAGCAGTATATATTATTGATAAAAGGAAATTTGAAAAAAGTATAGAGATTTTAGATAAAGGTTGTAAGGAAATAAACTGTATATTATTTATTGGAGGACCCATGTATGGAGAAAAACCAAATCTAAACAAAAAAATATATACATCGTATAGAGAGCTTTTAAAAGACATAAAAAATCAACTTTATAAAAGGAGGAAAAGAAAATGAATGTGCTTGTTCTTGGAGGAAGCGGTTTTGTAGGAAAAGCTATAACAAGAAAACTTTTGGAATATAACTACAATCCAATTCTTCTTGTAAGAGAAAATTCCATAAGAAAACTTGGAGATTTAAAAGATAGAATAAAAACAATAATTGGAGATATTAGGGAGATTGAAAAATATGAATATGAAATTAAGAATTATAATATAAGTTGTGTTATTTATTTGATTGGTTTGATAAGGGAATTTCCACAAAAGAACATCAAATTTATTGATTATCATTATAATTTTACGAAAAAAGCAATTGATTTGGCTATAAAACTAAATATAAATAGATTTATTTTAATGAGTGCAAATGGTGTTAAAGAAAATGGGACAAATTATCAAAGAACAAAATATATGGCAGAAGAATATCTAAAAAAAACAGATTTAAATTGGACGATTTTTAGACCAAGTTTAATTATTGATGATGATGAGTTATTTAATTTTAAAAAACTTGTCCTTGATTTATCTAAATTTATATTCTTCCCAATTTTTTCAGATGGTAAATATAAAATTAGTCCCGTTCATAGAGAAGATATTGCAGAAATTTTTGTAAGGAGTATAAATAACGAAAAAACATATAAAAGAATTTTTCATATTTGTGGAAATAAAGAATGGCAATATGTTGATTTTGTGAAAGCAATAGCAAAATCAAAAAATAAATTTATAATTCCCATTTATATTCCAAAATTTATTATCTTACCATTAGCAAGAATTTTTAGATATTTTGAATTGTTTCCTGCAAGTGATGAGCAAATTAAAATGCTACTTGAAGGAAATACTTGTGTTGAAAATGAAATTTGGGATATTTTGAATTTGAAACCAAGAGAAGTTATTTAAAAAATGATTTTATTTTTCATTTATATTTTAGCTTCAATTATTTTTGTTCAAATTTTTATTAAAAATGATTTTATTTCAAGAAAAATTTTACATATTTTAATTTCAATCGGTGTTATTATTTCAAGCTATTTTTTAAGCAAAGAAGAAATGATTATTTTATGTGCTATTTTTACAATTTTGAATTTTTTAGGAATGAAATTAAAAATTACTAAATATGATGAGAAGGGTAATTTTGGAACAATTTTATATCCGTTAGCTGTTCTTATTTCTACAATAGTTTATTATGATAATAAAAATTTATATTTTTTGACACTTTTTCCTATGTTCTTTTCAGACCCTATTTGTGCCTTAATTGGAAACAAAATCAATAAAAATGATAAGACAATTATTGGAAGTTTAACATTTTTATTTTTAACATTTTTATTTTCCATTTATTTTTCAAAAAATTTATTATTTTCAATAGTTTTCTCAATTTTTTTAACAAGTGTTGAATTTGTTTCAAAAAGGGGGTTAGATAATTTACTAATTGTTATTTTTTCAATTTTAATTATAAATGTTAAATTAAGTCCATTTTTGAGCGCTATATTTTTCGCATTTTTAATAGCATTTATTTCACTACTTTTTAATTGGCTTGATTTAAGAGCAGGAATAACAACATTTATTATTGGAAGTTTTATTTTATATTCAGGAGGTTTTAAGTGGGTTATTCCATTATTATTGTTTTTAATTCTTGGCTCATTTTTGTCAAAATTAAATGATAAGAAAACAAAAAGAAATTTATTTCAAGTTATTGCTAATGGTGGAATTAGCTTTATTTTAAGTATATTAAATATATTTTATCCAAATGATATGCTTTATTTTGCTCATTTATGTGCTGTTAGCTCTATGTGTAGTGATACATTTTCAACAGAAATTGGGATGAAATTTTCAAAAAAAGCATATTTAATTACAAATTTTAAAGAGGTTGAAAAAGGAACATCGGGCGGAATTAGTTTAATTGGTTTTTTGGGTGGGATTTTAGGAAGTTTAATTATTTCATTATTTCATAAAAATTGGTTTTTTGTTTTTTTAATAGGAATTTTTGGAAATTTAATTGATTCCATAATTGGAGCATTATTTGAAAGAAAAGGTTATTTATCAAATAATATGACGAATTTTATTTCAAGCTCATTATCAGCAATTTTAGGGATTTTTCTGTATTATTAATGAACATCTGTAAGATGTATTAAGTTTGTATTTCCTGGAACTTTAAGAGGCAAACCCGCTATTATAACAATTTTTGAAAGTTCCTTTACTAAACCTAATTCCTTAACCTTCATTCTTGCTATATTTACCATTTCTTCAAATGAATTTACCATTTCTGAAACAATTGGAATAACACCCCAACTTAAAACTAACTGATTTGCTACAAACTCATTAGGTGTAATAGCAACAATTGGAACAGAAGGTCTAAATTTTGCCACTCTTCTTGCAGTATCACCTGAAAATGTATAAGCAACAATTGCCTTAGCATTTGAAAACTTTGAAAGCTCATAAGCAGCAAAAGCAACAGCATCATTAATATCTAAGTGAGATTGAGAAACTCTAAATGGAGGTTTTGAATAATCAATTGAATTTTCAACTTTTCTAATAATTTTATCCATAATTGATACTGCTTCAACAGGATAATTTCCAACAGCAGTTTCACCTGAAAGCATTAAGGCATCTGAGCCATCAAGAACAGCATTAGCAACATCAGTAACTTCTGCTCTTGTAGGGCTTGGATTATTTATCATAGATTCTAACATTTGAGTAGCAGTAATAACAGGTTTTCCTTTTTGAATACATAATTTTATAAATTTTTTTTGAATTATCGGTAATTCTTCTATTGGAAATTCAATTCCTAAATCTCCTCTTGCTATCATTATTCCATCGCTAACATCAACAATATCTTCTATTCTCATTACCGCTGATGGTTTTTCAATTTTAGCAATAATTTTTGAAAGAGAGCCAAATTTTCTTAAATAGTATCTAACAAGTTCAATATCAGATGGTTTTTGAACAAATGAAACAGCAACATAATCAAAACCAAATTGAATTCCCTTTTTTATATCTTCCAAATCCTTTTCCGTTAAAGCAGAAACATCTATTTCCTTAAATGGTAAGTTTAACCCTTTATTTGAAGATATTTCACCACCTTTTAAAACCCTAGTAATAATTTCATCTTCATTAACTTCAATAACCTTTAAAACAATTGTCCCTTCTGCAATTAAAATAATATCATTTTTTTGAACATAATTTACAATTTCTTTAAAATTTACAGAAACTATCTCTTCATTTCCTTCAATTTCCCTTGTAGTGATTTTAAATATCTGCTCATCTCTTAAAACTGCTTTATTATTTTTTATCTTTCCAATTCTAATTTTTGGACCTGCTAAATCCTGTAAGAAAGCTATCCTTACATTCATTTCATCAGCAATTCTCTTTACAATTTTAGCATTATTAATATGCTCATCAGCATTTGAATGACTAAAATTAAATCTAAATATATTTACACCAGCTTTTATAAGTTTTCTAATAATTTCTTCATTTTTACAAGATGGTCCAAATGTTGCTATAATTTTCGTTCTTCTCAATTTATGCCTCTAAATCACCCTCTATATCTTCAGGTGGTTCTTCACCTGCTCTATCCATCACACTTGAACTAACAAAAATTGGAACATTTGCTAAAACAGCTATTGCTATTGAATCGGATGGTCTTGCATCAATACTTAATAACTTATCATCCTTTCTTATTATTAGCCTTGCGTAAAAAACCTCATTAATAAGGTCATTAACTATAACTTTTTCAAGCTTAACTCCAATTTCTTCAAATAATTTAACAATTAGTTCATGAGTTAAAGGTCTCTCACCTCTTATACCTTCTTTTGCTCTTGCTATTGCTTGTGCTTCAAATAGTCCTATACTTATTGGCAAAACCCTTTTTCCTTCCTTTTCTCCAAGTATTACAAGAAATGAGCCTTCCCCTTCCTCATTCTTAATAAAAAGGATATTTCTAACTTCAACTTCTATTAAGTTTTTCATTCTTTCTCAACCTTAACCTTAATTTCCGCTATAACTTCTGGATGTAGTTTTATAGGAATAGTATAACTACCAATAGCTCTTATAGGCTCTTCAAGGAGAATAGATTTCCTATCTATATCATAACCTTTTTCTTTTAATTTTTCAGCAATATCCTTATTAGTAATTGAGCCGTACATCCTATCATCTTCACCTACTTTAACCAAAAAGCTTATTTTTTCTTTTTCTAATTTTGATTTCAATTCAAGAGCTTTTTTCTTTTGTCTTTCCTGTTTTTCTAATAAAACTTTCTTTTGATATTCAATTTCCTTCATTTTAGCATCACTATATATTTGAGCAAGTCCCATTTTTATAAGATAATTGGCATATCCGTACTTTACTTCTAAAATTTTACCATCATTCATAATAACTTTAACTTTTTTCATAGATAGTAATCCTCCACGAATGGTAATAAAGCCATAATCCTAGCTCTTTTTATAGCTCTTGCTAATTGCCTTTGCTCATAAGCAGAAAGTCCTGTTTGTCTTCTTGGCATGATTTTACCCCTTGGTGTTATAAACTGCCTTAAAAATTCAACATCCTTCCAATCTATTTTTCTTTTAACTTTCTTCATATTTTCACCCCCTTTTAAAACGGTATATCTTCCTCACTTATTTCTTCTTCATCTAAGTTCATTTGAAATGATGGTTTTTCTTTTTCTAATTCATCAGCTTCAGGAGGTGGCTCAACCTCTTCAATAAATTGCTCCTTTCTTTCTAATAAGTGTATTCTACTAACAATAATTTCATAAGTGCTTCTTTTATTATTATTCTGATCTGTCCATTCCCTATATCTTAAACGACCCTCAACAATTATTGGAAATCCCGTTTTTAAAATTTCGGAATATTCATTAACTCTTTGACCCATATAAATACAATTAATGTACAATGTTTCCTCTCTATTTTCTCCATTTAAAATATACCTTCTGTTCGTCGCAATTCTAAATTCAAGCACTTGCTTTCCTGATGTAGGAATAACTTTAATGTTTGAATCATTAACAAGTCTTCCAGAAAGGATTATTGAATTTATATAAGGGAATCTCAGTTGTGCCATTATTCATCCTCCCTCACAATAATGCTCCTTAATATATTTTCTTCAAGTCTATAAAAATCTCTTAAAGCAAGAGGCAATTTACTATCACTTTCAAATTTTAATAAAATGTAATATCCTTCATTCCTTTTCTTTATAGGATAAGCAAGTTTTCTATTACCCCACTCCTCAAAACTTATAATTTTTCCACCGGACTTTTCAATAAACTCCTTAATTTTATTTATGGTTTTTAACCTTTCACTTTCTTCAATTTTCGTATCTATAATAACCATACTTTCATACCTTCTCATAATAACCTCCTTTTAAACAATCATTACAGACACCTATAAATAAAGCTCTAAATTCTTCAACTTTATGTGGCAGTTCAAAATCACCATCAAGCGATATATCAATATCAAAAATTCTTTTACATTTCCTACAATAAAAATGCTGATGCTCTTTTAATGGGTAGTCATATCTTGAATAATTTTCGCCTTGTAATTTTATTTCCAATATCCTCCCCTCATCAACCAAATTTTTTAATGTTCTATATATTGTTGATAAACTTATCTTAGGCATAAACATCCTAGCTTTAATATAAATTTCTTCAGCAGTAGGATGATTTCTACTTTCTTTTAAAATATCCAAAATCACTTCCCTTTGCTTTGTTTTTCTAAGCATAACTTCGCATATTTACTCTTTATTCTTGCTCCTTTATTTTTATGAATAACACCTCTTTTAACCGCCTTATCTACATATTCATATATTTCCTTTAAAATCTCCTTTCTTTGCTCAAAACTAGCTTTTAGGAAACGTTTTATTGCATCCTTTATCCTTTTCTTATACCATAAATTTCTAAGTCTTCTTTTTATATTTTGTCTTTCTCTCTTCTTAACAGATAATTTTACTTTTGGCATTTTGAAATTTTAAAGCACACTTAAAACATCCGTTCTAAAAACAACTTCATTATTATCATTTAAATCAATTAGAACATCAGCGTTCTCTTTAACTTCTCCTTTTATTATTGCTTCACTTATTGGCTCTTCTATATATTTTCTTATAGCTCTTCTTAAAGGTCTTGCACCGAATTCAGGGTCATAACTTTGATTAACTAAAAATTCCTTTAATCTATCAGAAACTCTAATAGTAATATGCTTTTCTTTCAATCTTTCCCTTAAATCTCTTAACATTACTTCAATAATTCTCTTTAAGTCTTCTTTATTCAATGGTCTAAAAACAATAATCTCATCTATTCTATTTAGAAATTCAGGAGAAACTACTTTTTTAAATTCATCTTTTAACATTTTTTCAAGCTCATTATAATCAAGTTCCTTTTCTTCCTTTACTGAAAAACCCAAGTGTTTTGTTTCTCTAATTTGCTTTGTTCCTATATTTGATGTCATTATTATAATTGTATTTCTAAAACTGACTGTTCTTCCAAGTCCATCAGTTAGTATTCCATCTTCAAGGATTTGAAGCAATATATTAAATACATCAGGATGAGCCTTTTCAATTTCATCAAAAAGAATTACACTATAAGGTCTTCTTCTAACTTTCTCAGTTAATTGACCACCCTCTTCATACCCAACATAACCAGGAGGCGAACCTATAAGTCTTGAAACATTATGTTTTTCCATATATTCACTCATATCTATTCTTATAAGAGCATCCTCACTTCCAAATAGTACTCTCGCTAAACTTTTAGCAAGCTCAGTTTTACCAACACCTGTTGGACCAAGAAATACAAACGAGCCAATAGGTCTTTTAGGATCTTTAATACCTGCCCTATTTCTTCTAATTGCTTTTGCTAATAAACTAATAGCATAATCTTGACCTATTACATATTTTTTAAGCTCTTCTTCAAGTTTTAATAATTTACTTTCCTCGTCCGAACTTATTTGAGTTAGTGGTATGCCTGTCCATCTTGATATTACCTTAGCAACATCCTCATAACTAACTTCTGCAGTTTCTTTTTTTATTTCCATTTTCCTCTTTCTAATTTTTTCAAGAATTTCTTCCTCTTTTTGCTTTAATTTTTCCGCTAAATTATATTCTTCTTTTCTAACCGCAAAAGCTTTCCTCTTTCTAATTTGCTCCAATTCTCTTTGAAGTTTGTTTAATTCTGGGTCATCAATTTGTTTAGTGAGTTTAACCATTGCTCCTGCTTCATCTAAAACATCAATAGCTTTATCAGGTAAATATCTATCTTGAATGTATCTATCTGAAAGTTTGGCAGCAGCTTCAATAGCTTCTTGTGTATATATCACCCCATGATATTCTTCATATTCTCTCTTTAAGCCTTCAAGAATCCTAATGGTTTCTTCAACAGAAGGTGGCTCAATAATTATTGGTTGAAATCTTCTTTCAAGTGCACCATCTCTTTCAATATATTTCTTATATTCTTCTAGTGTAGTAGCACCAATAAGTCTTATTTGTCCTCTTGCAAGTGCAGGTTTTAAAATGTTAGCAGCATCTAATGCCCCCTCAGCAGCACCAGCACCAATCATTGTATGAAGCTCATCTATAAAAAGTATTACATCAGGAGCATTTATAACTTCATTTAATATAGCTTTTATTCTCTCTTCAAATTGACCTCTATATTTTGTTCCTGCTACAATAGCAGCAAGGTCAAGAGCGACAATTCTTTTATTTCTTAATATAGGAGGGACCTCATCATTTGCTATTCTTTGGGCAAGACCTTCAACAATAGCAGTTTTACCAACACCAGGCTCACCAATTAAAACAGGATTATTTTTCTTTCTTCTTGAAAGAACTTGAATAACTCTTTCAATCTCTTCTTCTCTACCAATAACAGGGTCTAATTTCCCCTCTCTTGCTAATTGTGTTAAATCTATTGAGAAACTATCTAAAACTCTTGTATTTGATTGTCTTGGTGCTTGTGGTGTAGTTGTTCTTCTTTGCTCATAAGAAGGGAAATAACTATAACCAGATGAATAACCCATAGATTCTTCATATCTATTTTGATTTATAAGTCTAACAATTTCCTGCCTTATACTTTCATAATCAATACCCATACTTTCAAGAATTTGAGCAGCTAATGACCTTCTATCTTTTAGCAGTCCAAGAAGCAAATGCTCTGGTCCAACAAATGTTTGACCCATTCTTCTTGCCTCTTCAATAGCACCATTTATAGCTTTCTTTGATGAAGCATTAAGTGGAAGCTCAGCAGAAAAATCTCTTCTTGAAAATTCACCCCTATGGATTGAATGCTCAACAGCCATTCTAAGCTCCTCTATATCAACACCTAAATTTGTAAGTGCAGAAATTGCAATACTATCGCCAACATTAAGTATCCCAAGTAAAAGATGCTCAGTTCCTATATATTCATTTCCAAATCTTAAAGCTTCTTCCCTTGCCGAGAGAAGCGCTCTTTTTGCTTTATCTGTAAATCGCTCATTATTTAAAAACATAGTCCTACCTCACTTTTCAAAGTTTTCAACAAAAAAACCTAAAAAAGGAACTTTATATATTTCCTCATCTAAAATCGCAAAAAACACCCTTATCGTAATAAAGAGGCTTATTGAAAGAAAAACAAAACCAACGATATTCTTTATATATCCAACATAAGGTATTGGTCCTATTAAAAGAGCTATCATAAGGTAAAAAATTATAAAGCACAAATAAAGCAAATTTACAATAAATCCTTGAATAACATTAAATTTTACATAATCATTTTCAAAATCTTGAAACAACAAAGCATTTATAAATCCAAATGGAAAAATATAAGAAAGTACTGAAATAAGCTTTATTTTTGTGGTATTAAAAATCATAGCTTTTCTCCTAATGCTCTAAGCTCTTCCTTTGCCATATTGGAAAAAACATCATCACCTTTTAGTATCTCCCTAAATAATTTAATAGCTTCCTTTTTATTACCCTTAGCAAGAAGCATCTTGGCTTTCCTATAAGTAAGATAATTGTTTATTGATTTAAATTCAGTTTTGATGTTTAAGTTTGAAGGAGAGGATTTTATATCCGCTTCTAAAACCTTATAAGCCATTTTACCAATTTCATCAGATGGTTTAATTGCCTTTAAAATTGTATAAGAATTATCCTTCTTTTCAAGTTTGTAGTAATAATCTGCAAGAACAAGACCAGACCAAAAGCCAACAAAATTATTTTTATTCTTTGAATAAAGCTCCATTAAAATTTTTGGAGCATTTGCTGTATCACCAAATTGAATTCCATAAAAACCTTGAATAAAAGCAACTTGACTATCAGCACTAACTCTTTTACTTGACGCATTATTATAAATCAAAATAATAATTACTATCAAAACAATGCCTAAAACAAATATAACTTGCTCTCTTTTTTCCTTTAAAAGCTTTACTAAATTTTCAACCTTCATAACTGCTAAAAGTTTAAAGCTCAAAGTAAAAATGGCTATCAAGAAGCAAAACTTACCTGCCGAAAAAGATAGGAAAAATGCTTTGTCTAATAAATGATGTTAAGTAGTTGATTATCAAGAACTTATAAAAATTTCAGGAAATTATTGTTTTTTGGGGAATTTAAGGGGGCGAAGTTTTTATGGCGAAGCCTTTTAGAATTATTGGACAATACAGGGAAAAACTTATTATCCTTTAAAATTATCAAACTTTAATTTAAAAGGAGGTTCAAGAATGAAAATTACAATAAGTGTAATAAAAGCTGATGTTGGTGGTTATGTAGGACATTCATCAACACATCCAAAGCTTATAGAAGCTTGTGAGGAAAAGCTACAATCAGCTAAGGATAAGGGGTTAATAATAGATTACTTTGTAGGTAGAGTTGGTGATGATATTAACCTTATAATGACACATAATTATGGTCCTGACAATGAACAAATTCATAAACTTGCATGGGAAGCATTTAAAGAGGCAACGAATGTAGCAAAGGAACTGAAATTATATGGAGCAGGACAAGATTTATTATCAGACGCATTTAGTGGAAATGTTAAGGGAATGGGTCCTGGTGTTGCTGAAATGGAAATAAATGAAAGACCTTCCGAGCCAGTAATTGTATTTATGGCTGATAAAACATCTCCAAGTGCTTGGAACATACCACTTTATGAAATGTTTGCTAATCCTATGAATACATCAGGACTGGTAATTGACCCATCAATGCATGAAGGATTTGAATTTGAAGTTCTTGATGTTAAAGAAGGTGAAACTTATAGAATTCCAACACCAGAAGGTTTATATGATTTATTAGCTCTAATAGGAAGTATTTCAAGATATGTAATTACAAAAGTCTTCAGAAGAAAAGATAAAGAAATTGCAGCTGTTGCTTCAAGCCAAAAGTTATCACTTATAGCAGGTAAATATGTTGGAAAGGATGATCCAGTTATGATTGTAAGAGCACAAAGTGGATTTCCAGCAGTTGGTGAGATATTAGAGCCATTTGCAAGACCATTTATCGTAGAAGGTTGGATGCGTGGCTCACATATGGGACCTTTAATGCCGGTTGCTATGCATCAAAGTAATGTATCAAGATTTGATGGTCCTCCAAGAGTAGTAGCTCTTGGATTTCAGCTTTCAAATGGAAAATTAATTGGACCAAGAGATTTATTTGATGACCCTGCTTTTGATGAGCCAAGAAGAATTGCTTATGAAATAGCGAACTTAATGAGAAGGCAAGGCATATTTGAGCCTTCAAGATTACCAGAAGATGAACTTGAATACACAACATTGCCCATGATTATTTCAAAATTAAAAGGAAAAGAAGTTAAAAAAGTGGAACATTCGGATGTAGATTGAAAATTCCTAAGCATATTGCTATTATAATGGATGGTAATGGGCGATGGGCTAATGAAAGAAATCTTCCAAGAATAATTGGACACAAAGTTGGCTCTGAGTCCGTTAGAGAAATTATTAGAGTTTGCTTAGAATTAGGAATAGAGTATTTAACATTATATTCATTTTCAACGGAAAATTGGCAAAGACCAAAAGAGGAAATTAAAGGTTTAATGGAGCTATTAAAATTTCTATTAAAAAATGAAGTAGATGAATTGAATAGGAATGGTGTTTCAATTAAAGCAATTGGAAGGTTAGATTACTTACCAAATGATGTGAAAAATGAGCTTTTTAAAGCAATTGAAAAAACAAAAAATAACAATAAATTAAAATTATATTTAGCACTTTCTTATGGTGGAAGGCAAGAAATTTTAGATGCGGTTAATAAAATTATAAATTCAAAACTAGAATTTGTAGATGAAGGAACTTTTAGAAATTTTCTATATGACCCAAATCTACCAGATCCAGACCTTCTTATTAGAACAAGTGGAGAATATAGAATTTCAAATTTTCTGCTATGGCAGATAAGTTATTCAGAATTTTACTTTACAAAAACACTCTGGCCAGAATTTAGAAGAGAAGAATTTATAAAGGCAATAGAAGATTATTCAAAAAGAAAAAGAAAATTTGGAAAAGTAATTTAAGTGCTTTAAAATTTTCAAACTTGGGCCCGTAGCTCAGTTGGTTAGAGCACTGGATTTTTAATCCAGGGGTCCCGGGTTCGAATCCCGGCGGGCCCATTATGAGATTTATATTATTTAGCATAGTTTTGATAGCCTGCTCATCTGCTCCTGAAGGTGAAAAATATGTTATCGTTGATAGTTTAAAAGTTTCTGGAAAAATATATGTTAGTGATTCTATGCAAACTGTTCAGAATTGGACATTATATGCTACCTATGATGGAAACTTAACAATAAGTGGTCCTACAATAAACTCAAATTCAAAAACAATAACATTTGATACAATTAAAATAGGTATTCCAAGTGGTCATGAAAACGGCATTATTAAATTTTCTGTTAAAGTAAATGGAATAAAGGAAACTCGTTCTTATTTCTGCTCAGGTGAAACACTTGACACCTTTAAAGCAAATTTAAAAGTTTTTGAAAATGTTGAAATATATGCTAATAGTTGTGCCTATAATTAATGAAAATTGTAATAGATACAAGTGTTTTAACAAATCCTTATAGCTTTAAAGAAATTTCAAATTCAATAGAAGATGCTATAAATTGGTTAATTGAAAAATTAAAAAATAATAAAGAAATTAAAGTTTATTTAACACCAAACACACTAAATGAAATTTCAACATTTATTAAAATACCAGACAATTTTCAAAAATTTTTTAGAGTTAAAACACCAAATAGATATAAAGTGAAAATTCCTGGAATCATCTTATATAATTTTTTATCCGAAATGAGAGATAGAATAAATAGAGGTTTAAGAGTTAGTGAAAAAGCAGTTAGGGAATTTGAAGACAAAGATAAAGCCATAAATTATTTAAGGGAAAATTACAGAAGAGTGATGAGGGAAGGAATTGTTGATTCAAAAGAGGATATAGATACGATTTTGCTTGCTATTGAGCAAAAAGCGATATTATCAACTGCTGATGAAGGACAAATTAAATTAGCTATGGATTTAGGAATTGAAGTTATTGAGCCAAGAAAATTTTATAGTTTATTTCTATGAGTTATGATATTGCTTATATAATCGTAGAATCTGGAAAAGGTGGAGATGGAATTGTTCATTTTAGAAGGGAAAAATATGTTCCAAGAGGAGGACCAGATGGTGGCGACGGTGGAGATGGTGGAAATGTTTATGTTGTTGGTGATGAAAGTTTAACATCATTATTACATTTTAGGAAGAAGAATTACTTTAAGGCTGGTGATGGTGAAAATGGAAAACCTAAAAATATGAAAGGGAGGAAAGGAAAAGACATTTATATAAAAGTGCCAATTGGAACGGTTATATATAATAGAGAAACAAACGAAAAAATTGGTGAGATATTATATCATAATCAAAAAATTTTAATCGCAAAAGGTGGAAAAGGAGGAAAAGGAAATAATGCTTTTAAAACACCTGAAAACAGAGCACCTCAAATAGCTGAAAAAGGAGAACCTGGAATAAAACTAAAATTAAAATTAGAGCTTAAAACAATAGCTGATATTGGTATTATTGGATTTCCTAATGCTGGAAAATCTACGCTTTTAAATGCCTTAACAAATGCCAAAAGTAAAATTGCTGATTATCCATTTACTACAATAGTTCCAAATTTAGGTGTTATTCATGATGATTATTATAATAGGATTACAATTATAGATATTCCAGGAATTATTGAAGGAGCAAGTGAAGGAAAGGGACTTGGCGTTAGCTTTTTAAGACATATTGAAAGGGTTAAAATGCTCATATTCTTATTAGATCCTACACAAGGTGATGTTATTGAGCAATTTTACAAATTGAAAAAAGAGATAATTAACTATAATCCAAAAATTCTTGAAAAACCATTTATAATCGTTATAAACAAAATTGATATTGTAAATGAAAATGAAATCCCAAATGAAATAAATGGATTTAAAGTTATTAAAATTTCAGCAAAAGAAAAAATAAATTTAGAAAAACTAATTGAAAATGTTAAAAATTATTTTATGGAACGATAACTTTTATTCTTCTTTTTCTTATTTCAATTAAATAGGCTCCTTTTTTTAGATTAACTTCCTTTGAATTTCCACTTTTAATCAGCTTGCCATCAATAGAATATATCTTATAATCTACATCTGAATTAAATATAATTCTGTTTTTTCTAATGCTAAAGCAATTTTCATTATAGTTTTCAGAACTTGAAACCGGCGTTATAATACAATTTAAACCGCTAAATGTAAGTCCTGTCATTGTTGATATAGCCCATCCATCATGTGTAAAACCCCAAGGACCAATTCCATAATAACCACTTGGGTCATCAGCAGCCCAATCAACAATTTCCGTATTTAAACTAAATGGAGTTCTATTTAAGCAGCTATTTCCTGCACTATCAAACTTAATTACAACACCTGAAACTTCACGATAACTATTATTACCTATTGTTCCAAACATCAATATATAATTATTAAAATCTTTTACAATAGCTCTATTTAAATTCTCGTGAATGTAGAAAAATGGATAAGAAGGATTTGGAATATCATAGTAATAAGCCCACTTGAAATTACCAAGTGTATCTACCTTAATTAAAAATGGCTTACCAGAAATTCGCTTTGGTTGACAATAATTTCCATTACAAGTGCTATCCACATACTTTACGCCACCTATAATATAACTATCTCCAATTCTAATAACTCCCAAAATTTTAATTTGATGATTTAAATAATTAGTATAGATAAGAGTATCACCACTTGGGAATTTTATACAACGAGAGGTTCTAAGACCCCCTCTTGTCCAACTCATTCCTGGAAAAACCAATCGTTTAGCCCACATTAAATTCCCACTACTATCAAACTTTATAATAAAAATCCTATCCATTTTAAAAAATGTCCAGTCATAATACCACCATAGTCTTCTACACTGCGTTGAATCGTACCATAATCCTCCATTTGCTACAATAACAAAACCATTATTCTCAACTAAAATGTCAACACTCCTTCCATTTATTAGAAGATTATTTTCATCACCAGCCAAAACAGCATTCCATTCTGGATCTTGGCTAGTATTGACAGGTAAATAACCCCCTATCCATTCCTTTAAATAATCTGAAAATATACTAACCCTATAAGATAAAGCCCAATAACTATAAGGATTTTGTGTATTGAAAAAGAATAAATTAAATTTTCCTCTATTTGAAGTAAAGGATGGATGGGTTCTATTATAATAAAAAATGTTTTGTAATAAATATAAAATAAGTACATCATTTTTAACCTCACCTCTAATAGCCCCATTTAATAAATTGGAAGTATTATTAGCAGGACCTGTCCAAAAGTAATTTACACCTGAGCCTATATTTATACTTGTAAAGAAAGCACCATGAAAGTTATAATAACCACTATTTGGACTTGTTCCTTGGCCCCATCCAAAAAGTTTTCCATCTGAGAGAATATAAGCATCAAATCCAAGACCATCCCGAGATGATGAATTTTGTAAATTGTACAAAGCTATAGGATTTAAATTTGTATCAATAATTACATAAGTGGGATCAGAGCCTTGGATCGTAGTATTGTCAAAATTAATATATCCAAATCCAACAATCCTTTGATAGTTATTTATTGGGACTAACTTGTAGATTTCAAGGTACCTTGTATTTGAAGAGCTTATACCAAATGCCTTATGACTTATAACATTACCAAGACTATCAAGCTTTACAAGTGTATTATATTCTAAATTTCCAGTAAAACCATTAGGCCATGGGCCGTGCATTACAAGAATGTAATTTCCACTTGGAAGAGGAACTAAACTTGTCACATAATTAAAAATTCCCTGAAAGTTCAGCTCCTTATAAAAAAGTGCATTAAAAGTTATCAAAAGCATAATGAAATTTTAAAACAACTACCAATTTTCATTAAGTAATTAAAACAATAGTATTTACGAGCATTTTAGAAACACTAAAAATGTTATTATCACTTTACTTTATAATTTTCAATCTTATGAAACAAACTGATATTATAAAAAAATTCTTAGCTTGGAAAATGATAAAACAAGGCTATAAAATAAGGGAAATATCAAGAATTTTAAATTTGAGTGCTTCCACGATTTCAAGAATTAAGAAAAATGATAGCTTTCTTGAATATGATAAGAAAGCATATGAAATTTATATTTATTTTGAGAAAAACCCATTTCTGAATCTAAAAGATTTATCAAAAATCTTTAAAATGCCAATTTCTACTATTTACTTTAAGCTTTCGCTTTATGATGTTTATGGATTTAGAGAAAATAAAAAAATATCTGAACTTGCTCATTATTTATTCAAAAATAATGACTTGGAAAATTTAAAAAAAATTTTAAATCACTTTATTCCTTCAAAAGAAGAAGATTATGAAATGTTATTAAAAATTCCTGATGATTTATTACCTCTTAATTTATTAGTTTATAAGTTTTCTTATATCTATTCAAAAATTTTTCATTCTAAAACAATTTTAGTAACGACCAAGGAAATGATATTTAGAATAAGGAAATATAAAAGTTTAGCATTAAAAAAGAAATTCTTATTAACTTATTATAGTTTATTTATTCCTGAAATTATGTTTTTAAGGGCAAGCGGGAATTATGATGAAATAAAAAGAATTTTTAAAAATCATTTAAAGGAATTTTTTAAACTTCCAGAGCAAATTAAGAAACCGATTTTATTACTGATTTTAAATAGTCTTTATTACGATGTTGAAGTTTATAAAACATTATTCCCTACTTTTTCAAGGTGGACTAAATCATATAAAAATTTAAAAGATAGTGAGCTTTCAAAACTTATTTATTCTATTCTTGTAAGTTTAGGGCATATCAAAAAAGCTTACTCATTATTTAAAGATGAAAAATTGAAATTTTATTTAGGAAATTTTGAAGAGTTTTTAAGAATTTCTGATGATAGTATTTATTATAAAATTTTAAAAGCATTATCTTACTTTTTGAGAAAAAATTACTTAAAGTTTATATTAGAAATAAAAACGATAGAGATTGATATTGCTAATAGGGAATTTAATGACGATAATTATAAATTGGCAAAGGCATTTTCTTATTATATTGAAAAAAATTTAAGGGATGCTAAAAACTTTATTTTACAAATCAAAAAACCCACATTTTTAGCAATTTTAAATAAGGATTTAAAACTAATTGTAAAACATAGAAAACAAGATTTAGTCGCAAAGTACATTATAAAAGGTTGGATAAAAAGAGCTTATGAGATAGCTAAAAGATATGGTCTTATTTCCAACTTCTTAATTTACAAATTTATAAAGGAAAAATTAACCTAAAAACCTTTAAAATTTTCAGAAATTGAGAAGTGTAATTATTTTTATTTTAGCTATTGTTTTGGCTATATTTGGAATTTCTAATAAAATACATTATGCTATTAAAGAAAATAAGAGTTTAAAAATGGATTTGAGTTCTATTTCCTCTGTTTATAAGGAGGGGATAGGTTATAGAGGGGATACCTATGATTTTTTAACCGCAGGTTATGGTGTTTATAAATATAATTTTCCTGTAATTGAAATACAAGGTAAGAAGGAATTAGTAGGAAGAAGAATTTTTGTATCAGGTTATGTCTTTGGTATTTTTATGAAATTATTTGGCTCTTGGACAGCCTTGGCTTTTATTATATTCTTTACATTCTTTAATACAATTTTAATAGCAATACTTATAAATCAATTAAATTTAAATCTTTTTCTTTCCATATCGCTACTTACATTAGCTTTCTTTAATATATATAAAGAAACAACAAGTCTTTTGCTTGAGTCAATATCTATTTTCTTTTTATTATTATTTCTTATATTTCACTTAAGGAATAAATTACTAACAGCTTTAATTTTCTTAACCTTGTTGGCACTTTCAAGACCTGAATTTACACTTTTGCCTATTATATATCTCTTTTATTTGTTTCATAAGAAAAGACTTTCAATAATTTATATTTTTATTTCTATTTTGCCTATTGCAGTTCAATTTATTACAAATAGCTTGTGTAAGGATATTTTTGTATGGCATTATGCTGTATATTATAAGGTTAGTTATAAAAATATGGATTATGAATCTGCTAAGAAAGAAGTTTATAGCTGTGCTAGCAAAAGACTTGGTTATGAACTCAGATTTCCTAGTATTGAAGCCTATCGTTGCAAGACTTTTAATGAATTAGATAAATGTGCAAGAGAAATGTTATTAAATGAGTTCAAATTAAATACCCAATTTATTTTAAAAAGCATTAAGAATACTATTTCGGGAGCATTTGCTCTTTTTATAAAGCCTACAAGTTTTAGAAAAAATGTAAATGATATAATTTTGAAAATCCAACCATGGACATTTGTAATATGGGGATTATTTTTTACTTTTTGTTTTATTTATTCTTTATTGAATTTTAGGAAAATAGACAGTGAATTGAGAATTTTAATAGTCTTTTATTTATTGTCTGCTATAATATTTTTTTCATATTGGATACTCGGTCCTTCTGAGTGTGCAAGAGCAAAAGCTAAAATGATACCTCTTGAATTAGTTTTAATAGCATTAACTATTAAAAAACCTTTAAAATTTTAAAAATGACAAAAAGTCCATTTTCAAATAAAATTTTTAGTGGAAAGTACTTATTAAAAGAAGAAATAGCAACAAGTCCATTATTTCATGTTTATAAAGGAATTCATCAGTTTTTAAATAAGGAAGTAATTATAAAAATTTTTAGAATTGACATTATTAGGGATCAAAAAGATGTTCAAATTTTAAAAGAAACAGCAATTGAAGTTTTGGAGCAATTAAGACAAGTTGCAGGACTTGAAGGTCATCCAAACATAAATTGGATACTTGATATTGATAAGGAAATGGATGGAAAAATTTTATATTTTGTAATTGATTATTTACCTGAAGATTTAAGAACATTAATAAAGAAAAAAGGAAAATTGAGTTTGGAAGATGCATTTCATATAACAGAAGATATTTTAAATGGATTAGTTTATGCTCATTTCCATGGTATTGCTCATAAGAATTTAAAACCTGAAAATGTAAGATTTAAAGATAATAATGTAATAATTACGGATTTTGGACTTGGATATATAGCACAAAAAGCAATAAGGAGATTGAAGCTTTCGGGATTTTTATCTGCGCCAACTTGGATATCTCCAAGAGTTTTAAGAGGTTTAGATATTACACCTTATGAACTTGATTTATATTCTGTTGGAGCATTACTATATTACATGCTAACAGGAAAACCACCTTATGATGAAGAAGATATTGCTAAAACTCATGCAGAAAAATTATCTAATAAAATAGAGCTTCCAACTTCACTTAATCCAAATATTCCAAAAAAATTAGAAAAATTTATATTAAAAGCACTTGAAATGGAAGATGAATTATTTATAAGTGCACAGCAAATGCTTGAAGAATTATATGAAGCATTTTCAGAAATTCAAAGTTTTTCTATATTTATTGTAAATGAAATTAGAAATGGTAAGAAAATTAAGAGAGAAATCCAAATGAATGAAACATTTAATGTAAAATTAACTGAGATTTATGCTCCAATTTTTGTTTCATCAGGTAGTGATGGTGAAGTGATTTTGAAGTTTAATAATAATTTTGATCTTATTTTTGATATAAATTTCAATCCCGGCACAAGTTTTCAAACAAGTTATAAGAATAATGAGTTTTCAATTAGATTTCAAACACAAAAAGACTATTATGGTGTAATTAATTTAAAAATTCAAATAAGAGATAAATCCTCAAATCACTTATTAAAAAATCCAATTGAAATTCCAATTTTAGTTCTTCCAACTGAGAATATAGAAAAGGAGGTTAAGTTTTAGTGTTTGATAGTGTATTAAGAAGTTTCATTTTATCACTTTCAAATAATAAAAATTTTGAAAAGTTTTTAGTAAATTCTAAAATTACAAAAAAATTAGTAGATAGATTTGTGGCAGGTTATGACTTAAATTCTGCTCTTGAAATTTTAAACAAATTAAATAGTTTAAATATAAGAGTCACATTAGATTATCTTGGAGAAAGTGTTTTGGATAAAAAAGAAGCAGAAAAAACATTTCTTGAATATATGAAGATATTAAATAATATAAAAAATGAAAATTCCATATCTGTTAAATTAACAAGTATTGGTCTTGATATTGATGAAAAATTAGCTTACAACTATCTTAAAGAACTTGTTCAAAATTCAAATTTTATAGAGATAGACATGGAAAGCTCAAAATATACGCAAATAACAATTGATTTATATAAAAAACTGAAAAGTGAATTTCCAAATAAAAAAATAGCTATTGCTATTCAATCTTATTTAAAGAGAAGCTTAAATGATGTTAAAGAATTATTAAATTATAATCCAATTATTAGACTTGTAAAAGGAGCATATAAAGAGCCAAAAGAGATAGCATATGAAAAAAAATCTGATGTTGATAAGAATTATATTGAAATTTTAAAATTGCTTCTTGAAAAATCAAGTTATACACTTATTGCTACACATGATGAAAGAATTATAAATTTCGTTAAGAAAATGAATGTTGATAAAAGTAAATTTGAATTTCAAATGCTATATGGTATAAAATTTGATTTATTATTACAATTAAAAAACGAAGGTTATAGAACCGCTATTTATTTACCCTATGGAACACACTGGTATCCCTATTTCATGAGAAGATTGGCGGAAAGGCCTGCTAATGTTGGATTTTTAGTTAGAAACTTATTTTCTAAATAACCTTTATCCAAATTTCTCTGTTTCTTGGACCATCAAATTCAAAGAATAATATGCCTTGCCATTTACCCATTTTTATTTCTCCATTCTCTAAAATTAACATTACAGAAGAACCAATTAAACTTGCCTTAATGTGAGCGGAAGCATTACCTTCAATATGCTTATAATTGAAATCTCTTGGAGCTATTATATTTAGAATTTCCATAATATCATTTCCTACATTTGGGTCATAACTTTCATTTATCGTAATAGCAGCAGTTGTATGAGGAACATAAATTAGAATAATTCCATCTTTCTTGTTTAGCTTATTTACAACACTTTTTACATCTTCAGTAATATCTATAATTTCGACATTTGATGTTGTTTTTATATTTAGCTTTATCATAAAGCCTTTATTAAAGATGTTATAATAAGGTTTATTAAAGATATTGGAATTAAAAACTTCCAAGATATGCTCATTAATTGGTCATACCTAAACCTTGGAAATGTCCATCTAACCCAAATAAAAATATAGCAAAGAATAAAAACTTTTATAAAGAACCACCAAAATCCACTCTTAATAGGACCATACCAACCACCCAAAAATAAAATTGTCATAATAGATGATGAAATTATGATATGAGCATATTCACCTGCAAAAAACCAAGCAAACCTCATAGATGAAAATTCCGTATGATAACCTCCAACTAATTCACTTTCTGCTTCTGGTAAATCAAAAGGTGCTCTATTCGTTTCAGCAAATGAAGAAATTAAATAAATAATAAATGCTATTGGTTGAGTGAATATAAACCATAAATTTTTTTGAGCATTTACAATATCAACAAGTGATAAGCTATTTGCCATTATAACAACAGATAATATACTTAAAGCAATTGGAATTTCATAAGAAACAACTTGGGCAGAAGCTCTTAAACTTCCAAGAATTGGATATTTTGTAAGTGAAGCAAAACCTGACAAAATTACAGAATAAGCAGATAAAGAGCTTAAAGCCATTATGATTAAAACACCAATTTTAGGATTTGTAATAATGAAATTTGGATCTACTGGAATTAAGGCAGTTGCAGTTATAACACAAACAATTACAATACCAGGTGCTAAAAAATGAATAAATTTTTCAGCAGTAATAGGAACAATTTCTTCTTTAAACATTAATTTAATAACATCAACAAGTGGTTGTAATAAACCAAATGGTCCAACTCTATTTGGTCCAATTCTATCTTGAATCCAAGCTGAAACTCTTCTTTCAAGCCAAACCATATAAGCAGCACCTGTTAAAACGACAAAAATTAGAGTAAAAGCTTTTAAAATTTCTACCATTTTAATTTCTTAATGGTTTTCTATTTTTTAGGAAATAAAAAATTCTTTCTTGGGTTTTTGGATGTTTAACAAGCTCAATAAAGACTTTTCTTTCATTTTCAAGAATTTGCCATTCGTCAAAAATTGTTCCAGGAGCAACATCTGGTCCTCCTGTCATAACATAAGCAAGTTTTTCAATAATGAATGAATCATGCTCAGTTATGAAATTCCCTCTCTTTAAATTTATTAAGCTTGCTAAAACTGCACTATAACCATCCCATCCAAGCATTCTAACTCTTTTAGGACCATAAAATCCTTTAAATCCAGCATTATATAAACCAATTACCAAATTTTTAGCATAATATGTTAAAAAATCTCTATTTGAAATAATAATATCTCCATCTTTCAAAATACCCATATTTTTTGCCTCATAGGCAGAAGAGCTAACCTTTGCCTTTCCTATATTTTCAAGATATAATCTAAAAATTGGTAAAACATCATAATTTTCAGCATCTTGTGGATAATTTAATGCTCTTATTGTAAATTCTTTTGTGCCACCACCTGCAGGAATAAGCCCAACTCCAACTTCAACAAGCCCCGTGTATAATTCACTATGAGCAACAATTCTATGAGTATGTAATAATAACTCACAACCACCACCAACCGCTATACCAAATGCTCCCGCTACTATTGGCTTTTTAAAGTACTTCATTCTCATATTAACTTTTTGGAAGTTTAAAACTGCTCTTTCAATTTCATCAAATGCCCCCTCTCCAATTGACATAGCAATTAAACCTAAATTCGCACCTGCTGAAAAGTTTCTTTCATCATCATTTGTTATTACAAGTCCAATAAATTTTTTCTCCTTTTCAAGAATATCCAAAGCACTATTTAACATTTGAATTGTTCCTATACCAATAGTATTAGCTTTTGAATGAAATTCTAATAATAAAACACCATCATTTAAATCAATTAAACTTGCTTCTGAATTTTCAAGAATAACCTTATTTTCTTTTTTTATTTCAGAAATAATAATAATTTCCTTTCTTCTTTCAATTGGCTTATAACTCCTTGAATTGTAATCATAAAACATTTTATCCTTATAAAACTTTTCAGGAATTTCCTTATTTAATGGAAAATTATAGGAATTAACCAATTTTTCAAAGTTTTCTTTTGAGATAACATCAATTGTTTCAAATGGTCCTAATTTCCAATTAAAACCCCACTTTAATGCATTATCTATATTAACAATATCATCAGCAATTTCACCAATCCTATTTACGCTATAAACAAGAATTGAAGTTAGTAATTTTTTAAGAAATTCTGCATGCTTTGTATTCAAACTAAATATAGCCCTTATTCTATCTTCTAAATTTTCCATATTTTGAATTTGGAAAAACTCAGGAATATTTACATTAATTGCTTCTCTGTATTCAAGTGTTTTTAAATCAATAACAAAACGTTTATTATTTTCCCTTTTATAAAACCCTGATTTAACTTTATCACCAATTAAATTTCTACTTACCATTTCATTAAGAAATTGAGGAATTTTAAAAACATCTTTAAATTCATCATTAGTTAAAAGATTTTCTAAATTCTTAGCAACATTATATAAAACATCAATTCCAACCAAATCAGCTAATCTAAATGTTCCTGTTCTGGGTCTTCCAATTAATTCTCCTGTTAAATAATCTACTTCCTCAATTTTTAAATCCATCTCATCTATAAGTTTAAAAACCATCATTATAGAAAATGTTCCTATTCTATTAGCAATAAAGTTTGGGGTATCTTTTGAAAAAACAATTCCTTTACCAAGAACATCCTCACAAAATTCTTTTATTTTTTCTATAACTTCTTTTTTTGTCCATTCAGTTGGTATAATTTCAAGCAATTTCATATATCTTGGAGGATTAAAGAAATGGGTTCCAAGGAAATGCTCTTTAAAATTATCGCTTCTATTTTCAGCAAGCAATTTTATAGGAATTCCCGATGTATTTGAAGAAACAATACTATTATTTTTTCTATATTTTTCAACTTTATCAAAAACCTCTCTTTTAACTTCAATTTTTTCAACAACTGCTTCAATTATCCAATCAGCATCTTTTATTAATTCAAAATCACTATCAAATCCTCCAATTTTTATAAAATTTTTAAATTCCTTATCCATAAAGGCAGGCGGATTTATTTCTAATGCTCTTTTTAAGCCATTTTTAGCTATATCTTTATTTAAGTCAAGGAGAATAACTTCTATTCCATTATTTGCCAAATGAGCTGCTATTTGAGAACCCATCGTTCCTGCTCCAAGAACAGCAACTTTTCTCATAATGCGAAAATTTTAAAGTCAAGTGAAGCAGAATTGGACAAATTAGTGCTTTGTCCAATAATTATTGTTAAGTTCTTGACAATCAATAAGTTATAAAAAATTTTCTAAAACTATTGATTTAATGGGGGATTTAAGGGGGGCGAAGCCCCCCAAAGCAAAAGATGGGTATTTATAAGGCGAAGCCTTATTTTCAGGGCGGGTGGGAAAAATAAGGAATAATCTATATTCCAGAATTATTGGACAAAGCAACAAATTAGAAATTAAAAGCTTTAAAATTTTCTTTCTAAATATGATTGAAATGTTAAGGGAAAGAATTCTTTTAAATGTTAGGAAAGCACTTATTGAAGAAATTAGAAATATGAATATTGAAAATGAAAATAAGGAAATTCTTGATGAGATTAGGAATGAATTTTATCAAAAATACTCGCAAGAATTTCCCTCAGTTTTCTCCGAATTTATAAATAGTAGTATAGAAGATATAGTAGAAGCATTATCCAAAGCTATTATTTTATCAATTCTTAAACCACCTGATGAGCAATATGATGATGAAGTAGAAAAAATTATTAGGAAAGGATATTTATTAGCTTGGCTTAATGTTATTGAAGATGAATTAAATAAAAATAAAATTAAGGGTTGAATAAACCAGTTCAAAGTTTTATTCTAACATCTACAACAAAGCTATCTTCTTCATTAGCAATAATCGGATTTATATCTATTTCTTTTATATCTTCCAAATCAACAATAAGTTGAGAAATTCTTTCTATGCTTTCTGCCAATTTTTCAAAATTAACAACTTTCTGTCCTCTTGCTCCTTTTAAAATTTCATAACCTTTAATTTCTTCAATCATTCTATAAGCACTGAATTCTCTAATAGGAGCTAATCTAAATGTTATATCTTTTAAAACTTCTACATAAATACCACCAAGTCCAAATAGTATAATTGGACCAAATTTCTCATCTCTTTTAGCACCAAGTATCAACTCATAACCTTCTTTAATCATTTTCTGAACAATAATGCCTTCAATTTTATCCTTAAAACTTCTTTCTAAATCTAAAAAATTTTCTTTTAAATCTTCAAAATTTTTTATATTTATTCTTACACCACCAACATCAAATTTATGAATAATTTCTTTTGAGATAATTTTTAAAACTAATGGAAATCCTAAACTTTCAGAAATAATAATAGCTTCATCCAGGCTATGTGCAATACCATATGGAGCAACATTAAACCCATAAATTTTTAAAATTTCAAATGCTTTATCCTCTGATATAAAACCTTCTTTTGAAGTTTCTGAAAATTTCAAAATTTCTAATGCTTTCATTTTATTTACATTAAATGTTTTGATTTTTGTTCTTGGTCTTTCAAGCCATGTTCTATATTCATATAATTTGGCAAAACTTTTTACAGCATCCTCTGGAAAACTATATGTTGGAATTTTAGCAGATTGTAATTTCTTTAAACCTTCCTCAATTTCAACTATGCCCATAAGACAAATCATTAAAGGTTTTTTAATTTGTTTATAAATATCAATAATTTCATCACAAAATTCATTTATATCCATAGTATAAGCCCTAACAACAATTGCTATTATACCATCAAATTGACTATCTTCATCCAAAATTTTTAAAGCCATTTTATATTCATTAGGATTTATATTTGCTGTTGTATCTACGGGATTTTTAAGTGAGGCAAATTTTGGTAAAATTTTACTCAATTTTTCCTTTGTCTCTTCTGATATTTCAGGAACTTTTAATTTATTTCTAATAGCACTATCAACAGCCATAATACCAGGACCACCAGCATTAGTTAGAATTACTACTCTATTTGACTTTGGAATATCAATTAGTGAAAAAGCCAATCCATAATTAAATAATTCCTCAACACTTTCAACTCTTATAACACCACTTTGTCTAAAAAGTGCTTCATATAATTCATCTGAGCTTGTTAATGAGCCTGTATGAGAACTAACTGCTTTTGCTCCCTCATATGTTCTTCCAGATTTTATAGCTAAAATTGGTTTGTAATTTTCCGTAATTTCCCTTGCTACTTCAAGAAACTCTCTACCCTTTGAAACATCTTCCAAGTACAATAAAATTACCTTAGTTGAAGGGTCATCTTTCAAATAATTTAAAAAGTCAATTTCATTTAAATCTGCTTTATTACCAAGTGTTATAACTTTACTAAAACCTATATTTTTATCTTTCGCATAATCTAAAACACCTGCTGTTAAAGCACCACTTTGACTAATAAATGCTATATTACCTTCTCTTAAAATTTGTTTTGAAAATGTTAAATTTAATGAAATTTTCTTATCAGTATTTATAATTCCAAAGCAATTTGGACCAAGAATTCTTATATTATAGCTTTTTGCTATTTCAATAATTTCATTTTCCAATTTTAAACCTTCTTGCCCAATTTCCCTAAATCCCGAACTTATAACAATAGCATAATTTACATTTTTTTTACCACAATCAATAAGAACATCCTTAACAACTCTTGAAGGAACTACAACTACCGCTAAATCTACTTCATCCTCTATCTCTAAAACATTCTTATAACACCTAACACCCATTATAGATTTGGCATTTGGATTTACAGGATAAACAATACCTTTATATCCATTAAAAATAACATTTCTTAATATACCAAAGCCAACACTATTTTCATCTCTTGAAGCTCCAATAATTGCTATGGATTTTGGCTCAAGAATTTTGTTAATCATAGAAAAATATTAGTGTTTGGATATCTTCTATCTCTATAAAATGCCCTTTTTGTTATTTTAGGACCTAATGGACTTTGTTTCCTTTTAAATTCATTTTTTCTTATCATTTCCAAAACTTTATTTAAATAACTTTCATCATTAACGAATTTCAAAATTTCTTCTTTTGATAAATCATCCTCAACAAAAAATTTAATAATTTTATCCAAAATTTCATAAGAGCCTATTTCATCTTCATCATATTGATTTTCTCTTAATTCAGCAGAAGGTCTCTTTTTAAAAATCCTTTCAGGAATAACATTATTTTTTTCATTTCTCCATTTAGCAATTCTATAAATCCAAGTTTTATAAACATCTTTTAATGGAGCATAAGCACCAACCATATCACCATAAAGTGTAGCATAACCAACAGCATACTCACTCTTATTACCTGTTGATATAACAAGAGCATTAAATTTATTTGATAAACTCATAAGGATATTTCCTCTTATTCTTGATTGTAAATTTTCCTCTGTTTTATCTTGAATATAATTTTTAAAGCTCTTTTTAAGTTCAAGAATATAACTTTCAAAAATTTTGTCTATATTAAATTCTAAAAATTCTATATGTAAGTTTTTTGAAAGCATTTTAGCATCCTCATAACTTTCAATTTTATTATATTTACTGCCCATCCAAACACCAATAACATTATCATTTCCAAAAGCATCCACACACAAAACAGTAGTTAAAGCAGAATCTATTCCTCCTGATATTCCAACAATAACTTTATTAAAACCACTTTTTAAAACATAATCCTTCAAACCTAATAAAACTGCTTTATAAACTTCTTCTTCAAAAATTGGATTTTCATTTAAAAATCCCAAAAATTGAAAATTATTTTTTAGCTCTTTATTAATAAAAATCTCCTTAATTTCAACATCTAATTTATGTTCATTTAAACGATTTTGATGAATTTTACTTTTTAGTGAATAACTTTTAGGAATATCTATAATCATTAAATCTTCTTCAAATGCTTTTGCCCTTGAAATAACTTTTCCATCATTTACTACAAAACTCCTACCATCAAAAACTAAATCATCTTCTCCACCAACAAGATTAACATAAATTATTGGAATTAAATTGTCTATATTTCTTGATATAATTAAATGCTCTCTTTCTTCTTGCTTTGAAACATGATATGGAGAGCCATTTATAACAATTCCCAAGTCTATTCCATAAATACTATATTTTCTCATTGGTCCATCAGGATGCCAAATATCTTGACAAATTACAATCCCAACTTTATATCCACTTATATTTAAAATTTTATACTCCTGACCTCCTTTAAAAATTCTTTTTTCGTCAAATGTTAAATAATTTGGAAGATGAAATTTTTCAATTGTTCCAATAATTTCCCCTTTATATAAAATTCCAGCAGAATTGTAAATAAAACCATTTTTTTCATTAACAAATCCAATTATTACAACTTCATTATTTACATATTGACTTATTTTTTTTAATGTTTTAATGTTTTGATTAATAAAACTCGGTCTTAATGCTAAATCTTCAATTAAATATCCTGTTAAAGCAAGCTCTGGAAAAACAATTAAATCAGCATTATATTCTCTTGATTTTTCAATAAATTCTAAAATTTTTTTCATATTATATTCAAAGTCTCCAATTTTTGAATTAATTTGACAAATAGCAACTCTTAAATTCATCAATTCACACTTAAAACTTTTATACTTAATTTACCAACAACACCCATAATTTCAGCTTGCTTATCAATTGAGCCTCTTTGAAGCATTAAATGTCCCACATTCGCAGGAAATTGTCCAAAAACAGGGTCAATCCATATCCATTTACCATTTATATAAGAAGCATTCCAAGCATGATAATAGAATCTACCATTTTCATATATAAGTCCAACAACAATATCAGTTGGAATTCCTACTGCCCTTGCTAATGCTGTATATAAAACTGAATGCTCATTACAATCACCATAACCCATATCCAAAACTTCAATTGCATTAGGAACACTTACAGTTGGTTTTTTTTCCAAATTAGTCCATACCCAATACATTATTGCTCTTGCTTTTTCCAAACTTGTTTTTTTATCTTTCGTAATTTCATAAGCAAGCTTCTTTATTCTTGGATGGTCAGACTGAGCAAATCCATCAGGTTGAAGATAAATTTTTATACTATCAGGGATAATCGTATCTTTTTCATTTAAAATAGATAAATTTTGTTTTACTATTTTTATTTTAGCAGAAGAATTATTTTTTTCTAACAAACTTTGAGCACCAAAATCCAATACTAAATTTCCTCTCAAACTATCAAGTTGTAAAATTAAAATTGTATCTTTTTCAGGATTAAATGAGCCTTCTGGTTTTATGGCAAACATTAAAAGAACATCTAATTTTTCTTCACCAATTTTCGTTGCTTTTTCCATAGGCTCACTAATTAGTGTTATATCAAATGGTGACTCAACTTTAATGATTTTATTATTATAAATATAAATTGTTGTTTGAGCGCCAAACATATCAGTTCTATAAGCTAATGCCTTAACTATATTTCCATTATATTCAGTTTCAATAAATCCAAGCTTTTCACTTTTGGCACTACCTAAGACAAAATTCGTAGGGTCATAAACATCCATTTCTTTTGGAGGCTCTTTTCCAAGCAAAATTACAGCCCACCAACTTTGAGGTAAGTAAAATTCATGTTTTAATTCATAAGTCCTTTTTGTTTTAGGCATATTAGTTCCTTCCAACTCAACTATTAACTTATTATTTTTAACTTCTCCTTTTGCTTTCACTTGAACATCTGTTTTAAGCTCAAAGGAAAATTCTGTTGTCTTTAAATTCTTATCTAATTTTACATTAGTAAATGTTATAAGCTCTTTATCTTGTCCAAGCATTTTAAGTTTTAAAACTGCTTTTTCCTTAACTTCATAATGATTTAAAACCTTTTTAATAGAATAGTAATTATAACCAACTTTTACGCCTCTAATATAACTTGAAAACCATTCTTCATATTCAGTTTTTAATTTATCACCTTCCACAAATGAGCAAGCAAGAATAAATAGAAAAATAACATTTTTTTTCATTTTGAAAATTTTAAAGCATGAAGTATATGATTTATGCTTTATCCAATAATTCTGAAA
>JAVVGK010000001.1:0-42068 GCA_032249175.1 Candidatus Hydrothermia bacterium | reverse complement strand
TTTCAGAATTATTGGACAAAGCTTTATTAAGCACTTTAAAATTTCAAATCTTGAAAGAGAAGTTAAGAGTTATTTTTTTATTGCCTATTATAAAGTTTTTTGTTAAATTAAATGTTAAGCCTAATTTATTAACAACGATAACGCTTATTTTAAATTTAGTTCCATTTTATTTTTATTTAAACAAAAATTTTTTATTGGGTGCAATTAGTTTAATTCTTATAAACTTATTTGATGCTATGGATGGTGAATTAGCAAGAATGACTAATCAAACTTCAAAATTAGGAGCATTTTTAGATTCAAATTTTGATAGAATATCAGAAGCTTTAATTTTTTTATCACTTATTGTAGCTTTTAAAGAAAATTTTTTAATTCAAATACTTTTAATAATTTGTGCTTTTGGCTCATTTTTAATTAGTTATATAAGAGCGAGAGGTGAATCTTTGGGTGTTCTTATAAAGGCAGGTCCTATGGAAAGAGCTGAAAGAATTTTTTTTATAGCACTGATGACAATTTTTATAAAATTCATCTTTTTCTTCCTTGTTGTTTTTTCAATTTTAATTTATATAACAATTATTAGGAGGATTTATGAGGGTTATAAAAAAATGAAGTTAAGTAATTTTTGAATTTTTCATCAATTTCAATTTTTTGCTTTTTAATGGGGTCAAACATAACTTGGATTGTTGAGCCTTTAGCACAGATTTCATTTTTTGAATTATATATTTCATAATCAATTTTAAAACTTGTTTTTCCTATATTGCTAACCCAACAAACAATTTTTATTTTTTCAAGATATAAAGGTTTCAAATAATCAATTTCTGCATGTGCTATTACAAAATTGTAATTGGGATTATTTTTATATAAATTTTCAAACATTTTAACTCTTGCTTGCTCAAAATAACTTAAATAAACAGCATTATTAACATGACCAAGTGGGTCTAAATCACGATATTGAACTTCAAGCTCTAATTCTACTTTGATAGTGTTGAAATTTTATAGTATTAACAAAAACTTTATCTTTTTGCCTTGTCTAAATTTTAAGCCAAAGGCTTATTTTTAGGGTGTGTGGGGAAAAATAAGAAATAATAGCAATTTCAGAATTCCTAGACAATCCAAGATAATTTTGCTTTGTCTAATAAATAATGTTAAGTTCTTGATAATCAATAACTTATGAAAATTTTAGGAAATTATTTATTTTATGGGGGAATTTAAGGGGGCGAAGTTCATAAGCCGAAGGCTTGATTTCAGGGTGGGTAGGAAAAATAAGAAATAATCTATATTTTAGAATTACTAGACAACGCATATTCTTTTACATCTTCAACTTTAAAATTTTAGATATGTCTAAAAATTTATTTCAAATACTTTTTGTTTGGTTAATTATAATAAGCTCGTTCTTTATACTTTTTACAATTTTCAATCCAAATAATGCTTCAAAAATTGAAATAACATATAATCAATTTATTCAATTTATAAGAGATAACAAAGTCTCTTCAATTACTATTACTGATAATGAAGTTGAAGGTGAATTTAGAGAGCCTTTAAAAATACAAAACAGAGAAATTAGATTTTTTAAGACTATTCTACCTTATAAAGATGAGCAACTTATGAGAGAAATGATTGATAAGGGAGTAATTATAAAAACGAAGAACAGAAATATGTTTTGGGATATATTTATAAGCTACATTCCTTGGATTATTTTATTTTTATTGTTTTGGTTTATATTTTTTAGAAGTATAACTAATGGAACAAGTAAAGCTTTTGAATTTTCCCAAAGTAGAGCAAAAATTTACATAGATAATAAACCAAATGTTAGGTTTGACGATGTAGCAGATTGTGAAGAAGCAAAAGAAGACTTAAAAGAAGTTGTAGAATTTCTAAAAAACAGAGAAAAATATATAAAGCTTGGTGCTAAAATACCAAAAGGTATATTATTAGTAGGACCTCCAGGTGTTGGAAAGACATTATTGGCAAAAGCAGTAGCAGGCGAAGCAGGTGTTCCGTTTTTATCAATATCAGGTTCTGATTTTGTTGAAATGTTTGTTGGTGTTGGAGCTGCAAGAGTTAGAGACTTATTTCAGAAAGCAAGACAATTAGCACCAGCTATTATATTTATAGATGAAATTGACGCAGTTGGAAGGATGAGAGGAAGTGGAATAGGAGGGGGACATGATGAAAGAGAACAAACCTTAAATCAATTACTTGTTGAAATGGATGGTTTTGAAGGCAAAGAAGGTATTGTTATTTTAGCAGCAACAAATAGACCTGATATATTAGACCCTGCTTTATTAAGACCAGGAAGATTTGATAGAAAAGTTTATATTGGTCTTCCTGATGTTAAAGGAAGATTAGAAATTTTAAAAATTCATGCAAAAGGCAAACCATTATCGGATGATGTTGATCTTGAAAAAATTGCTCAAATGACACCAGGATTTTCAGGAGCAGATTTGGCAAACCTTATAAATGAAGCAGCATTATTAGCAGCAAGAAATGGAAGAGATAAAATAACTATGAAAGATTTAGAAGAAGCAAGAGATAAAATCATTATGGGCTCAGCAAAAAAGAATATGATTTTATCAGATGAAGAAAAGAGAAGAGTTGCTTATCATGAAGCAGGACATGCTATTGTTTCAAGATTATTATCCAAGTCAGATAAAGTAGAAAAAGTCACAATTATTCCAAGGGGAATGGCTCTTGGAGTTACAGTCTCTCTTCCTGAAAAAGATAAATATCTTTATGAAGAAAGCTATTTGAAAAATCAATTAGCAATTCTAATGGGAGGAAGGGTTGCTGAAAAAATTATATTTAATGAAGTAAGCTCAGGTGCTGCTAATGATTTAGAAAGAGCAACGGAGATAGCAAGAAAAATGGTTATGGAATGGGGAATGAGCAAAATTCTTGGTCCAATTTTTATTTCAAGAGGGGATGAAGTATTTTTGGGAAAGGAACTTGTAAAAAGAAATGGAACTTCCGAAGACTTGCTAAAAATTGTAGATAGAGAAATAAAGAATATATTACAAGAAGCAGAAGAAACCGCTTATAAAATTTTAAATGAAAATTTAGACAAATTAAATAAAGTTGCTCAATTATTATTAGAGAAAGAAACAATAACAGGTGAGGAACTTGATGAAATTCTTGGTTTAAAGCATGTTGAAAATAAAGCTCAACTTAATTGAAAATCCAAAATTTAAAAACTATAATTCAAATTTAAAATTTCATTTACAAAAAGAAAATGTCCTTTTGGATAATTTTGATTTTTTTATATTAATTGCTCACATTGAGGATGAAAAAGATATTGAAATTTTTAAAGAATATAAAGATGAAAAAATTGGTAAAATTGCTATAATGCATAATAGTTTTGAAAAGGCATATGAAATTCTAAATTATGTTGATAGAATTATCGTTCATCACAAATTTCAAAAGGATATTTTATTAAGAATGTTCATAGATAGCACACTTGTTATTTATATTGACTATCCAATTGATTATAAGAAGTTCATAAACCCACCTGATAGCATAAAAATTTACATTCCTGATGATGCCAATGATTATGAAATTATAAATTTTTTATCAGAAAATTATGAAGTTGTAAATGAGCCTTATGATTCATCAATTATCGTAATGGCTTATAAAGATGAGCATTTTGGAAATTATCATAAATTTTATGAATTATTTGGTTATTCAAGAGTTTTTTTAATGCCAAAATTTCCACAATTTATGGAATTTGCCATATTAAAAGCAACACCTGAAATTTTATATAACAATATAAAAAGTTTAAAAATTATCATTGAAAAACTGAAAGATAAATGGTTTTATAATTACTACTTATCAATTTCAAGAGCTTATGCTATTTCAAATAGTTTTAGAAGATTTTCAAAACAACTTTTAAATGTAATAAGAAATGTTATTCCCGATGATTTTTTAAGTCTTTTTATTTAGAAATTGGAAAGTATCTACACTTATTATAATTTTTTACAATATCTGATAAGTCATTATAAAGAACATAAAAAGTATTTTTAACCTTAAAAGCAATAGGATAATATGAGCAATTATAAGCAGCCTTTTCTGACCAACTTGCTATTTCTATTAATTTTGAAGATGAAATTTTATAGATTGAAATTCCATAATCAGATACCCCTTCGCTTTGAACAATAATTTCATCTATTTTATCGTTATCAAAATCATATGTTCCAATTCTAATTATACCATTTGTAGTTCCTATTATACTATCCCTTATATTTTTAAATAAAACTTTAAATCCGCATCTTGGAAGCGAAGGCTCATCAGGGGGACTACATTTATATTTTAACTTTATATTTTCATTATAATTAAATTCTCCTTCTAAATTGTCTCTAATATCAAAAGGTACTAAAACATCTTCTTCAAAAATAAGCTTAAAATCTAAATTCCTATCAGTTATATAATCGCTTTCCAAAATGATTTTTCCATCATAAACTAAAAAATAAGATGGATAAAATTTTTTATTTCCATTTAATTCAACAAGTTTCGTAAATTCTAATTTATATACCTCGTAATTATTATTTATCTTTGAAACATTTATTGAACCTTTGATAGTTTGTTTATAGTTAGGATGGCTATTCATAAATTGAGACTTCTCAATTACAATTTCATCGGGAAGTTTATATTCACCATAATATATTACTCCATGAGGAGAATAAAGCATTTTCAAACTCTGAAAATCACCTTATAAAAATCATAACTAAAATTTTAAATCACCTTTCTTAAAACCATTTCAAGTAATAAACCAATTAAAAATAAATATCCAAACTTTTTATTATGGTCAAACGCAAAAGCGACATACCAAAGAGGCCAAACACTATCAGGATAATTGGAAGGTCTTTCCTTTGGTTTTTCACTTAAATAAACTTTCAAAACATTCTTAAAAAACCAATAAAGACCAATTAGAACTACTAACATAGTAAATTTGAAAAATCCAATAAAGACAAGATAAATTGTTAAAATATATTGTAGAGCCATAATTATTATATTTAAAATCCTTGCATTTCTTTTACCAATAATAACGGGGAATGTCCTTATTCCTTTTGATTTATCGTCTTCATATTTATCTATGTGCTTTCCAAATAAAACACTTGTTGCTCCAAGACTATATATAAAACTCATTAAAATTATATCTATATTCCATTCATTAGTTATAACATAATATCCACCACCAATCATTAAAGGACCCCAAACAATTAAAACACTTAATTCACCAAGACCTATATATTTTAATGGATATGTATAAAACAAAACAAAAAATGAACCAATTAAAACTAAAATCAAAGCACTAATACCTCTCAAATATATAAAATAAATAGCAGGAATTAAAGCAATTATTGCTGTAATTAAAACATAAATAAAAAATTCCTTTTTACTTATTAAATTATGTTCAAGCGGGTGAGGACCATATTGAGCCCTAAAATAATTATCTTTATCAACACCTTTTACATAATCTGTAAAGTCATTTAACATATTATTTAGGGCATGAGCAAAAATTAAACCAATTGTAAGCATAAGCCAATTTAAAAAATCAAATTTATTATTTAAATAAGCAAAAATAGCAACAATAAAAGATGGTATTAATGTTATTATAAAAACCGCTGACCTTGATAAAACGAGCCACTTTGAAACAAAATCCAATTTGTTCCATTCTTCCTTACCTATTCTTGGAATTACTCTTAGTGCCTTTAACCAAAAGGAAAAATTCATAAGTAATAAATTTTAAAGTTATGCTTTAAAATTTTAAGACTTACTAACGCGGGGTGGAGCAGCCAGGTAGCTCGCCGGGCTCATAACCCGGAGGTCGAGGGTTCAAATCCCTCCCCCGCTATCGGTGGTGTAGCTCAGCTGGTAGAGCGGGGGTCTCATAAGCCCCGTGTCGGCGGTTCGAGTCCGCCCGCCACCATTCAGATTAATTGTTTGTAAGAAACCATAAAAAGAAAATAATTCTAATTGACCCTGATAAATGGAAATTGGAAGACATAGACATGATTTCTAATTATATAAATAATAATGAAAACATAGCTTTTGTATTTCTTGGAGGAAGTATAATAAAGAACTTTAACTTTCATAAATTCCTATCTAATTTTAAAATGAAAATCAATAAACCAATAATTTCATTTTGTGGTGGCTCTTATCAGATAAGCGAACAATTTGATGCATTTCTTATTCCATTTCCACTAAATACTTATGATTATAATTATTTTTGGACGGAAATTCTAAAAAATGCTATTTTACTATCTCAAAAGGATATTTATATTTGCGGTTATCTTTTACTTTCAAGTAAATGGACAAGCTCATTTATAATTTCAAAAGCATATGAAATATCAGAAAATGAGGATATTATTTTATCTTTTATTAAAGTTTGTGAAATTATGAAATTTTCAGCAATATATTTAGAAAGTGGCTCAGGCGGTAAAAATTATATAAATTTTGAAATTTTATCAAAAATTAGAAAATGGACAAATCTACCTTTAATAGTAGGAGGAGGAATAAGAGATATTCAAACAATTGAAAAAATTTTTGAATTTGGAGCAGATTATGTTGTTATTGGAAATTACATTGAAGAAAATCCAAAATTTATAAGTGAATTATAAAAGGAGGTAAATATGATAACAATAGAAGACTTAAAGAAAAATGAAAAAGTTAGATATTACATAACACTTGCTGATAAGTGTTTGGAATCACTTGGATATACGGAGCATGGTTTCAGACATGTCGGATGGGTTTCATATCAAGCGGGAAGGATTTTAAGAGAACTTGGTTATCCTGAAAGGCTTGCACAGTTAGCTGAAATTGCAGGTTATTTACATGACATTGGTAATAGTATAAACAGATTAAATCATGAAGTTAGTGGTGCTATGATTGCTTATGATATTTTAAAAGAAATGGGTATGAGTTATGAAGAAATAGGAATTGTGATAAGTGCTATTGGAACACATCATGAGGCAAGTGGATATCCAGTTTCAGAAGTTTCAGCAGCACTTATCTTAGCAGACAAAGCAGATGTTCATAGAACAAGAGTAAGAACAATAGAAAATTTAAATGTTGATATTCACGATAGAGTAAATTACGCCTCAATAAATAGAGAAATAATTATCTCAAAAGAAAAGAGAACAATTTCTTATAAAATTGATATAGATATAAAAATTGCTCCTGTTCTTGAATTTTTTGAAATTTTCCTTGATAGAACAATAATGGCTCAAAAAGCAGCGAAAGTTTTAAATTGCTCATTTGATTTATATATAAATAATACAAAAATGCTTTAAGGAGGTGGAAATTATGCTAATAAGAGAATTAAAACAAAAGAAACTTTCAGAATTATATGAAATGGCAAAGGAAATGAATATAGAAGGATATGAAAATATGAAAAAAGAGGAGCTTATAAAGAAAATTATAGAAAAAACAACAACAGAAGATGGACTTGTTTTCAAAGAAGGACTTCTTGATATTATTCCAGAGGGCTTTTATGGCTTTTTAAGAATGCCTCACCAGAATTTCCAACCAAGTCAGGATGATGTTTATGTTTCTCCTATGATTATAAGAAAATATAAATTGAAAGAAGGTGATATGATTGCTGGTTTTGTCAAAGCTCCAAAAGAAGGTGAAAAATATCATTCACTTGTAAAAATTGAAACAGTTAATGATATTGAAGTTGATAAAATTACTGAAAGAAGAGATTTTGAAAAATTAACTCCATTTTATCCAACACAAAAAATAAACCTTGAAATTCCGGGAGATGAGGATTTATCAAGAAGAATAATAGATTTATTTATACCAATAGGAAAAGGACAAAGAGGACTTATTGTTTCACCACCAAGAGCAGGAAAAACAGTTTTACTTCAAAAAATCGCACAAAGCATCGTTATAAATCACCCAGAAATATATTTAATAATTCTCTTAATTGATGAAAGACCAGAAGAAGTTACAGACATGAAAAGACTTGTTCCCGAAGCAGAAATATATTATTCCACATTTGACCAACCAGCTGAAAAACATGTATATATAGCAGATATTGTTCTTGAAAGAGCAAAAAGACTTGCGGAAATGGGAATGGATGTAGTAATTTTGCTTGACTCTATAACAAGATTAACAAGGGCTCATAATGTTATTGCTCCCCATTCTGGAAGAACAATGACAGGAGGACTTGATGCTGCTGCTATAATAAAACCCAAAAAATTCTTTGGAGCAGCAAGAAGTCTTGAAGAAGGTGGAAGTTTAACAATTATTGCGACTGCTTTAATTGAAACAGGTTCAAGAATGGATGATATTATATATGAGGAATTTAAAGGAACAGGTAATATGGAAATTGTTTTAGATAGAAGATTAGCAGATAGAAGAATATTCCCTGCTATTGATTTAAATAGAAGTGGAACAAGAAGAGAAGAATTTTTATTACCAAAAGATGTTCTTGAAAAGGTTTGGGCATTAAGAAAAGCAATATCAAGTAAAGACCCTGTTGATGCTATGGAATTTCTAATAAATAAAATGAAAAGAACAAGTTCAAATAAAGAATTTTTACAATTGCTTGAAATGGAATTAAGAGTTTAGTATATCCTTTAAACTTTTAAAACTATGGAAAAAGAATATATCATAAAAGAATTTGAAGATTTGCTAAATTTGTTAAGAGAAAGACCTGATTATCTTGAAAAGTTAAGAATGTTAATTTTAACTAAGGAGCTATTGGAACTGCCAGTGAAGTTTGAAGAATTTAGAAGAGAGGTAAATCAAAAATTTGAAGAAGTTGATAAGAGGCTTGAAAAATTAGAAAAAGGTCAAGAGGAAATAAAAGAAAGACAAGATAAGATGGAGGAAATTCTAAAAAGGCATGAAATAAGCATACAAGAACTAAAAGGGTGGCAATTAGAACACAAAGTTTTCATAAATATATGCTCATATTTAGGAAGTTATATTGGAATTAGAAAATGTAAAATTAAGGATAAGAGCGAATTACTTGAAGAATTAGATGAATATGTTGAAAAAGGAATAATAACTGAGGAGGAAGAAAATGATGTTATTGAATTAGATTTAATAGTTAGTGGTATATTAAAAGGGACAAAAGAGGAAGTTTATGTTGCTATTGAGATTTCTTATAAAATTGGAAATTATGATATTGAAAGGGTTATAAGAAGAAAGGAGATTTTAGAGAAGGTTTATAAGAAAAAAGTTATTCCACTTATAATTGGCAAGGAAATTTCAAACAAATTAAAAAGTAAATTGAAAAAATTAAATGTTGAATTTGTCTTGGTTAAGGATTAATCAACCTTCTCTGTATTTTCTTAAAATTTCCTGTATTCTTAATTTTGTTTCATATAAATCCTTTCTAAGTGTTTCAATACTTTCAAAAATATCAAAAACTTCAACAATTTCACCTTTATAGTTAATAGGAGTTTCTATACTACCAAAAGCTATTTTTGATAATATATTTCTAATTTCTAAAAGTGGATTAGAAAATTCAAGAGATAATTTATAAGCGTAATTTATAAGGAAAAATCCAATAGCCCCAATAAAAATAACATTTAAAACAACAATAACAATTATACCTATGGATGAAAATTTTCTACTTTCAATATCAATTTCAAGCAATTTCCTGTTTAAATCTTCTGCTAATAAAAACATATCATCCGCTAATTTCTTATTTGGTTTTTCTATAAATTTGTTAAATTTTTGGAGAAAATCCGAAAAATCCTTTGACCAAATTTCATTTTTATATTTATTTAAAGTGGGTTGAGTTCTTTTTAAATCCTCTAAAAGTGAAACTTTTACATATTCCTTTGAATGAATACCTGATGCTATATCATATATCATAAGTGAAAATTCGGTAAGTTGTCCCCTCAAAAATGAAATATCACTCCCTTTTTCAAATACTTTTGATATTGAAAAAATCAAAATTAAATTTACAATCAATATGAAAATGAAGGTTATTTTTAAAGCATTTGAAAGCTTTGAATAAATTAAATCACTAAATCTCTTCATAAAATTTCCTCTTTTATTAAATCATATTTTTTTGGTAATGCTCTTTTGTAAAATTCTAATAATAATTCAACAATAGCATTAATTTCATTTTCGTTTAAAGACTGAATTTTCAAATTTAATTCCTTATCCAAATCAATAAATCCAACAAGAGGGTCTAAAATGGGAAATTTTTTAGCAAGTTCTTTCTGAATTTTCCTAAATTCAATTTCAGCCTTTTCTCTACCATATTCTCTAATAATCAAATCCTTGTATTTATTCCATATGCTTTCAAATCTTTTTAAATATAGAATTCTTATCATTTCAGTTTTTTTCGTTTCAAATAAATTTTTAAAATCAAGAACCTTTATCTCAATTTTTTCACTAAATTCGTTTTCAAAAATTCTTTCAACTTTTTGACTATTTTTATAAATTCCACAAATCTCAGATGAAAAGTATATTATATCATAAAAGTCATCCTTATGTTTTACTTCAATCCAAAAATAACTTGTTGTTTCAATTGTATTTTTTATTATAATATCCAAACTTTTTGGACTAATTTTCAAATTTTCAATTAAATTTCCATCTTTAAAATTCATAAAAAAAACTAAACACTTTGGATTAAGCTCATAAACATCTGCAAACCAAGGTCTCTTAACATCATCAATTCTCTTAATTGCGAATAATTCACCACTTAAAATATAGCAAAAATCTCTACTATTGAAAATAATATAACCATTAAATGCTATATTTTTAAGATATTGCTCAAAAGCATTAGATATAATAAATGAACTTTGAAGACCCAAGTACTTTATCTTGTCATAGATAATTTTTGACACTATTGAAATTTTAAAGCATTTCTAAAATTTTCTCAAAAACTAATTCAGGCTCTATCCAACTTAAACAAGCATAATCTTTTCTTTTACAAGGTTTTTCTCCATGTAATGAGCAAGGACGACAAGGAAGATTTTTAATTTCAAATACATAATATTTATCACAAAAAGGCTCAAATCCAAAACTTAAAACCGTAGGACCAAAAAAGACTATTGAAGGAACATTAAAAGCACTTGCTATATGAGTAATGCCACTATCATTTCCAATAAATAATTTAGCATATTTAACAATATTAAGCATTTCTCTTATTGTTGTCTTTCCAATTAAATTTATTCCGCTAAATTTAAAATTTTTCAAGAAATGTAAATCACTTTCTGTTCCAATATAAACTTTTTTTATTCCAATTTTATTTAAAAGTTCATCTAATTTATCATAATGTCTATAAATTCTTGAAGGATACCTTGCTGTTGGATTTATAACAATATAATCACCTTTGATAATAGGCTCTGAATTTATTATAATTTTTGGCTTTTTATTAGAATTAACAACTTCATTATACATTTCATAAATTCTTAATTTGTTAAAAGGTTTTTTGAAAATTAATGTTAATCTTCTTTCTATAATTCGCTTATTGTAAGTTTTTGAATGAAAAGGTGAGATTAGTCTTGATAAAATAATTGTTTTTATTTTTGAGTGTAAATCTAAAACTAAATCATAATTTTCTTTCAAAAGCTCAAATAAACTAACCTTTCCATAAATAAAAACTTTTTTAACTCTATAATCTTGGAAAAAAATTTCATCAAATGGTTTTCTTGTTAAATAATGAATTTCGTAATTTTGCTCATATAAATGCTCTATAACACTTGTTGTAAGAACAACATCTCCAAGCTGTCCAAGTCTAATAATAAGTGCTTTCAAAATTTATAAAATTTTAAGGTAAATTTTTTCTTTGCCCTTTAAAATTTTAAATATGAATTTTGACCCTTTTAAGGATATTTTATCTTCCATTCTTATAAGGAAAATTATAAATAAACTGCTTTTGATTAAAAAACCAATTGAAATTGAAGTAAGGGAAATTAGTGCTATTGGTCCGGATTATATTAAGTATTCAAGAAAAACAATAAAGGAAATTCCAAGAAAAATTGATATAAATCTGCTTAAAGGATATGCCTTATATTTGTCAAAAAATCAAGAAGAACTTAAAAAAATTTTAGGAGAAGATTATGGAAAGGATTGAAAAGGATACACTCGGTGAGGTTAGAGTTCCTCAAAATGCTTATTGGGGTGCGCAAACTCAAAGAGCATTAGAGAATTTTCAAATAAGTAATTTAAAGTTTCCTAAAAGCTTTATAAAAGCTCTTGCTTATGTAAAATTAGCATGTTTAGAAGTAAATTATGAGCTTGGAAAAATACCACAAAACTATTATAATGCTATAAAGCAAGCCATAAATGAAATTATAGAAGGAAAATTTGATGACCAATTTCCATTAGATATATTCCAAACAGGCTCAGCAACATCAACCAATATGAATATAAATGAAGTAATATCAACAAGAGCAAATGAAATTTTAACAGGAAAAAGAATAACGAAAGAACCAATTCATCCAAATGACCATGTAAATATGGGACAATCATCAAATGATGTAATACCAACTGCTATGAATGTTTCTGCCTATTATGAAACAAAATATAAATTAATTCCTTCAATTGAGCATTTATATCAAACAATTGTTAAAAAATCATTAGAACTTAAAGGTATTATTAAAACAGGTAGAACTCACTTAATGGATGCAATGCCAATAAGCTTTGAGCAAGAACTAAGTGGTTGGGCAACACAAATTTTATATGCTAAACATAGAATTGAATCAACATTTACAAGATTAAGAGAACTTGCTATTGGTGGAACTGCTGTTGGAACAGGAATAAATACACATCCTAATTTTGGTAAAAAAGTAGCAGAAAAATTATCACAATTATTAAATTTAGACTTTATTGAAGCAAATAATCATTTTGAAGCACAATCAAGCAGAGATAGTATATTAGAGCTTTCATCCGCATTAAAAATTTTAGCAACAAATTTAATTAAAATTTCTAATGATTTAAGACTTATGAATAGTGGTCCAATAGCAGGTTTTTCTGAAATTATTCTTCCTGAATTACAACCTGGCTCTTCAATTATGCCAGGAAAAGTTAATCCCGTTATTCCAGAAGCAGTTAGAATGGTTGGTGTTCAAGTAATAGCAAATGATTTATCAATTACAATTAGTAATAGCCTTGGAGAATTTGAATTAAATGTAATGATGCCAATTATGATTTACAATATCTTAAATTCTATTGAAATTCTTACAAATGCTTGTTATGTTTTAGCGGATAAATGTATAAAAGATTTTATTGTAAATAAAGAGCATGTTGAAGAATTATTATATAGAAATCCAATTATCGCAACAATTTTAAATCCAATTATAGGATATGACAAATCAGCAGAAGTTGTCAAAAGAGCCTTAAAAGAAAAACGAAGTGTAAAGGAAATTGTAGTAGAAATGGGTTATTTAACGAAGGAAGAAGCTGAAAAAATTTTTGATTTAAATAAACTGATAAATCCTCAATAATGTTAATTATTTTCCTCAATTTGGATACCTTAAATTACAAATCTTCAAAAAAAGCAGTTTTATTATCTACATTTATTCCAGGTGGAGGACAATTTTATAATGGAAAAACATTAAAAGGCTCAATAATTTCTTTAACTGATATTTCAACCTTTTCACTATTTTTATATAACACTTATAAGTACAATACAACAAAACAAGAAAATTATTATTGGTCAAGCATTGGATATTTTATAACATTTTTTGCTGTTAAAATGTTTTCAATTGTAGATGCTTATATTGATAGCAAAATGATAAATGCCAAAAGAAGTCAAGAAAAAATTGAAAATGTTATTAAGGTGCCCATTTATTAAAAAGAATAGCAGATAAAGCTCCTTTTGAAAAAACAAGAATTAAACTATTAAAATCATAATCATTCGTTTTTATTGTATATTCAACAAATTGAGCATCCTTAAAAATCTCATTTATATTTGTTTTAACTTTCCTATCTGAAATTTTATTAATTAGTTTTTTGCCTTTTAAATAATTTTTCTTCAAGAACTTACTATAAAACTCATTAAATGTCATATAAACTTCTCTTCCTGAAGAAATTTCATATCCCCAAAATAACTTTGTAGTGTCATTTAAAATAAATTTTAATTTTTGGGGTGGAATTTTAGGGTCAAAACTATCAATAACTGCATTTATTGAGAATATAACACCTCTTTTATCTCCATATTTCATAATTGCTTTAAAATCTCCATTTTCAATAGAATAAACAATTTCATCACTAATTTTCAAAATATCACTTTTTGCCAAAAGAAAAGTTAAAAACATCATCGCCAATTAAGTGGTATATATTCATCTAACTTAACAGTATATCTAAACTTTCCTATAATTGTTTTAACTTCTGGTCTTAATTCAGCAGTTATCCTAACTCTACTTTTACCATAAGAAGATTTAATAGCTTTAAACAAATCAGGCAAATCTGAAAATAAAATATAACCATTTACTGTTATAATTTTTCTACCATTAGCCTTAATTTCATATGCCTGATTTGTAGAGCCACTTATTGCCCTATATCCTTCAAAATATATAACATAATCAAGCTTATCTATGACTGCATCTATTTGATTTGGATTATATGCTTCAAGATTAACAATAAAGTTAATTTTGTCAAGCGTTAAGGCTTCAATTGTAGCACTTCTATAACTAAACTTTAAATTCTTCACATTCACTCTTTCTTGAATAAACGAGCATCCAAAAAGCAAAATTAAAATCAGAAATTTACCTTTCATCTTTATTTATCTCATCTATCTTTTTTAAAAGTTTTAATAAATTTTCATCATCAATAATTTCACCTGACTTGTAAATTTCATAAATATATTCACCAATTTTTTGATAAATTTTAGAAATTTTTCTTTCCTTTAAATAAATGTGAAATTGTTTTTGAAAATTCTCTAACACCTTTTCAACTTTCATCCTATTATCTTAAGAATTCTATTAAACCTTATACCCTTTTCACCCCAAGAAAAGTATATTATTCTTGGTTTTCCTTTTAGATACTTTATATCCAAAGGACCCCAAAACCTTGAATCAAATGAATAATCCCTATTATCACCCATAACAAAAACAGCATTTTTTGGAACAACAACAGGTCCAAAATTATCACGAATAAATTTCTGACCACTCGCAAAAGCACCATTTAACCAAAGCTTTTGAAAACTCTCCTTATCAATATTAACAGATTTATAATAATAGCTATCTTTATAGACTACATAAGGCTCAAACAAAGGCTTATTATTTATATAAACAACCTTATCCCTAATCTCAATAGTATCGCCAGGAAGAGCAATAACTCTTTTAACAAAATCTTTATTTTTATCAATTGGATATGTAAAAATTACAATTTCACCTCTTTTTGGTAATTTTCCAGAGAATAGTTTAATATCAGTAAATGGAATTTTAAGTCCATAATCAAATTTAGTAGCAAGGACAAAATCACCAGGTAGTAATGTATCTTCCATAGAGCCAGAAGGAATTAAATATGCTTGAACGACGGATTCTCTTAAAATTAAAACAATAATAATTGTCCAAATCCAACCTTCTAATTTTTCTCTCAAACTTTTCTTTTTCAAGTTTAAAATTTTAAAGCTTGCTAATTATTTTCTTTTATTTTAATTATTCAGTAGCCTCTGGTGATGCAGATACGAATTCAGTTATAATATGGACAAAATTAGATGCTTATTCAAAAGCAGAAGTTATATATGAAATTTCAGAAGATAGTTTGTTTAATAAAATAATAAAAAGCGGAAAAATTATAACGGATAGTTCAAGAGATTGGACAATTAAGGTTTTAATTGATGGACTTGAACCAGGAAAAACTTACTTTTATAGATTTAAATATAAAGATAAATATAGTCCAATTGGAAAAACAAAAACATTGCCAAAGGAAACTAACCATTTTAGAATTGCCTTATTATCTTGCCAACATTTTTCGGAAAATTATTTTTGGGCATATAAGTATTTAGCTGATGATAGTGTTGATATAATTTTATTTTTGGGAGATTTTATATATGAATTTAATGTTTATAGAAATCCAAGAAGAGCAGATCCAACTTTACCTGCACAAGACTTAGAAACATATAGAAGCAAATATAAAATTGCTCATAGTGATACATTTTTAAAGTTGGCACTATCAAGAATTCCAATATATGCCATTTGGGATGATCATGAAGTAATGAATGATTACGCAGGTAAAGTTATGAGATATTATAATCCTAAAAGATTATATGACGCTTATAAAGCTTTTTTTGAATACATTCCTATTAGAGATAATGATAGTTTTAGAATTTATAGAAGTTTTAAAGTAGGAAATTTAATTGATATTTTTTTAATTGATGGAAGGCAATATCGTGATGAAATGGCTTGTAGGCCAACTTTCAATCCAAAAGGTGATTGTTATAAAGTCGCTTTTAGTGAAGGTAGAACATTACTTGGAAAGGAGCAAAAAAATTGGCTAATAAACAATCTAAAAAATTCAAAATCAATTTGGAAATTGATAGCAAATAATGTTATGTTTATGGATTTATTTAAGGATAATAAACCATTAAATGTTGATCAATGGGATGGTTATTATTTTGAAAAGATGGAAATTTTAAAAAATATAAAAGATATTAAGAATGTTATCTTTTCAACGGGAGATACACATGTATTTTATTTTGGTGAAGTTATTTATAATAAAAAACCAATCGCTTATGAAATCATAACAGCAGGTGTTAGCTCTCCAAGTAGTTTAAAAGCAATAAGTGATACAATTTTAAAACAAAATCCACATATAAAGTTTATGAATGCTGAATATAGAGGATATGTAATTTTGGATTTTTATAAAGATAGTTTGAATGTTTATTTTTATGGAACAAAGGAAAATGGTGAAAGAATTTTAATTAGAAAAGAAAAAATAAATGCTAAATAAGTTTTTTATTATTTCAATAGATACAGAATGCGATAAGGATAAGAATTGGAAGGTTATAAAACCTTTAAGTTTTATTGGTGTTTATGAAGGGGTAAATATCTTAGAGAAAATTTTTGATAAATACAATATAAGGGCAGTTTATCTTTTAAGTCCAGAAGTTATTTATGATGAAAAGTCAGTCTTAATTTTTAAAGATTTATTAAAGAAGAATGTTGAGCTTGGAACACATTTACATGGAGAATTTATTGAGCCAAATAAAAAAGAAAATATTGAATATGCTAATGAATATACAAGTGATTATGAAGATGAAATTGAATTTGAAAAATTAAAAAATTTAACAGAATTATTTATAAAAACATTCCACTTTAATCCAATTTCTTATAGAGCGGGTCGTTTTTCAATAAGTAATAGAACTTACAAATTCTTAAAAATTTTAAATTACAAAGTTGATAGCTCAGTTGCTCCTTTCTCAAAAATTTCAGATATAGACCATACAGATAAACCTGATTATCCTTATTTTGTAAATGGCATTCTTGAAGTTCCAATAACTGTTTATTCAAGAAATCCAAAATTATATAAAATTTTTAGAAATTCAAAACTATATAATTTTAGGTTTTTTAGAAGAATTTTTAATAAATTCTTTGGAAATATATGGGTAAGACCTTCAAATTACAATTTTGAAGAAATGAAATTTGCTATTGAAAAATATGAAAGAAAATACAAGGATAGAAAAATTTTCATAAATATAATGTTTCATAATGTTGAAGTTATTGAAAATTTAAGTCCTTATGATAGTAAATTTTTATTAAAAAATCTTGAAATGATTATAATTTACTTAACTGAAAAGGGTTATAAAAACATAAGGCTAATGGATGTTTATGATATACTTATTCAACTCAAAGGATTTTAAAATTGTTTCATATTTAGATTTTTTGAGTTCAATTTCAATTTCAAATAGTTTATTTTCCAATTTGTAATAATCAATCAAATCAAAATTTGAAAATTTATAATCGTTCTTTAAGGTTTTTAGTGTTTTTTCATAATCTTTTCTTAATTTTTCGTAATTCTCATATCGTTTTTTGGCATTTTCATAATCTGTTATAATTTGAAGAATTTTTGAATTTATATAATTTTCATAGTAATTTAGGAATTTTTCATTAAAGCTACTAACTAAAATTTTATTTTGTTTTATTGAGTTTAATGGGAAAATTGAAAATGCTAAACCAATCATAAAAGCATAAGTTCCATCATTTCTTCTTAAAATTGATGGTTTTATTGATGGGAAAACTTGTAAATAACTTAATTTCAAATTATCATTATAAAATTGCTTATTTTTCTCTAAAATTCTAAAATCTATTGTCATTTTAGCATTTAGATTTTGAATTTTTGGAATTTCATTTATTTCTTCAACACTATCAATTTCAACATAAGCATTTAATTCTGCTAATAGACTTTTATATTGCTCTTTTAAAATGTTTATTTCACTTTCCAAGTTTGAAATTTCACTTTTAATTAAAATAATTTCATTTATGGGATGCTCAATTTTAAATTTATGTTCATTTTCAAGAATTTCAGCAATTCTTTTATAATTTGAAATGATTTTCTCTTTATTTTCAATTTCACTCTTAATAATAAGTGCTTTTATGTAAGTTGAAACTGCTTGAAAAATAAATTCATTCTTTTGCTTAACTACTTCATAAATTTTTAAATCTGCATTAGCTTTATTTAGACGAAAATCGTAAATTATTGAAGGACTTATTTCATATCCAAAACTTAAAAAACCATTTTCAAACATAGCATTATATTCAATCATAAACTTTGAAGCGTTTATAAATTCCCATTTTGAAAAATTTATAGAGCTTATGTAATTTTCAAAAAACTTTAATTTTGGGTTTTCATATAATTTTGCTAAAAAATTTTCAAGACTTAAAGATACAATTATTATCATCTATCAACTTCGCCAAGAACAATATCAATTGTTCCAATTAAAGCAATAAAATCTGCTATTAAATGACCAGGAGCAATTTCTTCAAGTGCTTGTAAATTTATAAAGCTTGGAGGTCTAATTCTAAATCTATAAGGCTTTGATGAGCCATCTGAAACAATATAAAAACCTATTTCTCCTTTTGGTCCTTCAACAGCAGCATATACTTCACCTTCTTTAACTAAAAACCCTTCACTCATAATTTTAAAATGATGAATTAAGTATTCTATTTGAGAATATACAATTTTTTTGGGTGGTGGAACAATTTTATAGTCATTAATTAAAACATCGCCATCAGGAATTTTTTCTATTGCTTGTTTAATTATTCTTGCACTTTGTCTCATTTCTTCCATTCTAACGATGAATCTATCGTAAGTATCTCCATTTTTTCCTACAGGTATATCAAAATCAAATTCAGAATAAACAGAATATGGCTCATCTTTTCTTAAATCTTTTTTAATACCACTTCCTCTTAATAATGGTCCTGTTAAAGATAGATTTATTGCTAAATCTTTTGGAATTACACCAATTCCAACAGTTCTTTCTTTAAATATAGGATTTTCAGCTATTAAGTCCATAAGCTCTGGCCAAATTTTCTTTTCAAATTCATCAGCCCATTTATAAACCTTTTCAAGCCAATTAGGAGGACAATCAGCAGCAACACCACCAAATCTAAAAAATGTATTATTCATTCTTTGACCAGAAATTTCCTCTAATAAATCATAGATTTTTTCTCTTTCTCTAAATGCATGTAAGAAAAATGTCCAAGCACCAATATCCATAACATGTGTTCCAACACCAACAAGATGACTTGCTATCCTTGATAATTCAGCTAATATAACTCTTAAATATTCTGCTCTTTTTGGAATTTTATTCTCAATTCCTAACAATTTTTCAACTGCTCTGACATAAGCAAAATTATTTGATAAAGGTGCTAAATAGTCTAACCTATCTGTGTAAATTAACATTTGATAGTAGTTTTTTTCTTCTCCAAGCTTTTCAGTTCCTCTATGTAAATATCCAATTTTACATTTTGCCTTTACAATCCTTTCACCATCAAGCGTTAATATAACTCTTAAAACGCCATGTGTAGCAGGATGTTGAGGTCCAACATTTATTTCAATATAATTTTCTTCTTTTGTAATAATCTCCATATTGATAATTTTAAAGTTAAGGATAAAATTGAGTTGGATTGTCCAATAATTCTAAAATTACGACTATTTCTTATTTTTCCCACCCACCCTAAAAATAAGCCTTCGGCTTTAAAGTTCCCTATTTTTCGGCAGGGGGCTTCCGCCCCCTAATAATCCCCCTATAAAATCTATAATTTCATTAAAGATTTCATAAGTTATTGATAGTTAATCACTTAACACTATTTATTGGACAAAGCATATATTGTTTGGATTGTCTAATAATTCTAAAACTATTTATTTTTCTTTATTTTACCACCCACCCTGAAGATAAGGCTTTGCCTTACTTTCGCCCCCTTAAATAAACCTCCGATAAATTCAGTAATTTCCTAAAATTTTTATAAGTTATTGATTATCAATTATTTAACATTATTTATTGGACAAAGCAAAATTAAGTTGCTTGTTTTTAGGGTAGCCTTAAAATTTTAATAATTGATGTCATTTCTTTTATTGTCATTTCAAATTGCAAGATTACAATATGAGGGTGGGGGTGATTGGTATAATGACCCGGAGGTTATTCCAAATCTCGTAAAATTTATAAAGAAATATATAAATATAGACCTTGATGAAAGACAAGCAATAGTAAAACCAAGTAGTAGAGAAATTTTCAATTATCCAATAATTTATATGACAGGACATGGAAATGTCTATTTTTCTGAAATGGATGCTAAAAATTTAAGAGAATATCTTGAAAGGGGAGGGTTTTTATATGTAGATGATGATTATGGACTTGATATTCATTTTAGAAGAGAAATTAAAAAGGTTTTTCCTGATAAAGAACTTGAAGAAATTCCTTTAAGTCATCCAATTTTTCATATCTATTGGAAATTTGATAAATTACCTAAAATTCACCAACACGATGGAAAACCTCCAAAAGCATATGGCATATTTATAGGAGATAGATTAGTTTTACTATATACTTATGAGAGCAATATATCTGATGGATGGACTGATAGGCATGGTGACCCACCAGAAGTTCAAGAAACTGCCTTAAAATTTGGTATGAATATCGTTTTATATGCATTAACATTACAATGAAAATTTTACATATTTCTGACAATCATCTTGGAGCTATAAAGTATAGAAAGAATGAAACTTATAATGATTTTTTAAGAGTATTTGAAGAGATATTCCAATTGGCATTTGATTATAATCCTGATATTATAATTCATAGTGGAGACTTATTTGATAAAGATAGACCCGAAAGCATAACATTGAAATTTGCTTTTGAAAAATTTTCTGAACTTTCAAAAAAATTTAAAATTCTTATAACACCTGGAAATCATGACTTTAAGGCAAGAATTGGATTATCACCAATTAGCATTTTTGAAAATGAAAATGTAAAAGTCGTAGAAATGATGAGGATTTTCAAAGATGGTAGGATAAATGTTGAAGAATTGAAATTTTCATATAATGGCATTAACTTTTACTTACTTCCATATTTCTCAAACAGACAAATTTTAAAAGATACAATTTCTGAAATTTTACAAGATTTAAAAACTTCGGAAATTAACTTTCTTGTTTTACATCAAATAATAGATGAAGAAACATCAAGACAAAAATCAGGTATTATTGATATTCCTTTTGAAAGATTGAAAGATTTTGATTTTATATTTCTTGGACATTTTCATACACCAAAAATTAGAGAAAAGTTTTCTTATGTTGGCTCAAGTGAGGCGCTAAAATACGATGAGTATGAATATGATGAAAATGGATTTATTAAACAAAAAACGAGAAAGAGAATAATTCTTTATGAAGTTTTAGATAAAAATAATATAAAAAAAGAGGAAATTTTTCTAAAAACACCAAGAGAGTATATTAAAATTGAATTTAATGACCCAACAATTGGGGAAATTGAAAATAAACTCAAAAACTATCAAGATAGTCAAAAAATTTTAATTTTGAAAATAAATAATGCAAGCTATGATATTATACCTGAATTAAATTCACTTTTAAACAATTTAAAATTTTACCATATTGAAAAAATAATAACGAGCTTTAAGCAATTTCAATCACAAAATTTCAAAATCACTAATGATAATTATAAGCAGGAAATTCTTGGAAATTATTATGAAATTGTAATGGAAATTATTGAAAATATAAACTTAAATGATGTGGAAAAGAAAAAAGAAGATATAGAAAAGGATATAGAAAATGTTTTAAGGAGATTGGAAAATGAAAATAAAATCAATAGAGCTTAAAAACTTTTTAGTTCATGAGGATAGCGTAGTGGATTTTGTAGATGGGATAAATATCATTACAGGGCAAAATGGAAGTGGAAAAAGCTCAATAGTTGAAGCAATTTGCTATTCTCTATTTGGAAAAGCAATATATCAAGGAAGTGGAGAACATTTAATTAGACATGGAAAAAGGGATTTTTTAATAAGAATGGTTATGAGTAATAATCAAAGGGATGTTATAATTGAAAGAAGATACAGGAGCTTTTCAACAAACTTATATGGAATAGATGGTTCAGAATCATTTCAACGATATTTATTGAAAAACTTCAATATAAATTATAAAAGATATGTTAGCACATTATTAATAAGGCAAAAAAGCATAGATGAATTTATAAGAAAATCACCAAAGGGAAGAATGGAAGAATTTGAGAGAATAATAGGCATTGATATTCTGAAAAAAATTATAGATGTAAATAAGAGAATTATTAGGGATTACGAGATATATATAAAGGGATTTGATTATTTTAAGAAAAAAAATGATTTAGAGGAGATTGAAAAAGCAATAGATAACATTTTAAAAGAAAATGAAGAAAAGATAAAAAGTAAGGAAAATTTGGAAAAAACTTTAAATGAGCTTAAAGAAAGAAAAAAACTTTTAGAATCTGCAAAAGAGCTATATAAGAAGCTTAAAGATATTGAAAATTTTGAAAAAGAATATGTAGAAATTGAGAAAGAGCTTGAAAAAGATAAAGAAGTTTTTGAAAAGTATGAAAAATATAACGAAATTTATAAGAAGGCAATTGAAGTTAAATCCGCTTATGAAAACCTTATAAAAGTTAATAAGGAATTGGAAAATATTGAAAAGCACAAAGAAGGTTATGAAAAATATCAAGAATACTTAAATTATTTAAATGATGATAAAATTAAGGAAATTGAGAGTATTGTAAAAAGAGGAAAAGAAATAAAGGAAAAACTTAAAAATGAATTTGGAGAAGTAAATGAAGAGATAATAAATCAATTTAAACAGAAAGAAAAAGAATTGTCAGAAAGAAAGCAGAAAATTATTCTAAGGATTGGAGAAATTGAAAATGAAATATCTCAAAATCAAAAAATTTTAAAAGAATTAGAAAATGTATTAGGTAATTGTCCAATATGTAAAAGACCACTTGATGAAAACCATAAAAAAATGTTAATTCAAGAAGCAAAAACATCAATAAATAAACTGCTTTTGGAAAAACAACAACTAAAACAAGAATCAGAAAATATAGAAAAAGAATTATCAGAAGTCAAAAGAAAATTAAAATTTGAGCCTATTTTTGAAGAATACATTAAACTTAAAGAAATTTTTGATAAAAATAAACAAATTTGGGAAAAATTGGTAAAAGTAAAAAATTACAAAATGTATGAAAAAGATTATAAAATTTATTCTCAAAAATTTGCTTTTGAAAAAAGAAAAAGTGAATATGAAAGCAAAATAAAAGAATGGAATTATAATTTTAATTTCCAAGAGGTTATAGACTTCGTAGAAGAGAATAGAAAATTCTATGAAAATTATTTATCAAAACTAAGTTTAAAAAACCAATTAGAAAAAGAAATTAGCAAAAAAAAGGAAATCCTATTAGAGCTTGAAAATTACAAAGATACTGATTTTGAAAGCATAGATGCTCAAATAGAGAATATTGAAAAAGAAATTGAAAGAATAAGTAATGAAATTGGAAAATTGGGAGGAGAAATTAAGACAAATGAGAGAATGATTAATGAATTTAAAATGAGGAAGGAAGATATAGAAAAAGAATTGAATGAATATGAAAGGAAAAAATCTCAAAAAGAAACTTATGAAGATTTAAATAATAGATTATTGAATTTAATAACACTTGAAAGAAAAAGAAGTTATGAAAATTTGAAATTTTTCGTTCAGCACTATTTTGATAAGTTTAATTTGTCAGATTACAAATCAATTGAGATTGAATTTTTGGATGAAAGCATGGAAATATTCTTAAAAAATGAGAGTGGATATGATATTGATGTAAATTCATTAAGTGGTGGTGAAAAAACTGCATTATCCTTAGCTATAAGATTAGCTATTGCTCAAATGCTTGATATAAAATTTAAGATATTTATCCTTGATGAGCCAACAGATGGAATGGATGATGAAAGAATAGAAAGCTTAGGAGAATTATTCTCTAATTTCATAAAATATAATCAAGACTATCAACTTATTGTAATAACACATGAAGAGGAAATTGCTCAAATGGGCTATCATAGAATTCATCTTGAAAGAAAAAATAATAGAAGTTATATTAGTTATGTTTGACTTTCAATAACTGCTAATAATTCCTTCATATTAACACTTTTTCCTTTTTGAACTTTTATAGATTTAACAATGCCATCAATTGGGGATTTAATTTGATTTCTCATTTTCATCGCTTCAATTATAAATAATGTTTCACCCTTTTTAACAAATTGATTTTCAGATATTAAAACATCAACTATTAATCCTGGTATAGGTGATAAAATTTCATAAGTTTTATGAATAGTTTTTCTTTTTTCAAATGAAGAATGTAATATCCTAACAAAAAACTTATTTTTACCATCATCAAAAATTTTCCCATTCTCTAATTCTTTTAAACTAAAAAAATAAGGTTTGTTTTCTATAAAAACTAAATAAAAATTTTTTCCCATTTCAATAATTTCAAAATTTTTCACTTTTTCAATTTCTATAAATTCACCTTCAATTTCTATAAATAATTTCATTCACCTTTAAAGTTAGGTTTTCTTTTTTCAAGAAAAGCACTAATACCTTCCATTGAATCCTTTGTAGAGAATAAATAATAAAACATTCTTCTTTCATATTCAAGACCTTCTTGAAGATTCATTTCATAACTCATTTTTATACTATCTTTTGCTATATTTAAAGATATTGGAGGTTTATCTAAAAATGCTTTTGCGAATTTTATTGTCATTTCAAGATAAATTTCCGTTGGAACAATTTTATTTACAATTCCTAATTTATAAGCTGTCCATACATCTATATACTTTCCACTTAAAATATATTCCATAGCTTTTTGCTTTTGAATAATTTTCGTTAATCGTTGAGTTCCACCAGCACCTGGCATAAGCCCTACATTTATTTCAGGTTGTCCAAAAATAGCACTATCGGAAGCTACAATCATATCACAAATCATAGCAAGCTCAAAACCACCTCCAAGAGCATAACCACTTACACTTGCTATTAAAGGTTTAAAACACTTATAAACCCTTTCCCATTCTAAAAATCTATAATTTTCAAACATTTCATTAGGTGTTTTATTATAAAACTCATTTAAATCAGCTCCTGCTGCAAAAGCCCTTTCATTACCAGTAATAATAATAACTTTTACATTTTTGTCATTTTCAAGCTTTTCTATACAATCAGCAAGTTCTCTCATCAGCTCTCTATTTAAGGCATTTAAAAACTTAGGTCTATTTAGTTTAATTATAGCTATTTCGTTTTCAAAAGATAAAAGGATATTCTGATAATTCATAGCTCAAAATTTTAAAGCAAAAGTTTTAAAAGTCCAATTTGTTTAGAACTTGTTAAGAATAAAAATTATAATTTGAAGTATGATAAAGCTCGTTAATATAAACTTAGAGGAAACTTTACAAATTTTTGCTCTATCAAGAAAACCTGCGCTATTCAACTTATATAAGAATAAAAAATTCATAGGCTATATTTACCTTGATAGTAATGGATTTTTGATAAGTGAATATGAATGTTATAAGGACTATGATGCACTTGATAATATAATTTTGGAGCAAAAACTTCTGGAAATTGAAATTATAGTTGAGCCAATACTAAAAGAGGAATTTAATGATAAACTGAAAATTAATTTATATGATTATTTTTTTAACTGGTTTATCTTGGAAGCTGTTTGAAAGCTATGGTAGGCAAAGCCTTATTTTCAGGGTGTGCGGGAAAAATAAGAAATAATCGTAATTTTAGAATTATTGGACAAAGCATATAAACAACCTTTAAAATTTTAAACTTTTTGTTATGGCATATGCCTATACACCTGGCTTAAAGGTTTCAAGATGGACATTAATTAAAAAGGAAAGAAAATTACCTATTAAAGGCTCTGTTCTTGTAAAGGAAGGTCAATTTGTAAAGGCGGAAGATATAGTAGCAAAAACAGAAATTCCTGGAAATGTTGTAATTTTAAATGTTGCTGGAGTTCTTGGAATAAGTCCAAATGAAATAAAGAAATATCTAACAAAATCCGAAGGTGAGGCGATAAAAAAGGGAGAAAGTATAGCAATTAGCAAAATTTTATTTGGACTTCTTAAAAATCCAGTTATTTCACCAATAGATGGTTATATTGAGAATATATCTGAAATAACAGGACAAGTAATTTTAAGAGAACCACCTATTCCTGTTCAAATAAATGCTTATTTTGATGGTAAAGTTGTTAGGGTATTTGAGAATGAAGGTGTTGAAATTGAAACTTATGGAGCATATATTCAAGGTATATTTGGAATTGGAGGAGAAAAGATAGGAAAAATAAGAGTAGCAGTAAGTAGTCCTGATGAGGAATTAAAAGTTGAGCATTTATTAGAGAATGAAGAAGGAAATATTATTATAGGTGGCTCATATGTTGATGTTAAAACGATAAGAACAGCTATGGAAAGAGGTGCTTATGGTATTGTAGTAGGAGGTATTGATGATTATGTAATAAAGGAAATTCTTGGATATGATATTGGTGTTGCTATTACAGGAAATGAAAACATTCCTACAACGATAATTATAACCGAAGGTTTTGGTAAAGTACCAATGGCAAGAAGAACATTTGATTTATTAAAATCCTTAGATAGCTTTAAAGCTTCCATAAATGGTGCAACACAAATTAGAGCAGGTGTTATAAGACCTGAAATTATTGTTCCATTAAAGGAAGGAAAAGAAAGTGATTATCAAGATGATGGAATGTTAAAAATTGGAAAACTTGTCAGAATTATAAGAGCGCCTTATTTTGGTCTTATAGGGAGAGTTGTTGAGCTTCCTATTGAGCCTGTAAGTATAGAAACTGAATCAAAGACAAGAATTTTAAAAGTTCAGGTTAATGGTAAAATTTTATCTATTCCAAGAGCAAATGTTGAGTTAATAGAGGAATAAGTTGGGAGAATTTAGAAAACTACTATCATTTGTTTTACCTTATAAGAAATTTCTTATTATATCAATTATTGTAGTATTATTATCTGCTATTATTGAACTTTCAATGCCTTATATTGTTAAATTAACCATAGATAGACATATTACACCACAAGTAATTAAACTAAACAAAATCCCAGAATGGAAGAACAAATATCCGAATGCTTTTTATGATAATTATGTTCTTATTTATGAGCTACCCAATCATTTAAGAGTGGAACTTGAAAAGCTTGGATATTTATCAAGTGAAAGGTATTTCATAATTTCAGATTCAATTGAAAATTCTATAAAATTTAAAGACAAATTTATAATTTCCGCTGAAGATTATAAAAATCTAAAAAATCCAATAGTTTTAAGGAAGGATGATATAAAAGGCATTTTACTTTTTTCGGGATTATATTTAATTCTTTTAATAATTGATTTCATTTTGAATTATTTTCAAATTATCATTTTAACATTACTTGGACAAAAAAGTATATACGAAATTAGAACTAAATTATTTGAGCATTTATTAAAACTTCCTATTTCATTCCTTCAAAAGCAAAAAGTAGGAAGACTTGTCACAAGAGTGGCAAATGATGTTGATGCAATAAATGAATTTTATACTTCTGTTTTGGTAAGTTTAATAAAAGATTTTGTAATTATAATTGGAATAATTTCAATTATGCTTTTAATGAATGTAAAAATTACTTTAATTATTCTTTCAATTATCCCATTTCTATTAGTCGCAAGTGCCTTATTTAGATATTTTGCAAGAAAGGCTTATGATAATGTCAGAAGGATTCTTGGAGAATTAAATGCATTTTTAAATGAAAGTATTGTAGGTATATCAATAATTCAAGCATTTAATGCGCAAAACTATATGAAAAGTAAATTCTTTAAAATAAATGATGATTTGTTTAAAGCATTTTTAAATTTAATTTATGTCTTTGGTATTTTTATGCCCTTAGTTAGTCTTGGCTCATCTATTGCTATCGCACTTTTAATATATTATGGTGGCATTGATATATTAAGGCAAGGATTTACATTCGGAGGATTAGTAGCATTTATAAATTATATTGAAATGTTATTCAATCCAATTAGAGATTTAGCAGAAAAGTACAATACTATGCAATCAGCTTTTATTGCTTCAAAAAGGATATTTTTACTTTTATCTGAAAAAGAGGAAGATAAAGGTAAAGGTATTATCTTAAAAGAAGTTAAGGGACATATTGAATTTAGGAATGTTTATTTTGCTTATGAAAATGAAAATTGGGTTTTAAAGAACTTTAATTTAGAGGTTAAACCTGGTGAGAAGGTTGCTATTGTTGGTCCAACAGGCAGTGGTAAGACTACAATTATGAATTTATTATTAAGATTTTGGGATGTTCAAAGAGGTGAAATTTTGCTTGATGGAGTAAATATAAAGGATTTGGATTTGAAGTTTTTAAGAAGTCAATTTTCTCTTGTTCTTCAAGATGTGTTTTTATTTTCAGGAAACATTGAAGATAATGTTTTTTTATATAGAAAAAATGGTAAAGTTGAAAATTATTTTAAATATCTAAATGTTGAAAATTTAATTGATTTAAATAAGTTTGTAAATGAGAGAGGAGCAGGTTTTTCATCAGGTCAAAGGCAAATTATTTCCTTTGTAAGAGCATTAGCTAACAATCCAAAAATTCTATTACTTGATGAAGCAACGAGTAATGTAGATCAAGAAACAGAATATATTATTCAAAAATCTCTTGAAAAATTATTAGAAAATAGAACCGCTATTATAATTGCTCATAGACTTTCAACAATTAAATCAGCAGATAAAATCGTTGTTTTATATTATGGTGAAAAAATTGAAGAGGGCAAACATGATGAGCTTATGAATAAGAGAGGCTTTTATTATCATCTTTATACACTTCAATTTGAAAATGGATAAAACAATTGTAATTATTCCAGCTTATAATGAGGAAAAAAATTTTTATTATTTAATTGAGGATATTAAAATTTGTTGTAATGATTTTGATTTTTTACTAATTGATGATAATTCAGAAGATAGAACTTATGAAATTGCTAAAAAGAGTAAAATTTTTAAAGAAATTATAAGGAATCAGAAAAACTTAGGATATGGAGGCTCTTTAATTGTAGGTTTTGAGTATGCTATAAAAAATAATTACAATTTCATAATCACTATGGATGCTGATGGTCAGCATGAGCCAAGATATATTTATGAAATTAGAAAGCTTCTTGAAGAATACGATTTTGTAAATTGCTCTCGTTATCATCCAAAATCAAGAATTTTAACAGATTTTCCAAAAGATAGAAAGTTTGTTAATATGGTTTTCACAAAACTTATAAATGAAATTACAAATTTTAATATAACTGATAGTTTTTGTGGATTTAGAGGATATAGAAAACACTTAGTTGAAAAATTAAATTTAAAAACTACTGATTATGCTATTCCTTGTGAAATATGGGCTAAATTTATATTTCTTAAACCAAAAATGATAGAAATTCCAATTGATTTAATTTACAGAGATTTAAATAAAAAAATGCCTATTGAAGACCCAATAAAAAGATTATCTTATTATTTATTTGTTTTTAGTAAAACAATAATTGAAGGATTTGGTTAGTCTTTTATCCTTTAAAATTTTCAAATGTTAAGTCCTGAACAAGTAATTGAAAGAGCAAAAAAGTGGGAAATTATTTTTGATTTATATGACAATCAAAAACCTATTAGTGTAATAGTGGAAAAGAAAGTTAAAGAAGGTTATGTTGTAAAATTAAAAAATTTAGATTTGGTTGGCTACTTAAAAACGAAGAAAAAACTTGAAATTAATCAAGAAATTGAAGCAATTATTATAAGTGCTAACTATCTTACAAAAAAAATTGAGCTTAAACCTGCAAATTCAAAAATAAACGAAAAGAAAATTTTTAAAATTCTTAAAAAATCTAAAAAGAATAATATTCCCATAAAAGCAAAAATTTTAAATGTTATAAATGGAGGATTTGAAATCTCTGTTCTTGGTCAAAAAGGATTTATACCGCCCTCACATATTCCTAAGAAAATTTCTGAAAGTTTATTTTCTCATATTGGTAAGGAATATCAAGTTTATATTTTAAGAGTAAATAAAGATAATATATTAGCATCTTTAAGACAAATTGAATAAAGCCTTATATATCAAAAAATTTTTTCTTCTTTTTAGGCTTTGGAATTTCCATATTTTCAAGCAGTTTTTCATTAACATATATCTTTGATTTAAATCTTAAAGCAAGAGCAATAGCATCACTAGGTCTTGAATCAATTACTCTCTTATCTTTAAAAAACAAAAACTTCTTTGTCAGATGAATTTTAGCATAATATACACCTTCTTTTAAATCATAAATTTCAATATATTCTATATTTCCATCAAGATTTTTTATTATATTAGTTGTTAGCTCATGAGTTAAAGGTCTTGGTGTTTCTATATTCTCCTTAGCAATAATAATTGCTTCACCTTCATTTTTGCCTATCGTCATCGTTAAGAATTTCATTTGTGATTTGTCAGAAAGAACGATAAGATAGCCATCTCCTATGTTCAATAGCCCATGGACCTCAACCTCAACCAAATTTAAAAGAAATAACATTCCAAAATTATAAAGCATAAAAAAACTGCCTTATTATACTAACTTTAAACTTATCAATATGATTAAAGGTATTATTTTTGATTTGGATAATACCCTTGTTGATTTTACAAGATTTAAAGAGAATTCAATTAGGAGTGCTATTGAATCAATGATAGATGCGGGATTAAAAATAGACCCTGAAACTGCTTATAAAAAAATTTTTCAAATATATGAGGAGAAGGGTTGGGAATATCAAAGAGTATTTGATGATTTTCTAATTGAAGTAATGGGATATATTGATTATAAAATTTTAGCAAGTGGTATTGTAGCTTATAGAAGAGCAAAAGAAGGCTCATTAGTTTTATACCCAAATGTCACAAGAACACTTCTTAATTTAGTTAAAAAGGGTATAAAATTAGCTGTTGTTTCTGATGCACCTGCACTGCAGGTTTGGACAAGACTTGTTCAGATGAATTTACATCATATATTTGATGTAGTCATAACATTTGATGATACAGGAAAAAGAAAACCAGATCCAGAACCATTCTTAAAAGCACTTGAAAAATTAAACTTAAAGCCTAATGAAGTTATAATGGTTGGTGATTGGGCTGAAAGGGATATTGTTGGTGCTAAAAAGGTTGGAATAAAAACAATTTTCGCAAAGTATGGAAATACTTTTGGTACAATAAATTCAGGAGCAGATTGGGAAATAGATGATATTGAGGAAATAGTAAAAATTGTTGATGAAATAAATTCAAAACTTATATAATCAAAACTCAGAAATCAATTGCTTTAAACTTTTCATACTTATGAAAAAAATTGTAATTTTTGGGTTAGGAAGGATGGGCTTGGCAATTTTAGAGCAGTTGAATGAATTTAAAAATTTTGAGATTTTTGTTTATGATATTAATAAAACCAAGGAAGAAGAAGTTATAAAGAAATTTGAAAATGTAAATTCTTTAAGTAAATTAAGTGAGATTATTTATGATGCCCTAAACAAATTGAAACCTGACATTATTGTTAATGCTACAACATTTTATAATAATTTGTATTATACACAATTAGCAATTGAGGTTGGCTCAAACTATGTGGATTTAGGTCAAAGTACTTGGACTACATTAAAACAAAGGTCCTATGATAGCCTTGCGAAAGCAAAAAAAATTCTTATTGTTCCTGAAACAGGATTAGCACCTGGAATTATAAATATAATAGGAAATCTATTTATTGAAGAAGGAATTGAAAATGTTTATTTATATACTGGTGGCTTGCCAATAAACTCAAACCTTGGAGGACCCCTAAGATATGCCACGACTTGGTCAATTGAAGGCCTTATTCAAGAATATACGGATTTATCAGTTTCAAGAAAGGATAATAAAATTGTTTTTAATCAAGGAATTTTAACGGAAATTGAGGAAATAGAAATAAAATTTAAAAGTTTGGAAATTTATGAAAAATTAAAGAATTTTCAAAAATTAGATTATAAAAATGGTCATTATTACATTTGTGATTTAGAAGCTCTTATAACATCTGATGGTGTCTCTCTTATGCCGTTTGATTACCCTTGTAAAAATTTAGAATATAAAACAATAAGATATAAAGGTCATTATGATGTTATTAAGATGTTATATAATCTTGGATTTTTTGATGAAGCAAGAGGTTTAAGAAGAACAACAATTGAAATGCTTGAAAAAATTATTCCAAAAACAAATGAAGATATGGTTTTAATGAAAGTTATTGGAATTTCAGGAAATAGAACTAAGGAATTTAATGGAATTGTTTTATATGATGAAAAATGGACTGCTATGCAAAAAATGACAGGTTATGGTTGTGTTATTTCAGCACTTGGAATAATTAAGGAAATTGATATTTTGAAATATGAAAATTATGGTGTTTTTATGCCTTATGAAATTTTTGAAGGAAAGAAATTTTTATCTTATTTAACAAAATTTTTAAAGCACTTTGAATTTAATTATGATTGAAAAAATAAATAAGCTAAAATCAGAAATTTCAAAAATTATAGTAAATTATGAAGATGTAATAAATAAAATTTTAATTTGTATGTTTTCAAAAGGTCATGTTTTACTTGTTGGTGTTCCAGGACTTGCTAAAACACTTATGGTTAAAACATTATCACAAGCACTTGATTTAAAATTTAGTAGAATTCAATTTACACCTGATTTAATGCCTATGGATATTCTTGGAACTGAAATTATTCAAGAAGGTCCTAATGGTAGATTTTTTCAATTTGTAAAAGGACCTATATTTGCTAATGTTATTTTAGCAGATGAAATAAATAGAACACCACCTAAAACCCAATCAGCATTACTTGAAGCTATGCAAGAAAGAAGAGTTACAGTTCTTGGTAAAACTTATGAGCTTGAAGAGCCATTTTTTGTTTTAGCAACACAAAATCCAATAGAGCAAGAAGGAACTTATCCACTTGCAGAAGCACAGATAGATAGATTTATGATGGAAATTATTTTAAATTATCCAACATTTGAAAATGAAATAGAAATAGTTAAAAGAACAACTATTGAGCAAAATTATGAAGTTCAAAAAGTTTTAAATAAAGATGATATCTTAACAATTCAAATGAAAGTTAGAGAAATTCCCGTAGGTGATCATGTTGTTAAATATGCTATAAATCTTGTAAGAAAAACAAGACCTTCTGAAACTGATTTAGAAATTGTTAAAAAATATGTTCAATTCGGAGCAGGACCAAGAGCAAGCCAATTTTTGATTATTGGCGCAAAAGCAAAAGCATTTATTGAAGGAAAAGATTTTGCTACAACAGAGGATGTAAAGTACATTTTCTTTGATGTTTTAAGACATAGAATTATTTTAAACTTTTTAGCAGAAGCTGATAATATAACTTCTGAAATAATTTTAAAAGAAATTATTGAAAAGACACCTATAAAAAGTTAAATTCTTCCTTCATTTAATCTTTTAAAACTTAAAGCTTTCATTTTAGCTTTTTGCTCTAAATCAAAATTAAATTTTATTTCATCATTTAAAATTGAGCTAAATATGAATTTTACAATTTCTGGATTTTTTGACAGGAAAGGTCCGTGCATATAAGTTCCAATAGCTTTTTTATAAATATAACCTTCCGTTTTATCTTCTCCATTATTACCACTACCCATTATGACATTACCAAGTGGAGAGCCATTTATATAAGTTCTACCTGAATGATTCTCAAAACCAACAATTTTTCCAAAAGGACTATCAACAATTAAATTTCCTACTAATCGTTTTTTCCCTGCTATTGTCCAAATGTCAAATATTCCAAGACCTTCAATAATTTTCCCTTCATTTGTTTTATAAAATTTACCCAACAATTGATATCCTCCACATATAGCAAGCAAAGGCTTATTTTCCTCAACATGCTCAAAAATATAGTTTTTCAAATTTTTAAAATCATTATAAATAATTTCCTGTTGCCAATCTTCACCACCTCCTATGAATATAAAATCAACGTTTTCAGTTATTTTATCACCAATTCTATATTTTATGATTTTTGGTTTTAATTTTAAATGCTCTGCTATTTTAAAAAGAATGATTACATTTCCCCTATCACCATAAGTATTCATTAGGTCATAGTATAAATGTAAAATTTTCAAAGTAATAAATTTTAAAGTTTAGGCTTTGTTCCCAACCCACCCTTAAATTAGGGCTTTTACCTTAAAAACCTCTCACCTGTATTTTCTACATCATAATTTTCTTCTTTTTTGACTTTCTTAAACTTTTTATTGAAATTATAACTTACTTGAAGAGCAATATAAGGATATGGAATTCTATTAAATTTATAAGCATAGTAATTATCTTTATTTACGGTAATATTGAATTTATAAATTTTGAATGGGTCGTTAAACACTAAGGAGAATGTGTAATTTTTTATTTGGGTCATAAGAGCTAATTGAGAATAAATTTGCTCTCCTATCCTTCCCCAATAATAATCATAACGAGGAGTATAATATAAATTCCCTTGAAGAGCAAAGAATAAGAGAAAAGCTTGAATTGAGCTATTGATTTCATAAGTTGTAAGTGAAATGTTTTCATAGGAATAATTATAAACACTTGAATTTAAACTTAATGTTAATATCTGAATGGGAGTATAATTTATATTTAATGAAAAGCCGAAATTTCTACCTTCATTTACATTTATATATTCCTTTACACTTACATTAAATGTATCATAAGGATATTCATTAACATCAAGTATTTGTATTGTTCTTGTAAAGTAAATTTCAGGAGTTATTGAGATTTTTTCAAAGTTTAAATTTAAACCAATTGACGCACTATTTGAATATTCAGGCAAAAGTGTTGGATTCCCTTTTTCCATCTCATCAAATGATTGATAGTGATATAATGGCAATAATTGATAATCAGAAGGTCTCCATATTCCATTTCTATATCCTAAATATATTGAATGATTTGAAAAGTTATATGAGAAATTTAAGGAAGGAAAGATATTTGTATATTCTCTTTTTATAGTATCTGCTCTTATTTGTGTATTTTCAACTCTTAAACCCAATTTATATTGAATATTCTTATAATTAGAGGAAAATTCCAAATAACCAGCATTAACAATTCTTTTTGTGGATATAAAATAACTTGGAAGATATGGAAATTTTGGATTTGAAATTGTATTAAAGTCAAAACTAATAAAGTAATTACTTATACTGCCCTTATATCCAAATGAAAATTTATCCTTCTTTATATCTATTTGACCATAAAATTTCTCACTTGGTTTTTCAGTAATAATTTTTACACCACCATTAGATGATGAATCCTTTATTTCATCATATAATTTGTGATTTTTTGAATAATATCCTAAAATTTTAATGTTCTTATATGTGTAATCAGATGTTAAATAAAAGGATTGAAAATTCTCATTAAAATTGTAATTTCTAGTATAATTTATACCTGAAATTGTTTGGTTATATTGATTTTCTCCTTCTCTATTGGAAATTCTTCCACCTGTTTCAAAATTAAAATTATTATAACTAATGCCAAAAGTAGGAATAAGTGAAAGAGAGGAAAATTTAGTATTAGCATCTTCAAATATAGTATCTTTTTGAAATATCTTTTGCCCTTCATAATATGATTTACTTATTGTTTTTCCACCTTTTAATTTTATATAGGTAGATAAATTGCCCATTTTTAAACCATAAAATATATTAGGACTAATTGTCCCATAACTATCCATATTTACATTTACATTAACACTATATCCATAATCTTTTTGTTTTTTTAATATGACATTTATAATGGCATTTCCTTCTGCATCAAATTCTGCTGACGGATTTGTTATTACTTCAATATATTCTATTTGACTTGCTGGTATATCTTTTAAACTTAAATTAGTAGGTTTTCCATCTACAAAAACAATATATCTATCACTATTTTTTATTTTTACATTCCCATCAGGACTTACTGATACACCTGGTACATTTCTTAAAACATCAACAGCACTTCCACTCCTTGCTATTATATCATTACTTGGTGATACAATTTTTCTATCTACTTCATATCTTACTCTTGGAGCAGTTGCCTTTACTTCTTGCTCTTTTAATTCTATTCCTGATGGTTTTAATGTTATTGTTATACTTGTATCTTTATTTATTGTTAAATTTATCTTTTGCTTTTCATATCCTATAAAGTGAGCATATAAAATGTATTCACCAGGCTTTATATCCTTTATTATGAAATTTCCCTTTTCATCTGTATATGTTCCTGTTATGAGAATTGTATCTTTATATAGCATTATAGCAGTATATCCCATAGGCTCAGATGTTGTTTCATCTAAAACCTTCCCACTTATAACAAGGGAAATAATAAAGTTTATCATATCTTTACCTCCTCCTTTTTCAGTTCTATAATTTTGTCAAAGAATTTTATATATTCATTTATAATTAAGTCATGGGTTGTTAAAAGAAGGGTTTTTTGTTTTGTTTCATTTAATATCATTTCTATAAGTTTTCTTTTGTCCTCTATATCTACACTTTCTAATGGCTCATCTAATAAATAAACATCAGCAGGTTTTGATAAGGCTAATGCTACTGAAAGTTTTTTCAATTGTCCTGTTGATAATTCGGATGGTTTCTTATTTAAATCTAAATTTAGCTCATTTAACATATTCAAAAGCTTTTCCCTTTGAAAAACAATTATATTTAAATACTCTTTGATAGGCATATCTATAAGGTTTATTGTGGAAATGGAAATGTCTTTTATCGTTCTTATAGTGCCTTTTTGAGGCTCTAAAAATCCTGATATAATATAAAGTAATGTCGTTTTACCCGTTCCATTTGCTCCAAAAATTAAAACCTTTTCACCTCTTTTTATTCTTAATGAGAAATTCTGAAAAACTTTATAATTATCATAAGAAAATTCTATATCTTTTAATTCTATAATATCTGAAAATATAATGTGTTTTGGCTCAAATTTTTGATTTTTAAATGCTTCTATTCTTTGAAGTTGCGAAATGCTTGAAAAGACTTGTGGAATTGATTCAAATAAAACTCTTATGTTCCAATAAAATGGATAAAAGGCATTAAGAAATCCTACAAAATCTCCAAATGTAATTCTCTTTATAAATAAAAGATAAGCGTTTATTATAATAAATGCTATTTGAACAATTACAGAAGCAATTTGAGAAACATAAGAAAAATTAGATTGCTTTTTTATGAGATTATAAATAGTACTTAAAAAGTTTTTTAGAATTGCTGATAATTGATTTTTAACTACATTATGAGTTTTGTTTGTATTTACAAAAATATAAGATGATATGAAGTTTCCTATTTTATTTCTTAATAAGGCTTCATATTCTAATTGTTTTTGAGTAAGCTCATGAATAGAAGGCTGAAATTTCTTGCTTAAAAAATATGAAATGATAATAAGTGGAAGTGCGGTAATGGCTGCGATAGGTGAAAGTATAAGCATAGCAATAAATCGGGCAGTTGTATTAAGAGTATAGCTTAATGTGTTTATAAATAAATCCAAGCTATTTATTATAGCAGATGTTGGCTCTTCATAAATTCTACTTATATAATATCCCTTATCTTTCTTTATTACTTCTGAATATGGCAGTTCATAAAACTTTTCTACAAATGCCTCTATTACATATTCCCTAATTTTATTTTTTAAAAATCCATCGTAAATTTGAATTATGTATTCAAGCAAAAGAGAGATAAATGAAAAAATAGTAATTAGAGAAAGTAAAATTACAAATTTCTTAAAATCACCTGCCATAATACCATAATCAAATAGGTATTTATTCAAAAGTGGCTCAAAGAATGAAAGGATTGGAAAAATTAAGCATATAATAAGAATTTTTATAAGGATGAAGAATTTAAATTTAAAAATGACTTCTTTTAAAAATCCCATAGTGTTCTCTCGTTTCTTTTATTATATAAGCGATGTAGAAAGTCTAATATACCAGATGAGCCATCTGCCCAATGAATTCCAATACTATCAAGATTACTCCTTGGATAAAATATACAACCATCTTTAAAAATAGCGTAAATTCTTAAACCTTCTAAAATTTTATAAATTTTTGTTTTATAATTTAATTTCAATTCTAAATCTAATAAACTTTCACCCAAGCCTGCAAGTCCATCTATTTGTGATGGAAATATCGTAAATGTCCTCTCTAAATCAGGTAAGATATTTTTTATATATTCTAAAATCCATTCTTCTTTTAAAATCTCATAAAACCTTACTAAAACACCTATTATACCAGCACTTCCATATTCTACATAAGGCAAAACTGTGGAACTATCCTCTTCTTGTGGAAATGTTAAATATCCATTTGTATTTACTCCATTTTCTAAATCTTGTTTTAATAAGTAAATAGCTAAATTCTTTATATCTTCATTTCTTAAAAATTCATATAATTTTATTAAAAATAATGCAACTCCACTTGCTCCATGACCATATCCAATCTCCTGAAATTTCAATTCTCTATTTTTTATAAATTCATAAACTTCAATAGCATTATTTAAAAATGTTTTGTCTTTTAACCTTTTATAAAACTTTAAATTTGTCAGTCCATATCCAGAAATACCATAAAACATATCTAAACTTTCATATAATAATGGACTTCTCTTTGCTTTATTTAATGCTTCTATTGCTAAATCATTTAAATTTAAATCTAAAAATGCCCAAGCTATTCCACTTAAACCTACATATAAACCAGGTGGATAATTTTCTAAACTTTGAGATTTTAAATATTCTTTAAAGTTTTCGCCTACAAGATTTAAAACATAGATTACTCCCAAATCCCCAAATGCGAAATTTAAATTCCCTTCCTTTTTCTTTTGAAATATCTTTATAATTCCCTTTTTTGTCTTTTCAATATAAGTTCTTAAATCCATTATTTTAACATTTTCTTTATAATTGACAATTCTTTTATTGGTTTTTAATATATTTACAGCTTCAATTGGTTTTATGCGGGATTTTGGCTCATATTTTATTAAATTTAAAATAACTTCTTTGAAAATTTTAGGAAAATGATAATCTTTTATAAGTTTATTTAAGAATTTTTTTCTTAATGTTGGAGCAATAAAAAATAGCGTATTGTTGGTAAATAATAGGGCTTGTAAAATTTCACCAAAGGCATAATAGTCATCTTCAAAAGTAGGTCTTTTATTTTTTCTCAATTGAGGTGAAGAAAATCCAGGTGTAAAAACATTATACCATTTATTATTGCCTATTATATAAGCACCCTCAAAGTCTATAAATTTTACATTAAGGGTTTGAGGATTGATAATAATATTATTGGGTGAAAAGTCTCCAAAAACAATATTATATTTATGAAGAATGGAAAGATGTTTTGCTATGTTTTCAGCAATAGTAATAAACTTCTCTAAATAATTCTGGAAATCCTTTTCGCTTGCTAATGGATTTAATATAGGGGCATTTATAGCTACAAAATTTCTTAAATTTATCCCTTCTAATTTCTCTTCTACTAAAAACCAATGCTCCCATTCTTGAAAAATTTCATAAGCTTTTGGTGCTACATTTTCATTTTCTAACATTTTTAAAATTTCATATTCCTTTTTTAATAAATAAACAGCATCTATACCATTTAAACTCATACTTACATAAGGTCTTGCTTCCTTTATTACTACTTCTTTATTTTCTAATAAATCATAAGCATTATAAATTCCACCATTATTTGAAAATTGAATTGCTGAAATTACTTTATATCTTTCATTAAGAATAATCTCTTCTTTTGGCGTTATTGTTTCATTACCAAATGGGTCTTTTATCCAAGGTGGTAGTGTATAAAATGGATGTCTAATATCATCATAATAACTTCCATCAGGTGCTTCAATAACATAAATCCTTTCACCTTTTACATTTATCCTTTCCATTTTCCAAAATCCACCATAGCGATAATATAAAACCTTACAATCCTTATATCTCATATCGGAAAGAATATAAGGACCTTCATAATGCTTTAAAGATTTATAAAGCTCTTCTAATAGTGCTTTAAAAACTTCTTCATTAGGTGGATATATTGTAATGAATTTTCCACTACTGCCTCTATTTGCCATTCTTGAATTCATGAATAGTAAATTTTTTAATTCTTTTAAAAATTTGAAATTAGAATTGTGTGAAACAATTATAGGAATTGAAGTTTTTAGAATTTCCTTAGCATTTAAAATTGTAGCACTAATATGAATTTTAAAACCTTGCTTTGGGAAATCATTTTTAGGATTAGAGCAAACAATCCAAATATTATCCATTTCTTCCATTTTCCAATCAGAAGGTAATAGTTTTTTAGCTAATAATTTAAATTTATAATTTACAGCCGTAGCTAAGCGAGGATTTGAGAGAATATTTCCTATCATTGTCTTTCTTTACTTTTTTACAACCAAATAAACTTATTGCTGAGCAAAAGGAGGCACTTATGACACTATTACCATTACTATTATTCTCATTCATCGCTTGTAGTGATAGAACATTTACCATCTTCTTCAACCTCCTTTTTTAATTTTTAAGAAAAAAAGGCTCATAATTTTATAGCAGGGGGGATAAACCCCCTATTTCCTCTAACTTTTTTCATTTCCACCCCCACAATGCCAGCTCAGTGTGGAACAGAAGCTCCAACTTATAGTACTTGCTCCACCAGGCTTATTCATATTCTCCCCTTTCATCGCTTGTAGTGATAGAACATTTACCATCTTCTTCAACCTCCTTTTTTAATTTTTAAGAAAAAAAGGCTCATATAATTCCATAGGATATAATTAACGAAAAAAGGGGTATAAAAGTTTCAATCTGAAATTCTTATAGCTCCAAGCATAATAAAATTAAATCGTTTTTTAAAAATGCTTAAAATTTCTTCCCCCCTTTGAATAGGAAGAACTCTTATGAAATATCTAAATGTAACTTCAACCTCATTCTCACCATCAACATACTCTAAAATTCCATCTTTACTGAATTCCATAGACTCAGATACAAAAAGTATGAAATGAGCATTCCCTGAGTATTCTCTAAAAAATTCCCTTACTTTTTCCAGTAGCAAAGTAGCAAGTTCCTCTCTAAGCTGTAAGAATATCTCTGGATTTAGCAAGTAGCCTCTCTCTTCAACCTCATCACTTACCTGCCATAAAAGGTTAAAAAATTTTTTTGAGATATTCATTACAAAATTTTAAAGGATGATTTAGCATTATTGATTTTATGTAGGGTTTAAATTTAGGCTTGATTTTAAGGTCGGTAAAATATGGGTATTTATAAAGCGAAGGCTTATTCTCAGGGCAGGTGAGAAGATAAAGTAATAATCTTAATTTCAGAATTATTGGACAGGGCAAGAAGTTTTTGCTTTGTCTGATAAATATCAAAATTTTAGGAAATTATTTATTTTAGGGGGGAATTTAAGGGGGGCGAAGTTTTAAGCGGAAGGCTTATTTTTAGGGTGGGTGGGGAAAATAAGAAATAATCGTAATTTTAGAATTATTGGACAAAGCACTTTTTATGCTTTAAAATTTAAAGATGAAACAGATTACTGAAAAAATATATACTTATGAGGATTTAATTGAAAATAAGATACCAGAAGAAGTTTTTGAGGTTATTGAAGGAATAGGAGTTGA